>CAZQXE010000008.1:22074-29982 GCA_964597115.1 uncultured Pirellulales bacterium | reverse complement strand
TCCGGAGTTATAATTGGCCGGGAAATGTAAGAGAATTAGAGAATGTAATCCAGCGCCTTGTAGTAATGACCGATGGGGACCTTATAGAAGTTCCAGACCTGCCTTCTCTAATGCGTTTTTCAGCTCTTCGGAACACGGGATTCACCCGAACTCTCGCCGAAGTGGAAAACGAATACATCAACAATGTTCTGGCAAGCGAAGACGGTAATAAGACCAGGGCTGCAGAAATACTCGGCATCGACCGAAAGACCCTGCGTGAAAAGCTCAAAAGGACCGATTAGGTTCCATCTTGAATTCTCGCTACCGGGTAATTTCTTCCCGGCGGTTCAAATCTCCCCACTTGTGTACCACATATAAATGTGTACAACCGCGCAATAAACTCGATTGCATCAAAAGAATTATTTCGTTAAACACCTTGATTCTATTCAATTAGCTGCGGAAATCTTTCATTGCTTCGCTTTCAAGCCAAACGTAAATGTCAATATGTTTTTATCGTTCGATAGGTGGTACGGTTTTTGCGTCATCTCATGTAATAACGAAGCGCATAATAAGGAATAAGATATGCAGGAAAATATGAGATATTTTGGGCTTTGTATGAGTTGTAGAAATGCTTCGACCTGCACATTTCCACGGGATCCTGCCAAACCGGCCTTTTATTGCGAAGAGTTCGAGATTGACACAACTGCTTCGATCATATCGCCCGAAAAAGATCAGCCGTTAGCGACAGAGCCTGATGCTTTCGACAAAGATTCAACGAAATTCATCGGACTTTGCAGCGATTGTGAGGGCCGCAAGAACTGTACCTTCCCGAAACCCGAAGGGGGCATCTGGCGTTGTGAGGAGTACCGATAGAACGAAGCGAGACACTGAGTTCCTAAAAAGTCAATATTTCTTAATAGCAAGGGGATCCGAAGAAGTGAATTCGACAAACACCTCAAGAATCCTGGAAAAGCATACCGAGGACAAAGGCAGACTTATAGCCATTCTCGAAGAAATCCAGGCTGAATATGGTTATCTTACCGAAGAATCACTAAGAACAGTGAGCAACGAGATAGGCCGCCCTTTAGTCGAGGTATATAGCGTTGCTACATTCTATCGTTCGTTCAGTTTGAAACCTCGAGGCAAGCATGTTATCTATGCATGTCTTGGTACGGCCTGTCACGTTCGAGGTGCGCCGAGGGTTGTCGAAGAGTTTGAACGGCAGTTAGGAATCAAGGCCGGCCAGACAACCGAGGATAAGGAGTTTACACTGGAAACGGTGAACTGCCTTGGGGCCTGTGCTCTCGGGCCGGTTGTTGTTATCGACGGCCATTACTTCTCAAAGGTCAGAAAATCAAGGGTAAGTCAGTTATTGGATGATGCCAGAAATGGACATGACAAACTCCAGATAGAAAAGGATAAACGAATCTTCCCCATTGAGGTAAATTGCCCCCATTGTAATCATAGCTTGAAAGACGAGACCTTTGCCATTGATGGTTACCCATCAATCCGTGTAACCATATCCTCTAACCAAAAGCAAGGTTGGCTTAGACTTTCCTGCCTGTATGGTAGTTACAATTTTGTTTCCGAGTTTGACGTTCCCAAAGACACGGTAGTTAGTTTTATTTGCCCACATTGTGATGTGGAATTTCCCAGCACCTTGGATTGCTCGATATGCGCTGCGCCAATGGTGCCAATGCTCGTAGATGGTGGGGGTATAGTGCAGATTTGCTCTCGTCGTGGTTGTAAGAACCATCTGCTGGATTTAGTTTAGCTAAGATAATGTCAGGTGAAAGCGGTTGTTTAACACCCGCTTACGCGAGTAAAAGCTCATCACTGTAAAAGCGGTGATGCTTCCAAGGGGCAACAAAGTGTTGAGATTATCATCTATAAATGAGCTAAAAGAGTTACGGAGAGTGCTTTTTGATACCAGTGATGAAAGCATTCCTTGCATAGTTATTCCCACAGGGACATGCGGCCAGGCCAGTGGGGCGGGAGATATTATCCGTGTGGCCAAGCGAGAGATTCTGGCAAAGGGCCTGACCAAAAAGGTCCGTCTTCGCATCACCGGATGCCACGGTTTCTGCCAGATGGAGCCCTCCGTACTTGTTGAACCCCGCCGAGTGTTTTACCCAAGGATTGGCCTCAAAGAGATGGAACGTATTGTCGAGGCCACAGCAAGGGACGAAGTGCTTACGGATATTCTTTTCGTGGATACTGAAACCGGTGAGCCTGTGGAAAAGCAGGATGATATCCCTTTTTTCAATAAACAGGTTCGTAGACTTCTTTCCTGGAATGAGAAGGTCGATCCTATCCGCATTTATGATTACATCAAAACTGGTGGGTATTCGGTCTTGGTGAAAGTGTTTGCCAAGGGCAACGACGCTTGGGTAGTAGAAGAGGTCAAACGTTCCGGATTACGCGGCCGCGGTGGGGGCGGCTTTCCCACAGGGTTGAAATGGGAGCTGCTGGCAAGGCAACCAAGCCAGAATAGTAAGTTCCTTGTGTGCAATGCTGATGAAGGTGACCCCGGTGCTTATATGGACCGCAGCGTACTTGAAGGGAATCCACACAGTATCATCGAAGGGATGATAATCGGTGCCTATGGGACTGGGGCAACGGAAGGTATAGCCTATGTTCGCAATGAATATCCAATCGCTATTAAGCATTTGAATATCGCTCTAAAACAAGCAAGACAACTTGGTCTTTTGGGAGAGAATATTCTCGGAACCGGTTTTTCGTTTGATATCAAGCTGGTCAAGGGTGCCGGTGCATTTGTGTGCGGTGAGGAGACTGCGCTCATACGCTCTATTGAAGGGAAGATGGGTGAGCCGCGCCAGCGGCCTCCATTCCCCATACAGAAAGGTATTGACGGCAAACCTACGGCAATCAACAACGTTGAGACCTGGGCGAACATTCCGCTTATCTTCAGACTTGGAGCCAAGAAGTTTGCGAGTATAGGCACCCAGGGAAATAGCGGCACGAAGATATTCAGCCTGGTTGGCAAAATCAAGAATACCGGTCTTGTCGAGGTACCAATGGGAATGACTATCAAGGAGATTGTCTACGATATCGGCGGCGGCTCGGAAGGCAAGGCGAAGATAAAGGCGATCCAGACGGGTGGACCCTCTGGAGGCTGCATTCCAGCCGACAAGTTCGATTTGTCCGTTGATTACGAAACCTTGGCCGATGCCGGCTCGATTATGGGTTCGGGCGGCATGATTGTTATGGATGAAAATACCTGTATGGTGGATGTCGCCAAATATTTTATGAATTTCCTGAAGGACGAATCCTGCGGCAAGTGTTTCACATGTCGAAAAGGCACGCAACGAATGTACGAGATTCTCGATGATATCTCAAAAGGCAAAGGGACACTCGAACACTTAGACCTTCTGAAAGAATTAGCGGAGGTCGTGAAGGATACGACGATGTGCGGTCTGGGGCAGACGGCCTCGAATCCTGTTCTGAGCACCCTGCACTATTTCCGCGATGAATATCATCGACACGTGGTTGATAAAAAGTGCGATGCTTTCGTGTGTAGAGATATAGTGGGTGCGCCCTGCCAGGCTGCTTGCCCTCTGGACACCCAGGTTTGGCGTTACGTTGCTCTAATTGAAAAGGGTAAATACGAAGAAGCCTACAAAATAATTCGGGATTCCAATCCGTTCCCATCGGTCTGCGCTCGGGTTTGCGGTCGCAAGTGCGAAGACAAGTGTAATATTGCTATCAGCGGCGGCCAGGCAATTGCTATCCGGGCAATGAAGAGATTTATAACAGACCGTGTCGATCCCTCAGTTTATAAACCTGTCAGAACCGCTCGCCGGGGCAAGGATGTTCACAGGATAGCGGTTGTAGGTGGGGGTCCTGCCGGCCTCTCGGCCGCTCATTACCTTTCTCTGCTTGGCTACAAAGTGACGATCGTTGACGCAGGTGAGGAGCCGGGTGGAATGCTTATTAGTTGTATACCGGCTTATCGCCTCCCTTTGGATGTGACACATAAGGAGATAAAAACGCTCCTTGATGAAAACATCACCCTCAGGTGCGGGACCGCCCTCGGTCGGGACATAACCATCGACGAATTATTCAAGGATGGCTTCGAGGCTGTTTTCCTGGCAATAGGGGCGGATAAAAGCTGGCGTTTGGAGCTTGAAGGGGAAGACACTGAAGGGATTTATCCATCAATGCAATTCCTTAAGGCATTTAATCTGAGAGGCGAGGAAATGGCTAAGGGGCGTGTGGGTATCGTTGGCGGCGGTAATTCTGCCGTAGATGCCGCAAGAGTGGCTATTCGTCAGAAAAAAGTTAAAAGTGTAACGCTGCTCTATCGACGTACTGCCCAGGAAATGCCTGCTTATGCCGAAGAAGTCGAGGCAGCTCTTGAGGAAGGTATAAGGCTTGAAACATTGGTTTCACCAACAAGTATACGTTACATCAGAGCTGCTGAGGCAGAGGGTGTGAAAGTAGAAACATTCGTAGAACCGGTAAAAATAGATGCGAGAAATGGACGCTTGGCTGATATCCAGTGCATCAGGAACAAACTTGGTGATGTTGACTCAAGCGGCCGACGCAGACCTGTTCCCATACCTGGTACTGAGTTTACTATTGACCTGGATACCTTGATAGTAGCTGTCGGCGAACGTCCGGATAGCGATTGTCTTGCTTCTATGGGTTTGGAGCTTGATAAAGGTGGCAGATTACGAGTTGATGCAAAAACTCTTCAAACAAATCGTAAAGGTGTGTTCGCCGGAGGCGACCTGGTGACGGGGCCGAATACCGTTGTTAATGCCATTGCTGCAGGCAAAAAAGCGGCGTCAGTTATAGATCGATATCTTCATGGCGAAGAGCTTGTTAAGCCGCCCGAGTTAAAGCTGCCTTCAGTTTTCATAGAACCCGCTGTGGTTAGCGATGAAGAGCTTGAAGATGCGGAAAGAGTAGAACCCGCGACACTCAACGCCAAATCGAGAAAAAAGAGCTTTGCAGAAGTGGAAATGGCGTTGTCTGTTGAACAAGCGATCCACGAAGCCCGAAGATGTCTGAGGTGCGATCTGGAATTCACTCAGCGAACGGAAAATGAAGAAGCCGAATCTCATGCAGTGGAGGAAAAGTCGGCATGATTACATTGAAAATCAACGGTTTGGAGGTTTCAGTCGAGGAAGGCAGCACACTGCTGGAAGCCGCAAGATTCCTGGGATTTCCTATCCCAACCCTGTGCCATATGGACGGATTGTCACCTTACGGGGCCTGTCGTCTTTGTGTGGTTGAGATTGGAGAAGGAGCAAAAGCGAAATTGGTTTCCTCGTGCACTTATCCTGCCGAGGAAGGAATTAGCGTGCGCACAGCATCAAAGCGAGTGCAAAAGGCACGTAGAATGGTATTGGAGCTGCTGTTGGCCTCTTGTCCGCAATCCAAAATAATCCAGGACCTTGCTTGTGCACACGAAATACGCCGGCAGCGTTTCAAGCAAGAGTACGAGGATTGTATCCTCTGTGGCTTGTGTGTACGTATGTGTGAAGAGCAAATGATGGCTAAGGCTATCGGTTTTAGAGGACGAGGTGAAAATAGAAGTATCGGTACGCCGTTTGATATTAAGTCAGATGTTTGCCGGCTGTGTGGCGGATGCATCTATGTGTGCCCGGCCTGCCAGCTTCGATGCACATATAACGAGCCGGAAAAGGCAATCTGCGGAGGTTGTGCGAATCTGTCCCCGCCCTGCCTCGAGAAAGAACAGTTTGACGATATGATGTGCTACATGAGTCCATGCGTAGCTTGCGAGATAAAGAAAGACTAATAAAAGTAAAGGAGCCACATAAAATGTCACTTACGCTTTCAAAGATAAATGCTTCGGCGGCAACCCTAACAAAGAACCGGACCGAAGGTTCAGTCGTACCAGCTTCCGGTATGTGTGTTACATGTGTGGACGGCTGTATCGGTATGTGTGAGATAGGCAAGAGTGCTTACCGCGGCCACGAGGTTATTTATCCCCAACCTTTCGGTGTAGTAACTACCGCCGCCGAGAAAACCTATCCGGTAGACTATTCGCACTTCAATATAATGGGAACCGCAGTTGGCGCTCATGGAATAGAAGCCGACAGTGACAAAGCTATCTTCCCTGCAGTCAATCTGGAAGTTGCTTTTGGTCATGATAAGGGAATAAAGTTCCGCTACCCATGGGGTATTCCTGGGATTGGTTCAACAAACATCGCCAAGAACAATTGGGAAGGTCTGGCTATTGGGTCTGCTCTTGCAGGAACCGGTCTAACCATTGGTGAGAACGTTGTTGGAATGGACCCGGAATCCGTTATCAAGAACGGCCGGGTAGTCGATACGGCTGATCTCAAACGCCGTGTGAAGCTCTATCAAGATCATCAGAGGGACGGTTACGGCGCTATCATCGTGCAGGCAAACGTTGAGGATACACGACTGGGTGCACAGGAATATGCTATCGAGAAGCTCGGAGTTGAATGCGTGGAGCTAAAGTGGGGCCAGGGTGCCAAGGATATCGGCGGGGAAGTGAAAATCACGGATCTCAAAAAGGCCCAGTTGTTGTATGAGCGAGGTTATGTGGTCCTGCCGAATCCAACCGACCCGGTCGTTATCAAGTCTTTTGAACAAGGTGCTTTCAAAGAATTCGAGAGACACTCGAGAGTGGGAATGGTAACCGAAGAATCATTTGCCAAACGGGTGGAGGAGTTGCGAAAAGCCGGTGCCAAATACGTCTTTCTCAAGACAGGAGCTTATCGACCTGCTGACTTGGCGCGGGCTGTCTTGTTTGCTTCGCGGTACAAAATAGACCTTCTAACTGCCGATGGTGCAGGTGGCGGCACTGGTATGAGTCCGTGGCGAATGATGAATGAGTGGGGCATTCCTCCTGTGCACTTGCACTCGCTTTTGTATCAGTATGCTAAGCACATTGCCGACAAGGGCGGGCATCTACCTGCAATTGCTTTAGCCGGCGGTTTTGCTTTTGAAGACCAAATCTTCAAAGGGCTTGCCCTTGGCGCACCGTTTGTGAAGCTGATTGGCATGGCTCGTGCCCCAATAGCTGCGGCGATGGTAGGTAAAACAATTGGGCGCACGATTGATGAACTCCAAATACCGGTGTATATCGAACGATTCGGCAGTTCGAAAGACGAAATATTTGTAACCGCGAGTATGCTTCGTAAGGAGCTTGGGGATAAGGGATTCGAAGAGCTCCCGACCGGCGCCTTGGGACTTTACACCTACTACGAACGCCTTGCCCAAGGCTTACGCCAACTAATGGCTGGTAGTCGCAAGTTTGCTCTGGAATATATGGCCAGGGACGATATTGCGGCCTTAACGCGTGAGGCAAAAGAAGTTAGTGGAATTCAGTATGTGATGGATGTGGATCAAGGAAAGGTTGAAAGAATTCTTAACAGTTAAAGTTGTGTAAACTTGTGCCTTACTACTCCAATTGCTGTTACAACAGCGAATATCTTGGAATAACTTGGACTGGCCGTTTACAACAAATAAACTACAACCTGGAAGATGCAAATCGGGCCAGCCCGGAACAATATTTGTTGGTTCCGACAAATCGGGACCGGAGGAAGACAAAAACTAAATCACCATTATACTCAAAGCTGCCTCATCCCAACTACCGACCGAGGTCGTCCTCGCCATGATCGCAAACTCTGTCCCGTTCAAAATTCCGGGGCCACCATACTTAATTCCAGCAGATGTCTGCGTCACAAAGCCCCGTGTTCACCCAGTGAGATAGGCGCAGCCGGTATCTCATCGGGTAATTCAGCCCAGCCGAAGCGCCAGAATCAGTCGTCCGTTGCTCGGGTCACGGGGGGACAAAATACTAGATACTCTTCACGCTTCACGAGATACGTATTTATTGTCAAGCACAACTCATCGAAAAATGTACTCCTATGGGGCGAGCTCCCTATGGGGCATGCGTACCCATTT
>CAZQXE010000008.1:17496-21974 GCA_964597115.1 uncultured Pirellulales bacterium | reverse complement strand
ATCGAAAAATGTACTCCTATGGGGCGAGCTCCCTATGGGGCATGCGTACCCATTTAATTCCCCCGGACTTTTTCAACAGCCCCAACGTCTCTCATATTACCCCAACATTTTATCTCCTCAACTGACTTGGCTATCACCACCAATATCCTCCACCATTAATCGCTTAGCCTCTTTCTCTATCGTACCGATACGCTTTTCCCACTTAGATTCGGCGGCTGACCCCATATAATCTATAACCCCTTTGATAACGCGTACCGCCATATCAATCCCAAAGTGAACAATAGTTACACCTGCATCATGTGTGGCTCCAGTCCACCCGACATAATGACCGCCATGTAGAGGATTCAAACACTTTTGTAAATGGTAGCGCTCAAGTGAACGCCACGTTCCGTGCACAATATCACTGAGCCTTCGAAAAAAAGTTTCATACTCTGTTAACATGGACAAATCATCTGCCATTTGATATGTTCCTTCTTTTGTCCATCCCCCACGTTCCTCTAATCGTATTTCTCTGGCTGATCAAGATCTTGTTACTGTTGAAAAACAAGACAGCGAGAAGATCAAAATTCTATGGACTGATGTTTATCAGCAGGACGGAAAAACATGGATTTATGGAGTACTCAAGCAATGGAGCTCAGGGACCAGTGGCATAAAGACTCATGTAGATATTCAAGTATCAGCACAGGATGGAGTAGTGTATTATGAGACAATTTCAGAGGACATCTATGTTCCACGCAATCGTGTCGGAAAAGGCATAGACTGGAAGAGATTCAAAGTGCGACTTCCGGATAAATTACTTATAGATTCTCAGATTAGTATGACTATTCACAGTGGTAGTCATAACCAAATGGATAATGAGTCATAACAACAGACAAAGCCTGTTGAAATTCTAAAGTCAGGATAGAATATTCGTTATACCCTCGTTTTTTTCCAGCCAAAGATGGATTTGAACTGTTCTTAGTTTATCTTTCTTCGTTAAAAAAATAAGGCTGCGAGTTTAATTCGCAGCCCTATTTTGGTCTTTTTATGGAAACCAGATTATACCACTCTGATTGTCATCATCGTCATCGTCCTGGTCGCCGTCATCCTGGTCGCCGTCATCCTGGCCGCCGTCATCTATGTCACCATGGTCTTGGCCGGCATCTTCGGCTTCCATGTATCTGCGGCTTATGAGCCATTCTTTGACGATGTCATATTCGGCATATTCGAAATCCTGATTGCCAATGTCCGGGTTATTTGCCTGCTGCGTCCAACGATTTAGAAATCTCAATGAAGCACTACATATCCTCTTGTAGAGAAAATCCACATCGTAGTTTTCGATTATGAAGCCTTCGAGTCGCCGGGGAACTTCTCTTTTTTCATCTCTGCCCAGGCCAATATTCATGTCTTTGGTTTTGCCCCTGAACGTGAAAATCAATAATTCTTCGTTTGTGTAAAATTCCTCCAGGACCAAATAAACTACACCATTATACACGATCCTTTCGGAACCAAACTCGTGATAGTTCTGAAAAAACCATTTACCGTCGTAGTCCTTCCCAAACTCCACTTGTACTGCCTGATTTATTCCGACAATCTTACCCTGATCATATTCGACATCAAGAATTAGAAATCCTTTGCGCGATCCATCATAAACATCCCAATAATCAGGAGCTATTTCTGTGGCCTCAAAGCATTTCAGAGTCTTGGCGTAGATGAGGATTTCTCCCTGTGCCGGCATACAAGTTGAAAGTACTGCCAACAACATTACCAACTTTGCCAAAGTTTTCATTTTGTTCTCCTTTTTCAACTTGTCCGATTAACAATTTACGACGAGATTTTTTTGAGAGATTTCTGTGGATCAAATACTTCCTCAGGATCCATTGCCATTTTCTACTTCCACGTATCCATGCCGTATGAGCCATTCTTTTACGATGCCGTAAAGCTGGCCGTCTTTATTAACGCCACCTTCAGCCCACTCGAATGGATTGTAGTAATCTACAAATGGGTCGTAAGTTTCCCAGTACAGATTGGCAAGCCGCGTCCACCGGTGGTGTAGCCTTAGTGAGACAGTAAGGACTTCTTTATAGGTGGACTCCAGGCCATCATCCTCATCCTGCAGAAATGCAAGAGCTGAACCTGCGAGCGTTAAGGGAACTTCTCTTCGGTTTTCTTTTGAACCTAAACCAATATTGTTCATCCTTGCTTTACCTTTAACCATGAAGATTAAAACCTGGTCCTCTTCGGGCGCAAAGATGTCCCTGAGTACCCAGTAGGTTGTCTCGTCGACCTCAATCCTTTGGGCCTCAAAGCTGTACGATATCTGTTCATAATATTTTATCTGGCCATTCTTCCAATACTCAACCTGCGTTGCTTTATTGATTTCGGCGATCGTGGCATCATTTGGATCGATCTCGACATCAAGTATAAGAAATCCTCTGTCTACCTGCTCACCGCCGTTCCAGCTCCAGTTCACTATGTTCGGATCGTTAGGATCGGTTACGCCTTCTCCTTTAGTCGCGAAGCCCTTGGTGGTATTGCTGTAAATGAGAATTTCAGCGTGAGCGGGAAGGCAAAACGTGAGTACGGTTAAAAAAATCGCTAATTTTATCAGCACTTTCATTTTGTTCTCCTTTTCAAACTTGACCCATTAACGATTTCCAGCCGGATTAGTTTGAATCCTTTTTCTTTATTCATTTCCTGAATTGAAATTTTTCTGCGTACTTATATCCGCTAATAAACATCATTGTGGTATCGACAAAAGGCAAGGTCGGATTAACCTTGGTTTTTGCAATCTGTTATTTATTTTTATCGGTTTGCTGATTCATTTTTGTGTTTTGATGTAATGGAAGTTTATTACAATTTCAGAAATTGATTATGGGACTATGATTTACTCCCTGCGATTTAGCCTGTTCCCGGTAGATGCTGTAATTCCAGTGGGTAGGGGTGATTTTTTTGTACTTGATTTGGAATCCGTTAGCGATTATTTTTGAGTTTTTACGGAGAAAAAATTTTGGTGGCAACAATGGAGAACACCGACGAGCGAAGAGCAGAGCAAAGATTGCGTTATCGCTGGCCCGTTAGATTTGCCGGGAGTACTACAGAAAAACATTTGTCGGGCCAGATGTTTGACGTTTGCAGCCGGGGCATGGCGTTTCTTTGCCATCCTGATCAAAGCAGTATTCATCAGGGCCAGCAAGTAACGGCTGATTTTGGTATCCCACACTTTGACTCTAATAATTCCTTGGATGCTGTTTTTTTCAGTCGTATCGGCCGTGTCTGTCGGATTGATAACCTAAGCGAACAGGTATGTCGTATCGCAATCCAGTTTGCTGAACCATTATTTTTCAAGCCCGGCGAGCAAAACATCAGTGAATCCGATGCCCAACAAAGGCTCAAAGCCAAGGCTCTGTCGGTTGTTAAAGCTGAAGAAAAAATCAGAGCTTATTCTCAGGCACTGGCCAGAGCCAAAGAAAGAATAATGTACTATGCCCGGGCAAAAGCCGAGGCCCAGGAAAAACTCAAGACTGAGATTGAAGAAAAAGTCAGGGCTCAGGAAAAGACGAAGTTAGAAACTCGGGCGAGAGCGAAAGCCGAACAGAAAGTAAAAGCCGAAGCTAAGAAAAGGACGAAACTTGAAGCCGAAATGCAGAGGAAAGTTAAATTGTATGAGGAGACAATAGAAAAGTTCAAAGCCAGGGCCAAAGAAGAAGCTGATGCAGGATTCAAGATTAAGGGAAAAACTAAAACCAAAGACGAAAAAATACAATTTGAAACAGAGAATCTTTTAAAGAAGGTCGATAAATTTGTTACAGACAGAGACATGATATATTAGCCAATCAATGTTGGAACGAAAATGCACACCTTAGTGAGTTGACGATTCGTCTATTATAAATAATAGGTCTCGGCACTATGAGAGTAAATGTCGAAAACTGCGTTTTGGAATTGCTGGATGGTGACATTACTGAGATGCAAACCGATGCTATTGTCAATGCTGCTAATGCTCAGTTGGTTCTTGGCGGGGGGGTAGCCGGTGCGATTAGAAGAAAGGGCGGCCCTGAAATCCAGCAGGAATGTAACACAAAAGGCCCAACATTTGTTGGTGGTGCTGTTATAACTACCGGCGGTAGTCTGAAGGCAAAACATGTAATTCACGCCGTTGGGCCTCGAATGGGCGAAGGGAACGAGGACGAAAAGTTAAAAAATGCAACGTTGAATTCGCTTAAACTGGCTGACGAAAATAATCTGAAGAGCATTTCTTTTCCGGCAATCAGCACAGGCATCTTCGGTTTTCCCCTCGGGAGGTGTGCAGAAATAATGCTCAAAACAACCATCGATTATCTTAAAGGCCGGACCGGCCTGGAAAAGGTTATCTTTTGTCTCTTTGGTCGTGACAGCTACGAAGTCTTCGCAAACCAGCTTGAGCGGGAAACCTCGAAATGAAGGCGATGATATTAGATAGACACTCGCCGATTGAAGACAAACCATTAAAACTCGATGAA
>CAZQXE010000008.1:0-17396 GCA_964597115.1 uncultured Pirellulales bacterium | reverse complement strand
GTCTATGTCTTTACTAAAACAGCTCAACACGCCGAGTTGGCCCAAAGCCTCGGTGCCATCTGGACAGGTCGCTCCGGTGAGAAGCCGCCTGAGAAGCTCAACAAGATTATGGATTTCACACCGGTGGGGGAGTGCGTAAGGGATGCCCTGGGTGTTCTGGAAAGAGGCGGCCGATTGGTTATAAACGCTATTCGTAAAGAGACACCTGTCCCACCACTGGAGTATGCCGAATATCTCTGGCTCGAAAAGGAAATTAAATCTGTTGCTAACGTTACACGTCGTGATGCGGAAGAATTCCTGCCCTTGGCGGCCCAGATACCTGTAGTACCTACAATAGAAGAATTCCCGCTAAGTGAAGCTAACGAAGTTCTCCACTCTATTAAATATTCAAAGCTCCGTGCCGCTGCCGTCCTGAAGGTTTGTTAATAAGATGCTAGAGTTTTGTCTTAATTAGATTTGGTTATGGTGTTGCTTAAGCACTGATGCTGTAAAAACGGATATTTTTAAAAAAAATTGTCTGATTGATTGAATTGGCAGGATGAATTTGGTACTCTGATAGTAGGAAAATTCAGCGGTTTGTGCTAAAGTTGAATGGGATAAGCCGGATTCGGCAGAAGGTTGCGTTAGGTTAATTTTTTTAATAAGAGGGTGGCGTTATGGAGACTAAGTTTAACGTCTTTGAAGTTATCCAAATAGCCGAAAAAATCGAACACAATGGTGCCAGGTTTTACCTCGAAACGGCAGAACGGCTCGATGACCTCGAGCTTCGCGATACATGCTACAAACTTGCTGCCTGGAAAGCCAGGCACGAAAAGATTCTCGCACAGAGGAGAAAGCGGTTTTCTGAACAGACCGGCGAGTTCGGAACCTACGACCCTAATAATTATGTCTTATCCAATCCACACGTAATGGCGGGTCTTGCCGTGTTTGCTACAAAACAGGGCTCGCTCAAAGGTCCACTTGGTCGGGAAAACAGACAGGAAATATTTAAGGATGCTATCAGAAGGTCAAAAGAAGCTATCGTTTTCTATCGTGGCTTGAAGGATTTTACCAGGGACCCGGCCTGCGAGGATACTATCGAAAAGATCATTAAAGAAGAGCAACGCCACATCCGACTGCTCAATGAAGAATTAGAACAGCAGTAATTCAGCCAGTCAACGACAGCGAATCAACTGTTCACTGTTGAACTTAACATCAGGAAGATTTGTTCTAAGGTCCTCGATAAAACGCAAACCGTCCTTCCAATACCCTGCGGTAGGTTTCAAATCAGGACTAAAGCCGGTGAAATAGCGGTTTATGCTGCCGATGAGAAGCTCTCTGAGATATTTGCTTGCCATTGATGCCAGTGAGACCGGCAAAAATCGCTCGTCGGCACCAACTGCGAAATGCAAACGCATACTCTTACTATCAGCTCGCAATTCGTAGCTGCTGGTAGCCGGAGACTCGCGGAGAATTTTCAATTCCATTTCCGGAAACATCCGCTGCAGATTCTTCCGATAGTGAACTCGTCCACCTTGCCTGTCAACCATGACTTGTAAATCGTCGCCTGCAAAATTATCCCAGGCTCTTTTTATAAGCATTGATGAGGCTGTAAAAAGCACATTGGCCTTGTTTTTCACGGCAGCCACCATTTTGTTGTAATGCGCTACGTCCAGACAGTGGCTTTTCAAGTCCAGCAGTTCCATGCCGTTCGAGGCTAGGTCATCGGTCAGCACAGCCGAGGCAATTGCCCTGTCGGGAGCATCAGTCGAAAGATAACAACTTGAAGCTTCTTTGTACCAGGGATAGTTATTTAAGCGTTCAAGGCAGTCCGGACACAGCAGCTCAACCAGTTCGGTCAGCGTGGTTGGCTCCTTGCCGAGACATTTCAATACCGTCAGGACCGTCCGTTCAAGGTGTTTGATTCCCAACGCTTTGCTGTAGGCTTTTTTACTGTCGGCGATAAGCAGTCGTCCTGCAAGTCGTTTGCGCCTGTTGCCGACACTTCGTCTGAAAATTTGCCAAAGGTCGGTTGTCAAAAGATGATTCGGAAGAGAAAAAGTGCTCGATGATACGACTAACGGTCCGAGGAGTGGCCCGAAACCGGCTTCATCTATTCCCACCAATACTACCATCCCTGCAACTCCTGTCATCCTTAAAATTACCTTCTTTTTTGCACGTACAACGAGCTGTCAAACTGTGACATTCGACGGAGCTTTAACGTATGATACCACCTTTGTCGCCAATGCGGTATCGCTAAGAAATATTATTCATGGATTAATCTATTGCTTAAATGTCTATTTGCTCAGCAGCGCGAAAGTAACAGCATCAATAAACTCGGGAACATCGTCCGGCACACGCCCGGTTACTATCCGACCATCGACGACCGCAGACCATTCCCAGTTATAGACTGCACCCATTATTTCCAAAGCGTCCCTGCAGGCGAGCCAGCCGGTTGTTTTTTTGCCCTTGACCAGGTCCGCAGCAGCCACAGGAATCGGACCGTGACATATTGCCGCTACGATTTTATCCGCCTCGTAAGCCCTCTTTAACAATTGCACAGGTTCGTCGGCAACCACCATATTCCAGGGGCAGAAAGCGCCGGGTACCTGGAAAACGTCATAATCCTCCACACGAACTTCTGAGAGTTTAACAATCTCATAGTAACTTTCGGGTATCTCCTGAAACGGCACCGACAATCCATAATTTCCCATTACTACATCCATGCCGATCAGAGGCGGTCTTGAACGAACGGCAGCAGGAAATGTAGCAAGGCTGACTTTCGCACCTCTGTAGATGTATTCCATAACCGGAACTGCAAGCTCGATATCTTCGAAGTCCTCACCGGCGATTATCAGGATTCTTTTACCTTTGAGTATGTCCTTTCGCTCCGCAACAAAATCAGGATCAAATACACTGCAAAGCTGGCGTACAAAGGCAGCAGTATCCACCGTATCTCTGGCTGTGATGATGCGTCCGTCTCTTGCAACAGGGACATCCTTGAACGTGGCGATTTTTTTCAACATGAATGAAGCGACCTTGTTGCCGGTAACTGTCTTGCCGTTAAGTATCTTCGCTCTTATCAGAGGAAGAGAGCCTCCTCCAATGGAACAAATGACCGCATCGTTTTTATGGGCAGCGCCGATGAAATCGATGACCTTTTGGTCGGCGACCATCACGTCTGCTGAGTGTCCACCCATAATCACCAGTGCATCATAATCTTGTGGATTTGCCTCATCCATGGTTTTATGCCGGTGGCGGGCGCCGTCACCCATCACACCAATCGGATCGACATTCATCCCAAACATGCCTTGCACGCCCTTGGATTTGATGTTTGGTCTTGTGAATTTCCATGTAATCCAGTCTATAATAATAAATACAGGTTCGCCGCCGAATTCGCTCAGGTATGAAGCCAGATAGTACGCCTGAAAGTCACTGAACTCACTGGCGGCGAGAATGCCAATTTTCTTGCCGCTGAGAGGTCCGGCCAGTTTCATCTTACCCGCAGTTGGACCTTGCCAGATTTGTACGCCGGATTCTTCTTTGATTTCGACCCCTGTTTGCCTGGCTGTGTGCAGAAAATTCGAGGCCGTGTCTCCGGTTGCTGCGGAACAGTTTAGTGCATCCGTTGGCAGCAGTCCTGTTGTTATAATAACAACCAAGATAAGTATTTTTTTCATCGTTCTAGTCCTTTCATTTTAAACGAATTATCTGCCGGTCTTACGAATAACCGAAAATGTAGCCGCAATACTGATTTTAGAGTACGAATCTGTGCCTTTGTTGTCAAATTCAAACTTTTCGCCTTTAACATAACGACAAACTGATAAATCTTACTCCGCCAATAGCCGTTTTGTTGTCAAAAAGTTCTATGTTTGACACCGTGGGCAGTTTTCTGTAGAATTTGTTGTTTAATAATTTTTTTATCATAATGAGGTTACATATGTCGATTAAATTACAGTTTCTTGGTGCGGTTCAGAACGTTACAGGTTCTCGGCACCTTTTAGAAGCCAACGGCAACAGAATTCTGGTGGATTGCGGGCTTTATCAGGAACGACAATTTCGGGACAGAAACTGGGAACCGTTCACCGTGCCGCCGGATAGTATAGACGCTGTTCTTTTAACTCACGCTCATCTGGACCATTGCGGCTTGTTGCCGAAGCTGGTTAAAGAAGGATTTAGCGGTAAGATATACTGCACCGCTGCCACTGCGGAGATCGCGCAAATAATATTGTTGGATTCAGCCAAGATACAGGAAGAAGATGCCAGGTTCAAGAGTAAAAGACATAAGCGAGAGGGCAGAGAAAGTCCGCGTCCTGTGGTCCCACTATATAAAGCGAGCGATGCCGAGGCTTGTTTTCCGATGTTTAAATCTGTTAAATACTCCCAGACTATTCAGATTGGCAACGGGATTGAAGCGCGTTTTTGTGAGGCCGGTCATGTCCTCGGCTCTTCCATCATAAAGGTGACAGTAACCCAAAATGGAGATAATAGAAGCGTGTTGTTCTCAGGCGATCTTGGCAGGCCGGACAGGCCTATTCTGCGAGACCCTGACGTAGTGGGCGAGGCGGATTACATCCTGATTGAGTCTACTTATGGTGACAGGGTGCATCATGGTCGCGATGATACGAAGAAAATGATTGCCGAGGTAGTCAACTCGACCAAAGAAGCCGGTGGGAAGATAATCGTCCCGAGCTTTGCGCTCGAACGATCTCAGGAGCTTCTTTATTACATTAACGAATTGCTGCTTGAGAATGCGATACCTCAGATAACAGTATTTTTAGATAGCCCCATGGCGGCGAGCATTACTAAAGTGTTTAAAAAACACCGTGAGTTATACGATGAAGAGATGACTGAATTGGTTTCGAACCATGAGTCACCGTTCAATTTTCCCGGCCTGAGAATTACAGGGTCGACTGACGAGTCAAAAGCTATCAAGGATATTAAAGGGACCGTTATGGTCATAGCTGGTTCCGGAATGTGCACAGGCGGTAGAGTAAAACATCATCTTGTCAACAATATCACCGGCCCCGAAAACACGATAATGTTCGTAGGCTATCAGGCGGTTGGAACGCTTGGAAGACGAATCGTAAACGGTGAACAGGAAGTTCGAATACTCGGACAAAACTATCCGGTCAAGGCAAGGATAGCGCGGATAAATGGTTTTTCAGCTCACGCGGACAAAGAAGAGCTTTTCAATTGGTTGAGCGAATTAAAAAGACCGCCCAAAAAGCTGTTTGTCGTGCACGGCGAAGCCGAAAGCGCGCAGCATTTCGCTGATTACATCGGCCAGAAAACCGGTTGGCAAGTTGTGGTTCCGGCATATCAGGATGAGGTTGTCCTCGATTAGCGTATCAAATTGCGCAGAGCAAACACTTTTTTCAACCTTGTAGTAAATAATGAGTGTAATGCTTGGCGGATCCCGACAGTTTTTTCTTGACTGTTTAGTAGCTAATTTGATATAAATGTAGTTGGTAGAGTTTGCGTCTACGCAGGCACACATCTGGTGGATGGGCGCTTTCATGGAACAGGATTTTCCAAAAGCCAAAGCACGACAAATTAAGGAGATAATCTCAAGATGTAAAAAATTGTCCAAAGTAGGTATGGACAGGATATAGAAGAGACAGAAATTATTAATTGTGTTATTTTTAGTAAGTATTCTGAAGGAGGATTATTATGAGTAAAAAATTACTTTCTTTCATTTCTGTAGCTTTAGTGCTAAGCACGGCATCTGCAACTTACGGCATTGTGGTAGGAAACTGGGAACAGGATATGGATGGATGGATGGTAGCCGATAATAACCCTCCCGGTAATCCCACCTTCACTTACAGCGAAACCGGGGCTACGTTGGGCGACAGCAGCCTCAGGATGGCGGTTGCTAATCCCGGATGGAGGTTCGTCCTATGGTGCAAACTTCAGAATATGGGATTTGCCGAGGAGTTCTTTAACCACAACATCTTCGCGGTGGATGTGACTCGCTTAGCTGCAGATTGGACGGGTGCTGATGGATTTTCCCGGCTCATTTTAATTGTCAATTCTGACGGCGTCTGGCACGACCTCGGCTCGGCTGGCAATTGGAATCCGTCTGATGGAGACAATACACAAACGCTTTCTTGGGATTATTCTGCGGCTATCCCCTTAATCAGCCCTACCTTTTCATACCTGGAGTTCGCGGTCGTAACAGAGTGTGCCAGTGCTTATACAACCGGTGGTGTTTACTACCTGGACAACGCACGGCTGCTGGGCTCCGGTAATGATAAAGCTCACGAACCGTATCCGGCAAATGGTGAAACGGATATACAAAGAGACCCTGTCCTTGTTTGGGGTGCGGGGAACTTTGCTGAGACGCACGATTTATATTTCGGCACCGACTTTGACGAAGTCAATGACGCAGATATGGAGTCGATGAGTTCGAGCGTAACGGCAGCCACTTTGGATGTTAATACTTTCATTCCGGGCACCCTGGAATTCGATACGACATATTACTGGCGGGTAGATGAAACAGGTGACTCTGATTTCTGGAGAGGTCCGGTCTGGAGTTTTACCACGGGTAACTTTCTTGTAGTGGACGACTTCGAGGACTACAACGACTATGAACCATATACGGTGTGGAATGCATGGATAGACGGATACGAGGACCCGACAAACGGTTCCAATGCAGGTTATTCCGACCCGGATTTCCTTGGAGGTGAGCACTACCTGGAGAGTGAAATTGTGCACTCAGGTCTTTTTTCTATGCCGTTGTTCTATGACAATAGCGTTGGAAACTCTGAGGTGACAATGACGTTGGATTCTCAGCGTGACTGGACTCAAGAGGATGTTAAGTCTCTATCTTTACGATTTTATGGCAGTGTTAGTAATGCTGTCGAACAAATATATGTTGCTATTGCAAATATTACGGGAAATCCCGTGGTTATTTATTATGACCATCCCGATGCATTAGAGACCGAGAGCTGGACCGAATGGAGTATCAAGCTGTCCGAATTCGAGAATCAGGGTATAAACCTGACCGACGTCGATAAGATTTCTATAGGATTCGGCGACAGGGATAATCCCAGACCCGGTGGCTCCGGCATGGTGTTCATCGATGATATCCGGCTGTATAAATCCAGATGTATTCTTGCGAATCGTTCGGCAGATTTCGCTAAGGCAGATTATGCGCCAATGGGCGCGCCTTCCGGCGATTGTGTCGTAGACTATCGAGAGCTTGAGATTATGGCGAACGACTGGCTCATTGGAGATCAAGTAATTACTGCAACAAATCCAGGCACAACCGGTCTTGTTGCATATTACCCGCTGAACGAGGGGACCGGTACTACGGTTTCGGACGCCTCCGGCAATAACCACAGTGGGACCCTTGCATATAATGCTACGTGGATATCGCCCGGATTAATGGGCAACGGGGCCGTTCATATTGACGGTAGTGCGGGTAGTAAAGTGAATATTGGAACGTGGAATCCTTCGGCAGGGACAGGCCAGATGACTTTGTCTGTATGGGCCAGATGGGACGGACCACACGACGGCGCTCCCCACCAGGGCTTGATCGGGAAAAGAGACGGTTGGGAACCAGATAGATTGAGCTTCATGTTCGAGATTGATACCAGCGATGGTAATAATGCACTGGCTATCCGTCAGTATACGGATGCTGATACCGATGTGTATTCCGAAGACGGTTCGATGACGCAGTATATCGGCAGATGGATGCACGCAGCCGTTACGTTTGACGGAACCACCGCCAGACTTTATATGAATGGTCAGGAGGTAGCATCCGGCCCATTTGTATTTGGTGGTATGCCCAGTGCCAGTATGGCCATTGGCAACACCAATGGTTCTGCAGGTTGGGACGATAGCCCCGAAGTCTTTAACGGCGATCTGGATGAAGTCCGAATCTATAACCGTGCTCTGTCACCGGCGGAGATAGCGCACCTGGCTGATACTACTCCCGGCGATGGCCAGTTGAATGTTCCGGTGCCGTCGCCCGCTGAGTTATATGAGGGTGAAGCGCCTGGTTCAAGGACGATTGATTTCAAAGACTTTGCCGTTTTGGCGGATATGTGGCTTGAAGATATGCTATAACCACAGAGGTTATTTACTAATGTTTATTTAGATACAGGTTTTATAGTGTATGAGCAGGACATATTTAATCGTTCTTTAGGAGGATTGTCATGATTAAGAGGTCGATTCATTTAGCTTTTTTCATTTTAGTACTGAGTTTTACTGTTAGTAGCTCATTTGGTGAACTTGTAGCATACTACCCAATGAATGAAGGGACTGGGACTGAAATCTTGGATGCCTCGAGCTATGGTCGCCACGGCACGGCAGAAGTTGAACCTTTTTGGATGGATGGCCCAGCAGGTTTTGGTGCGGCATTGTTATATGACGGCTCAAACCCTGCGCCTGCGTGGGTAGATTGTGGTACCTGGAATCCGTCTGAGCTGACAGGCCAATTAACTGTTGCATTCTGGGTTCAATGGAATGGACCGAACGGCAATTGGCAGGGAATTGTTGCCAAGAGAAACAGTTATGAGCCTGCACCGGATGGTTCGATGATGTGGTATTTCGAGATAAGCCAGGGTGTTAATGATATTTTCTTTGGCCGCAGGGATCAAATTCCGGCAAGCGGCGGTATTCTGCCGATAGGTGAATGGAAGCATGTAGCAGTGACATGTGACGGGGCTACTGCAACGATGTATATCGATTCGGAGGAAATAAGTAGTGGAGCTTTTACATTCGGCCCCACCGTAGATGCGACAATCATGATTGGCGCAGATGAGGGGGGCGGATCCAACGGCTTCAATGGTGCGATTGATGAGCTGCGTTTATATAACACGGCACTGACACAGCAGGAAGTTCAGGTTGCTATGTTTGAGGTTGGAGCTCCGGTTGAATTTGCTTTCTCTCCGGATCCTTATGATAAAGCTGTCGAGATACTGCGAGATGCAGTTCTTAGCTGGAGACCGGGTGCCTATGCAGATAAGCATGACATATATTTCGGCACCAGTTTTGATGATGTCAACCAGGCCAGTAGAGATAATCAGTTAGACGTATTAGCCAATCAAGACCAGGAAGATACAACGTACGATCCTCCCGGTATTATGGAATACGACACAACCTATTATTGGCGAATCGATGGAGTGAGTGATTCGAATCCGGAAAGTCCGTGGAAGGGTAACGTCTGGAGCTTTACAACGGTCAACTTTATCGTTGTGGAAGACTTTGAGGATTATAATGACTTTCCACCTGATGAAGTATTCGTGACATGGGTGGACGGATTCGATGACCCGACCAACGGTTCGACGGCTGGTCATATTGACCCTGACTTTATCATGGGCGAGCATTACATGGAGGGCGATATTGTCCACAGCGGCCAGTGGTCGATGCCCTTGTTCTATGACAATAGCGCTGGACTCTCCGAGGTAGTCAGGACGTTGGATACTCCTGCTGACTGGACTTTGCCCGAAGATGAACTTATGGCTCTGGTTCTGTGGTTCGAAGGCGATCCGGCAAATGATGCCGAGCCACTCTATGTTGCTGTGGAAGACAGCGCAGGAAATATGAAGATTGTCCCTCACCCGAATTCGATTGCCGTACAACTTGATGGCTGGCAGGATTTGAACATACTATTTTCTGATTTAACTGATGCCGGAGTGAATCTGGCCTCTGTTAAAAAGATATACATCGGTTTGGGTGACAAAGAAAATCCTCAGGCAGGTGGTACCGGTAATTTGTTCATTGATGATATCAGGGTCTATCGACGCAGATGCGTTCCCTCGATAGTAAAACCTGATTACGATCTCAACAATGACTGCATTGTCAATGATGCGGACCTTAATTTGCTGATGGAGGAATATGGTCGTTCTTCGCTTAATCCTGAAGACTCTGCTGTAGTTTATCGCGAAGCTGAATCTGCCGATACGATAAGTGAACCGATGCTGAAATATGATGATTCCACAGCATCGGCTGGTCGATACGTCACAGTAGAACCCGGCAATGCTAGTAGTTCGGCGCCGCCCGTTACTGGTGTGGCTCGTTACAACATTACCGTTGATGGCGGAACATACGTGATCTTTTGCAGGACAATCGCCCCAACCGGTACTGATGATTCCTTCTGGCTCCGGATACCGGGGACTACAACCCAGACAAATAACCACTCAAGTGGCTGGATTAGATGGGACGTAGTGGATAGTGCCGACTGGAGCTGGGGGCAAGTGCAAAGTATGGACGACGGAAATGTGATGGTACAATTCACGATGTCTGCCGGAAATTATACCCTTGAGATTGGTTACAGAGAAGACGGTGCCTTGCTGGATGCGATCTATATCTCAGATAATCTGGATTTTGACCCGGATATTTTTCAACCACTTCTTTATGATTTGAACGGGGATGGCACCGTAGACGATGCAGACGTTAGTCTTTTGCAGGAACATTGGCTCGATGAAATACTGTGGCCATAGTGGTTTGGTTGGATATTTGTGTTATTACAAGGCCTGTGCTGAAACCTTCGGCACAGGCCTTTTTGTAATTAGTAGTATGGCAGTTGATAGTATTCAAATTTCTTCATGCTAATTCCAGGAAATCTGCCTCGGAAAAAAATTCTTGGCCATTTATGAAGAATATGGTAAAATCATTAGTGTACTCTGGAGAAAAACTAGGGGTGTTATGTGTCTAAATTATAAATCCCGGCAAAAATCAAATTGCCCGTAAATTTACTGTGAGTCACTCATGAGAAATAGAAATGTCAAAATCAATACAACAATTATTGCGGTGTTCTGCATATTAGGATTTTTCCTGATTGAGGCGTACGCATATCAATCAGATAACAGCGACGGAACTTTTACAAATCCGGTGCTGTACGCGGATTATCCCGATCCGGATATCATCCGTGTGGGCGAGGATTTCTGCATGGTTTCCACCACATTCGCCGATTCACCTGGCCTGACCGTGCTGCGGTCACAGGATCTGGTGAACTGGGACATCATCTCTCATGCCGCTTCGGTCCTCGATATGAATTCAGATTATGATATGCTCAATGGTCAAACTGCCTATCGCAGGGGTATATGGGCATCGAGTATTCGGTACTACAACGGGATGTTTTATATAGTCGTGAATCCGTGGGGTGCAAGCGGTGCTCGTGTCTATTATGCCTCCGATCCGGCCGGACCGTGGAATTATCACCAACTGGACCGCGGCGCACATGATCCCGGTTTTTTCATTGATGACGACGGAACGGGCTATATATTTTACGGATCCGGCTCGCTTTCAGTGCTTACGTTGAATTCCGATTACTCCGCCGTGGTGTCTCAGAGGAACAACGTGGTCAACGGGGGAGGCGAGGGATCGCACGTGGTCAAACGCGGCAGTTATTACTACCTGTTCAATGCCAATCCAAGCGTGTGGCCGTTTCAATTGCGGTGTTCGAGAGCGACAAACATTTTTGGTCCCTGGGAAACGGGACATATATGCCTGCTCTCTACTAACGGAGGCCACCAGGGGGCGATCGTTGACATCGACGACAACGACAATTGGTTTGGTTTCGTTCACCAGGACAGCGGTTCCGTAGGACGCATGACGCGGATTGGTCCGGTCTTCTGGGAAAACGACTGGCCGGTCTTCGGTACAACCAGCCGTCGCAACGTGATAGCGAGCACCTACACTAAACCCATCCAGGGCGAGCCGGTGATGCAGCCGCCTACCTCGGATGATTTTGATTCTTCCACACTCGGGCTACAGTGGCAGTGGAATCACAATCCCGACAATACACGCTGGTCGCTGACGGAACGGCCCGGCTGGCTTCGTCTCAAAGCCACCCAGGCAGACGGTTTCTGGACCGCTCGCAATACCCTGACCCAAAAGGGGCAAGGCCCGTGGAGCCGGGGCGAAGTGAAATTCGACTTACAGAACCTTGAGCCCGGGGATATCTGCGGTTTCGGGACACTCGGTAAATACAGCGCTTACATCGCCGTGAACCGCGGCCAAAGGGGAGACCTCTTTTTGAGTATGAATGTTCTGGAGCATACCTCAGGAGGCATTCAAACCGATACGCGCGTGACATCCGTCCCCATTCAATCGGACATGATCCTACTGCGCACGGATTTGGATTTTGAAAATGATACAGGGCTTTGCTCCTACAGCTTTGATGGAATCGTCTGGATGTCGTTAGGGGGTGAGTTTCCTCTGGCTTTTGACTGGGCGACCGGTACCTTCCAAGGCGAGAAGTTTGCTATTTTCTGCTACAACTCCAATGTTCGCAGCTCTAACACGGGCTATGTGGATGTCGATTACTTCACCTTCAGCGATACCGACATTCCCATCACTATACAACGTGGTCGCCCGACTCTTAATGAGAGTGGAACAACTTTTTTAGCCGACAACGGGAATCTGCTACGCGGTCCCTTTGCCTCTACCGAGTGGGGGAATCCACCCTCAGCCAGTACGATCGAGTCTATTAGAGCGCTGGGCTGCAACGCGATTCATCTTTATGGCGAGTGTTTTGATATGGATTATCCCCAGGCGGGCAGTACCGCTCCCGGCTATGCACGGAACCGTATTGATCAGATGGTGGATATGACCCGGGATGCCGGTATATACCTGATCATCACCATCGGCAACGGCTCCAACAACGGGCGGTTCAATTACGACTATATCATGGATTTCTGGGACTTCTATGCGCCGCGTTACAAGGACGAGACTCATGTCCTCTACGAAATCCAGAATGAGCCGCACGCCTGGTCCGCACCCTATCCGCATGGGGCGCTGGACATGGAGGCCGATGCCTATACGCTCATCCGCTCTAAAGCGCCGGACACGCCCGTATTATTATTCTCCTTCGCAGTGCTCTCCAGCGGACCTCTGGCCATATCCGACATCAGGTCGGTTTCAACTGCCGCGTCGATCGACTGGACCAACGCTGCGGTAGCTGTCCACGGTTACGCGGGCCATGAAACTACCACAACGTCGATAGAACATATCTTGGGCGCCGGTTATCCATGTTTCATGACGGAATTCACGGCTGCCGAGTGGGGCAGCGATACCGATACACTGGCTGTCGAACTCACGGCCGAACTGGAACGCCTCGAAGTATCCTGGGCCACTTTCCAGCATATTCCCCCTAACTTTATTGGCACAGCCATTACCGATCCTAATGCCTTCTATGATAGGGTGAACAGAGCCGGTCTTTCATGGACGCCTGATTTCGGATTTTGGCCCGTGTCACGCGGTGTTTACGGCAACGACGATCGACCATGGGCTACGACCGGCCTGAGCGGTACGCTGCGCATTCAGCCTGAAGATTTCGACACTGGCGGGCAGGGTGTAGCTTACAGTGACACCGAAGCTGCCAATCAGGGAGGGCAATATCGCACCGGCGAGGGGGTGGACATTGAGACCACGTCTGACTCCGGCGGTGGTTACAACGTCAATTGGATCAATGATGGCGAATGGTTGGAATACACCATTTTCGTCACCGAACCCGGCTTCTACGAGCTTGGTCTCCGCGTAGCAGGTCCAAACAGTCAGGGCGTAACAAGAGTGATATGTAACGGCACGGACAGAACCGGAGACTGGACGTTGCCGATCACCGGCGGCGCTCAGGTATGGACCACCGTTACCCGGGATGTATTTCTCGAATACGGCCGGCAGAAACTTCGTGTTGAGGTCATTGCGGGTGGATTCAACCTGAACTGGATCGAACTTTCTCCTACTGCTACCGGTCCCATCGCTAACGGTAACTACAAGTTCCTGAACCATAATAGCGGCCTGGCTCTGAAAGCAGACACGTCCAACACGTGCGTTGTGCAGAATCTCTACTCCGGTACATCGCTTCAGCAGTGGAGGATTCAACACCGTGGCGCCGGTCAATACAGTATTGTATCGGCCTCGAACGGGTGGAGCTGGAGTACGTTCTATGACAAAAACGAAGAGCCGCTAAATCTGGCTCCCTGGGGGTATGATGGCCACGCGGACCGTCGTTTCATCGTCATACCTACCGACAACGGTTATCACCGTATCGTGGTGGTCGACGGCGGGTTGTGCATCCAAGTCGAAGGGGCAGCGCTGACCAACGATGCAGCGGCGCAGCAGTATGAATACACAGGCGACAATCATCAGCAGTGGGGCATTCTGTCCCCGTCGGCTTTGGCGTTTCCGACCGGTCTCAGTGCCACGGCGACAACCTCGACCCAGATTGATTTAACATGGACAACTGTCAACGGTGCGACCAGCTACAAGGTCAAGCGTTCGACGATCAGCGGTGGTCCCTACACGACGATCGCCACCGGCGTGACCGCAACGGAGTATAGAGATACTGAGCTAATCGAAGGGTGCAGTTATTACTATGTGGTTAGCGCGGTCAGCGGCAGGCGTGAAAGTCTCGAAAGCGCAGAAGCCACCGTCGTCGAATTAACCGGATTACATGCCCACCTCAAGTTCGATGAGAGCAGAGGCACCTCCGCGTCCGATGCAACCGGCAACGGTTGGATGGGCACGCTTATTGGTGGGACTAAGTGGAGCTCAGGTAAATTTGGCAATGCCGTGGATTTGGATGGCAACAACGACTATGTCAGGCTGCCTGCCGGTGTGGTCGATGGCTTAACTGATTTTACTATCTGCACTTGGGTTAAACTGAATACAGCCAGCACCTGGTCCCGTGTGTTCGACATCGGAACCGGCACCACAGCGAACATGTTTTTAACCGCGGACAGTTGGGGCGGAGCGCGTTTCGCCATCACCACGAGCGGAAGCGACGGAGAACAAAGGATCGACAAAGGTAGTGCGTTGCCATTGGGCACATGGACACACGTGGCCGTGACACTCGGGAGTGGTAGGGGCATCCTTTATGTCGATGGCGTAGAAGTCGGACGCAATAACAACATGACCCTCACTCCGGACTCGCTCGGTGTAACAACACAAAACTATATCGGCAAGTCTCAATACTCCTGGGATGCATATCTCTATGGGCTTGTAGACGACTTCCGTATCTACTCTGAGACCTTGAGCTCATCAGAGGTAGCTACATTGGCCAGGCAATAGGTATCTGTGAGATCTCGCTGGGGTCGAACACCCAAAAAACACATTAAAGCCTTTAAGGAAGAAGCAAAATCCCTGACTTGCTGTGTAAGCGCTGAGCTAAGAAATAACGAATCCTAAATATGGTCCCATTTTCCTGATTCGGCTGATACAAGCAAATTACGACCATACGACCCCTTATCTCCCAATTTTTTAAAAATGCTCGTTTTTCAGGTGCTATTCTATAAGCAACTCAAAAGTTGCGTAAAAAGTGTGAACATGTTGAATATCGATTTTATTAGGATTGGTCTTGTGATTTCTTCCTGCGTTCAGCAAGCCAGCTTAGCAGAATCCCAATTTCGAATAAAGCGTATAGCGGTATAGCTAACGTAACCTGTGAAATTACATCGGGCGGAGTAGCCATAGCCGCTACTATGAATATACCAAGCAGGACGAATTTTCTTGACCTGCACAAAGACTGGATGGAGACCAAGCCTGTTCTGTTGAGAAAGAAGATGGCGACCGGGGTCTGAAAAGCCACGCCGAACACCAGCATCAGCATGGTTATAAAAGAAATATAGTTCGCGAAGGTGAAATTGGAGCTTACACCAAGGACTCTCTGGTTGAACCGCACAAGGAACCTTAGCGTAAGCGGTGCCACAACTAATACGAAGAACAAAGCTCCCGTAACAAATAGTGTCGCTGAAAAAGGCGTGGCGATATGAACGTAGCGTTTTTCATGCGGATAAAGACCGGCAGCAATGAACATCCATATCTGATAGAAGACCCACGGTGATGATAGTATCAGACCTGAGATTAAAGCTATTTTTATATAGCTGATGAAACCATCGGCAGGGGCAAGTGTTTGCAGGCGGGCCTGTTCGCCCATAACGCCGAGATATGGTTGTTCAATTAAGGCTATTATTTTGGGGCAAAAAACCAGACAAATGATTGAAGCGATTACCAGGCCGACAAGTGCATGAATCAAGCGCAGGCGCAATTCCTCAAGGTGGTCACCCAGACTCATGGTTGTCTCAAGGGGATCTTGTATCTTATTGTTTTTCTTCTTCTTTTTGGTCTTGCCCATTTCAATCTTTAAGGCGAGTGTGAAGAAGTCCTGAGCTCAGGCACGTTAGTGCTTGGCATCATCTTCGTTTAGCCCGGTGGCCTCCTTGGCTTCATTGACTACATCATCGCTGATTTTTCGTACATCGTCGACTAAATCATCCTTGGTTTCTTTTGCTTCGTTCACTCCCTTCTTGAACTCGGTAAGGCTCTTACCCAAACCGCGGGCAATCTCGGGCAGTCGTCTGCCGAATAGAAGCACAGCAATAACAAGGATAATAATAAGCTCAACCGGTCCCGGCGTCCAAAAGCCCGGATATTGCATATATTCAGTCATTTATAGTCTCCTTATTTCTCTATGCGACAATCGTAACGCGACCCGAACTGCTTTGTCAATGATGCAATGCTTCAAGTGCTAATTAACACAAGATCAATGATAAGTATAATCCGACTCTGCTTCCCAGTCAAGTAAACCACGTTATATATTCGTCCCAAAGATTATTATTTTTACATTCCTTTGACGAAACGCCGTGAGAGGCTAAAATGAAAAGCAGTCGGTGAATAAGAAGATTTTTTAAGAATCAGTCCCGATAAATCGGGATAGCAAAGGTGAACGGAATATGAATATTAGAATGAAAAGATGCGGTCTTGTGATTTTGATGGTATTCGGCTTATCGATTTCGGTCGCGGCGCAGGAGCAACTGGCAACGCAGCCGGTGGACACCGTTAAGCTTGCGGATATTCGGATGCGTGATGTGTGCATTTTGCCCGATACGGCTTCGAAGACGTACTATATGATAGGACCGGGTCGCAGAAGCGTTCGGGCTTATACCAGTACCGATTTGGTGAACTGGCAGGGACCGCAGACTATCTTCAGCCCTCCGACGGATATTTGGGGTGATATATCCGTCATCAGTATCTGGGCGCCTGAGTTGCACGCCTACAAAGGCAAATACTATCTGTTCCTGACTTTCGACACCCGCAACCTCTTCCCCGAGCAATGGCCCAATTGGCGTCCCAGAGTAACGCGCGGCTCGCAGATACTGGTCAGCGATTCGCCGACCGGTCCGTTTAAACCGTTCCAGAATCGCTCCACGCTGCCAACGAACATGATGACTCTCGACGGGACGTTGTGGGTCGAGGATGGCAAATCCTACATCGTCTATTGTCACGAATGGGTCCAGATCTGCAACGGCACTATAGAATATATGGGCCTGAAAGAAGACCTTTCCGAGACGATAGGTGAATCGAAGTTATTGTTCCGGGGAAGTGACGGACCGTGGGCAATAATTTCAGCTACAGAGGGATGTTTTGTCACGGATGGACCGTACCTTTACACAAGCAAATCCGGT
>CAZQXE010000007.1:0-32325 GCA_964597115.1 uncultured Pirellulales bacterium | reverse complement strand
TTTGAGACATTTATAATTACACTTAAAAGGTATGGTCTTACCCTGTTTGATTTTTTCTACAAAACTGTTATTTATAATTCTTCCCGGCAATCCGACAGGACTTTTTATGATTACTATATCCTCAGCCCTGGCATTTAAATAAGCCTGCTTGAAATTGTCGTGGGCATCACATTCATCTGTACAGACAAACCGACTTGCCATTTGTACTCCGGAAGCACCTAATTTGAGAAAATGGGCAATATCTTTGCCGTCAAAGATTCCTCCCGCAGCAATAACAGGTATTTTAGGTGTGAAATTATCAGCGATCTTAACTACTTCTTTAATTAATTGTTCGAGTGTAGGGATAGTTTCATCTGCTATAGAATCATATGAATAGCCCAAATGACCACCTGCTTTAACGCCTTCGGCAATTACGGCGTCCGGCAGTTTATTGAAACGGTTTTTCCATCTTTTACAGATGATTTGAAAAGCTCTTGCTGAAGAAACGACAGGAATTAATTTAATATCCTTGCCATTAAGGTATTGAGGCAAATTCAACGGTAAACCTGCACCGGAGATTATTAAATCAGCATTTTCATCAACAGCGGTTTTTACGAGGTTGTCATAATCGGAAAGAGCAACCATTATATTGACACCAATTATTCCGCTGGTCAGGCTTTTTGCTTTTCTAATTTCGTATCTTAAAGCTTCTTCATTTACTCTCACAAATTCAGAGCCGGGGAAGTTTTCAAATAGTCCTAATCCCACACTGGCGATAACTCCGGCACATCCCGTGTTTGCTACTGCGGAAGCCAGATTTGCTCTTGATACTCTGACGCCCATTCCACCTTGTATGATAGGCGGACTTATTGTCAAGTTCCCTATTTTCAAGGCTGGTATGCGATCCACGTACATAAAATCCCTTGCTAAGTAAAAAATAGTAGCATATACGAAATGATGAAAATGGTAGATATATAAAATGCTACTTCGGGGCGTTGTTTCATACCAAACTTACTAAAAGAGAATTTACACTAACGGCAGTGTCAATGCTTTATTAAACAATCATTTCAATTTAAGACCAAATTATACCGTTAGTATCGCCATAGCACAACAAATATATTATTTTTTACGAAAATATCATCAAAATAGAATAATAGGGTCACATCTCCCGCAAGGTCCCACTTGCACCGTAAGGTGCCCCTTAGGGGGAACACCCAGCGGTGGGTGGCCAGGTCCATTTTTTTACAACTTATTTACAGGTAATTCCTATATCATAAATCCGGCATCTGTTAATAGAATATTAGGGATATTAGAGACGTTTACCTAATTTGTATAGTCTGTTTGTCGCGAAGTTTTTACCCTTGCTTTTGTGATTATCCGCTGTTATATCTTTGAATTATGCATACAAAATTAATCGTTCCAATACCGGCACAGGGTCCGGAGCAGGCGAAGCAGCAAATCAAGTCAGCTCAAGCCGCTGGTGCTGAAATGCTCGAGCTGCGAGTTGACTATCTCGAAAATCTTAGCGTTGAGATGGTCAGAGATATGGTGGCCGAGATAAAAAAAGCCGGCGCTAAATCTCTGCCCGTCATCGTAACCTGTCGTGATAAGCAGCAGGGCGGTGCGAGGAATCATCCCCGGCAATTGCGAGTCGATGTGCTGACAGGTGCTTTGAAAGCCGGTGCCGATTTCATCGACTTTGAATACGATAATTTTCTTGTTACCGAAAACCAGGAGCGGATAAGGCTCGCAGTGTCACAGCATTCGAAGAGCCGGCTGATTTTGTCCGCCCACAACTTCAAGGCAAATTTCGATAACATCGGCAAATTGTATCGCGACATCTCGACCGTATCTCCCGGGGCGATACCCAAGCTCGTCTATACCGCAAATCATATTAACGATTGCTTCGAGGCCTTCGATTTGCTGCATCGTACCAGCAGCGAGAGAATCGTTTTTTGCATGGGCGAAGCCGGTCTTATCAGCAGAATCATTGCAAAGAAGCTTAACAGCCTTGTGACTTTCGCAAGTATCGGCCAGGAAAACGCTACAGCACCGGGCCAGTTGACGATAAAGCAGTTCAGGGAGCTGTATCGCTGCGACAGTATAGATGCCGATACGGAACTGTTCGGCGTGATTGCAGATCCGGTCGGGCATTCGCTAAGTCCCGCTATTCACAATGCGTGCTTTGGCGAAAAGAAAATGAACAGACTGTATCTACCGCTGTGGATTAAAGGCGGACAGCAGGAATTCGATTCTTTTATGCACAGCGTACTCACAAGAAAGTGGCTGAGCTTTAAGGGCTTCAGTGTAACAATCCCGCACAAGCAAAGTGCGCTCGATTTCGTCAGGGCAAACAACGGTTTTGTCGAACCATTAGCAGAAAAAATCGGCGCCGCTAATACGCTACTGATCGGGCCAAACGGAAAGCTGTTCGCCTACAATACCGACTACGCCGGCGCTCTGGATGCGATTACTTCCGGCATGTCAATTACACGAGCCGAGTTGAAATCTATGCCGGTCGCAGTTGTAGGAGCAGGGGGGGTGGGACGAGCCATAGTAGCCGGATTAAGTGACGCTGGTGCCAAGATTAAGATTTACAATCGCACTGTTAAGAAAGCTGAAAAGCTCGCAGTGGAGTTTAATTGCGAATTCTCGCCTTTGGACGATCTAAAGAATCTCGACGCAAAATTGCTGATAAACTGCACCAGTATTGGAATGCACCCAAATGTAAACGCAACGCCTGTACCAAAAGAATCCCTGAAAAAAGGCATGGCCGTTTTCGATACCGTTTATAATCCCGCCCAGACTCTGCTGCTAAAAGAAGCCAAAAAGAAAAGGGCAAAAACAATCGACGGCATCTCAATGTTCGTAAACCAGGCAATGGCTCAATTCAAACTCTTCACCAACACCGACGGCAACGCCGAACTAATGCGAAAAAAAGTTTGCAATTGTCTCTAAAATCGCTTATATAGACTGATAAGTTTGCGGTTTAACAAAATTTCGATCCCCATCCGTTTGAAAGGAGCCGATTATGTTCAGGTCATGCAGCACTCTATTTGTTTGTACCGTCCTGTGTTTATCTATCTGTTTCGTCCAATCGAATGCGGTTATCGCGGCAAGCTCGCCCGTGGAAAAAATGGTAACAGTGTTACCGGATGATATATTGTTCTTCTACGCCACAAGCGGCGGCGACAGTCTGAAACCTGCATTTGAAAAAGCAATTTTAGGCCGGGTATGGAACGACCCGGGCGTACAAACTTTTTACGAGTCAATAAAGAAACAATTGCTATCGAAAATCGAGCAGGACATGCACGATCCCAATAACTCCAAGGTCGTCGATATCATACAGAACTTTGCCAAATTGGCCTTAAGCAGACCGATTATTATTGGCGCTGCACAAAAAGAGGCAACAGAAGGGCCGCCTGTTTTCGGCTTTGCTATTTTAGATGCCGGGCCGCGTAAAGAGGAAATTGCAGCAGCCCTTACTAAACTGGAGTCACTGGACAATAAAGGTGACATCGTAGATGTCACAATTGGCACTGCCAAAATGCACGGCCCGAAAGATAATGACGATGTCCCCGGATACTGGGGCTGGGTGGAGAATTATCTTGTCTTCGCGATAAACGACGGCGATGGTCTGGCCATGAAGTATCTGTCAAAATCACGTTTTATTCCGCCGAGCTATCTTAAGAAAGTTCAGGGAAGTGGTGATGCCGTCGCTGTATATGCAGATTGCCCAAAAATTGCCGGTATTGTAAGTGCTATAGCACAGCAGGAGGAGGAAACCACAGAAATACTTAATCTGGCAAAAGGGGCAATCAATGAGCTCGGCTTAAATAACGTTAAGACATTTAAGGAAAGAGTAGGATTTGCCGGAGCCGATTTAGTGGGAAATTGTTTTCTGGAAATGCCGGAACCAAGAACGGGCCTGCTTGCCCACTTTAAAACCATAGATATGAAAATGTTCGATATGGTCGATCCCGGCGCCATGAGCACAACAGCTATAAATTGCGATATAGCAGGAATTTACGATACAGCGATGAAAACGGCCGAAACCGTTGCCGGCGATGATTTCGATGAGATTGAAGAGGCAATCACTGAAATAGAAGAGGAGCTTAATTTCAAGATACGTCAGGGTCTGCTGGAAAGCCTCAGCGGCGAAATGGTATTCTATATCCTTCCCGGCGGCACTATGCCTCAGTCTCCCCAGGGCGGCCAGGTTGCAATCGCTAAGTTAAAAGATGCCAAACTGTGGGAGGAAACGTTAGCAGCTCTTGGAAAATTCGCCGCCGAGAAAAGCAACGGCATGGTTCAGGTAAGCTCACAGGTCCAGGGCGAAAGGACCGTACATACGTGGGCTATAATGCCGCTGGCGATGATGCAGGTGATGCCCAGTTGGACCATTATGAGCGACAAGGTAGTCATAGGCTCCAACCCGACCTTGCTGAATTTGGCCGTCGAGCAGATAAATTCAGGTACAAAATCAATCCGCGGCACGGATGGATTCAAAAAGACAACAGCAAATCTTCCCGATAATCTTATATCTTTCAAATACAGTGACTCCAAGGTTCAGTTTAACCAAATGATGATGGGCCTGCAACAAGTCTGGCCAATGGCAACCATGGCCGCCGCCAAAGCTGGATTAACACTGCCTTTCGTATTGCCGAATTTATCACATATTGCCGAAGATATGAAACCTTCCTGTCAATACTCCTGGTACGATGAACAGGGGCTTTACTCGCATTATAGTGGAGCGGGTATTGAGCCAAGTCTGGGAGCGGTGGCTGGTAGCGCAGTGGGGCTTGGGATTATGATGCCGGCCCTGGCCCGGATGCCGGCCCTGGCCCGAACCCGCAGTGTATCTATACGAATGGTATCCGCTGCAAATTTATCCGGAATTGGTAAGACAATGTTAATATATGCAAATGACTATGACGACCAGTTTCCACCGAATCTCCAGGAACTTGTTGAAAAAGAAGAACTTGATCCAAGATCGCTTGAATCCAAACGCAAGCCCAAGAATTTTGACGGTCCGAGTTATATATATGTGACCGGCCAAAATACATCTATGGACCCGAGAAATATTGTGGTTTATGAGAATCCGGAATACTGCACTGATGGATTGAATGTTCTTTATATGGATAGTCATGTTTCATGGGAATCAAAAGAAGTATTTCTACAGGAACTCAAAGCAACTTATGAGCGGCTTGGCAGAGAAATGCCGGAGGTTAAATTCAAGGATTCCAAGAAATCCGAAGAATTCGAGACCGTGATAGAAATACCAGTAAATATCGAAAAATAACACTCGGCCGATTCCAATCGCTCAGGGGGGCAAATATTTTGTGCGCTCACTTCTGTGAATGCGCGTAAAAAGTCACATGCGGTTGAACTATCTTCTTTTCCTGTTGCTTTTAACAGCTTTTTCGATATAATGCATAAAACCAAATAAAGATTGTTTATTCCCGCTTCAATAAGGAAATATTCAATGGCAAAAAGTAAAGCTCAAAAAGTTGTATTAGCGTATAGTGGTGGACTGGATACCAGCGTAATTTTACCGTGGCTCAAGGATACCTACGGTTATGAGGTAATAGCATTTGCAGCCGAGCTGGGTCAGGGCGACGAATTAGACGGCATTAAAAAGAAAGCGCTTGCCAGCGGGGCGACTAAATGCATCGTTAAAGACCTGCGCAAGGAATTTGTCGAAGATTATCTCTGGCCGATGCTAAAAGCCGGAGCGATATACGAAGGGAAATATCTGTTAGGGACGAGTATCGCCCGGCCATTGATTGCCAAATATCAGGTAAAAGTCGCTCACGCTGAAGGTGCCACAGCAGTAGCTCACGGCTCAACAGGCAAAGGCAACGACCAGGTACGGTTCGAAGTAACATACATGGCGCTGGATCCGTCGCTGAAAATCGTCTCTCCCTGGAAAGACCCGAACTTTACGCTCACTTCTCGTGAAGCCGCGGTTGATTACGCCAAAAAGCATAAAATTCCCATCGAGCAGACAAAAAAGAAAATCTACTCTCGCGACCGGAACCTCTGGCACATAAGCCACGAAGGGGCAGACCTTGAAGACCCTGCCAATGAGCCGCGGGATGATTTATTCGTTATTTCCCGGCCTATCTCGAAAACTCCCGATAAGCCGGACTATGTGAGCATAGGTTTTAATCAGGGCGTGCCGGTAAAACTCAACGGTAAAAAAATAAGCGGCGTCAAGCTTATCGAAACATTGAACCAACTCGGCGGCAAACACGGTATCGGCCAGGTAGATATCGTTGAAAATCGTCTGGTTGGTATTAAGTCACGGGGCGTTTACGAGACACCGGGCGGGACAATTCTCCTTACGGCTCACACCGCTTTGGAGAGCTTGACGCTCGACAGAGAGACAATGCACTACAAACAACAGGTCGCCCTGAAATATGCCGAACTGGTTTACTACGGTCTGTGGTTCTGTCAGTTGCGTGAGGCCCTCGATGAATTTGTCAATGTTACTCAGCGTAATGTCACCGGCGAAGTCAAGTTAAAGCTGTTCAAGGGACAATGCACACTTGCCGGTATTAAAAGCCCGAAAAGTCTGTATTTGACGGATTTGGCGAGCTTTAAGATGGGAGCTGAATACGACCCGACCGATGCGACCGGTTTTATACGTTTGTTCGGCCTGCAGTCAAAAGTTGCCGCCGTAGTCAAAAAGAAAAAGTAAATAAACACAAAGGCATAAGCGCAAAAGAGCAAACGCTGCTTTTGCGTTTTTTTTAAGCCGAAAGACTTATCCGCTGCCCCTGGAAAGGATGCGTTGTGGCAGTACCCGATTGGATTTGGTTTGTTTTTATCTTCGCATTAGGCTGTTGTATCGGCAGCTTTCTGAACGTCGTGATTTATCGTATGCCTCGCGATAAGTCTATCGTAACTCCGCCTTCAGCCTGTCCGGCGTGCGGAAAGCACATTCGTTTCTATGACAACATACCGCTGATTTCATGGCTGCTTCTGGGCCGGAAGTGCCGAAACTGCAAAGCTCCGGTTTCCCCGCGTTATTTTATCATTGAACTGTTGACCGGCACGATTTTCTTAGGGCTTTTTTTCTTATACTTCTACACCGATTTGCGAACAACCGTACAGCCATTTCTTAGCAGGGGCTGGTTTATCTATCTTCTTCACATCATTTTACTGGCGTCTTTCATTGCCGCTTCAGCAATTGACCTCGAATATTGGATCATCCCATTATCAATCTGCTGGCTCGTCACGGCAGCCGGAATAATTGGTTCGGCTCTCGGAGCCTATATCATTGAGCCTGCTCAGATTCGTGACTATTCGCTTTTGCCAAGCGCCTCGGCTAATACGGGCGCGCTTGCCCTCGGAGCAATGACGGGACTGGCCATGTCCCTGATTTTGCTGGCAAGCGGGTTGATTAAGAGAAGTTACGAATCAGACGGCTCCGAGCAAGGTAATAATGTTGAGTCTAATAACCACAAAGAGCCGGAAGATTCGCCCGAGAAATTAAAAGAAATACCTCAGCAGCATTTTAATCACCGTCTTGAGGCCTGCAGGGAGATACTTTTTCTGCTACCGATAATAATCTGCTCGGTAGCAGGTTTTTTAATCTGCACGGAAGTTGACTCGATACGAACATGGTGGCTGAGTTTTTCGCAACATCCTGTTATTGCGGGACTTCTGGGAAGTTTATGGGGATATTTCATTGGCTGTGGAATTGTCTGGGGCGTTCGTATCTTCGGCACCCTGGCTTTCGGCAAAGAGGCAATGGGGCTTGGCGATGTACACCTGATGGGTGCTGCAGGGACGATAGTAGGCCCTTTTTTCGTTGTCTTGGCGTTCTTTATCGCGCCATTTTTTGGCTTAGCCTGGGCAGGTTTTCAAATGTTTTTCAAGAAAATTCATCAAATTCCCTATGGCCCTTTCTTGTCTTTGGGTATACTTATTGTTATGATTTTCCACGATTGGATATTAAACCACTTAGGTTTCTTCTTCTATCGTTAAAACAAAAGGGATTATATTCCAGTATTTAAGGAGATACCAAATGCAAGTCGCTAATAAAAGAACCATGATTCTACTAACTTGTTTTGTACTTCCCGCTCTTGTATTGCCCGGCTGTGTTAATTGGCAACAAAAATACGAAGCCCTGAGCGTGGAGCACGAGAATTTAAAGGGCCTGCTCGATCGTGAAAGGGCCGAAAAAGGGCTGCTTACCAACCGAGTATCGCAGGATCAGCAGACCATCGAAGAACTGCAAAGACAGATCGAGGAACAAAGTAAAACACCGGCTGAAGCATCCGGCTTTGGTGAGGGTTACGATGTCGCTTTCGACCCGTCCGCAGGGACAGTTACAGTGACTCTCGCAAACGAAATTTTGTTTGATTCGGGAAAAGCCACGTTAAAGAAATCAACCAGCACTGAACTCGACCATATACGATCCGTTTTAAGAGAGAAATACGCCGGCAAAGAGATTGATGTTGTCGGTCATACCGATACCGATCCCATAAAGAAATCCAAATGGAAAGACAACTGGGAGCTTTCTGCTCAACGAGCGCTTTCCGTGCTGAGATACATGGTTGAACGTGGTATCCCAGAGGACATGATTCAAGCAGTCGGCTGTGGGGAAAGCCGGCCTGTAGCGGACAATTCTTCTGCCAGTGGCAAAGCAAAAAATCGCAGGGTCGAGATAGTCGTACATATAAAATAATATGTACAAATCTGACAATTTTATCGGCATCTTAAACTTGCATTTGAATGTTAAAACGGTTTTCAGCGAAGACTTCAAAACCTTTACTGAGATTAACAAAATAGCCGGAGGAAATTTATGAATATCAGAAAAAGCATATTAGTGATATTTGCCGGTTTCGTTATGCTTACATCCGTTCGGTGTAATCAGTGCCAAAAGAAAAGAAATTGTCCGATGCAAACCGAAGAAAACAAAGCCCTGGTCCTGCGTCTTGCTGAACAGGCGTGGAACAAAGGGGACATAACGGTAATAGATGAGCTTCTTTCCCCCGATTATGTCCTCCACATAGCCGCTCCCGGAGCAAAGCAAGATCGAGAAGGTTACAAAGAAGCTGTCAGCATGTACCATAAAGCCTTACCCGATTTTCGTTTCACTATCGAAGACATGGTTGCCTGCGGAGACAAAGTTATCATTCGCTGTAAATTAATCGGAACACAAAAAGGCGAGTTTATGGGCAGAGCCCCTACAGGCAAGAAGGTAACGTTGACTGTGATCAGCATTCGCCGAATTGAAGACGGCAAAATAGTGGAAGAATGGGTTGAATCAGACATGCTGGGCATGATGCAACAACTGGGCGTTGCGCCGTCACCACCATAAAAGAAGTAATCCTTGCAGCGGTTCTTTCGGTTGCTCCAGGTTAATTCGGTAATTCAAATCTAATATTCAGAATAGGATCCATCACTAAATAAAATTTGAAAGGAGATAACATATCATGGCACACGTATTGAGCATACTTGAAGTCAAGGATCTTCCCGAGTGGAGAGCGGCGCATGATATCGAAGAAGGCGTTGCCTTGCGTAAAGCAAGCGGCATGAAATCGTACCAGATTTTTAACAGCGACGATAATCCCAACAAAATTGTACATCTTTCCCAATGGGACAACATGGATGATGCTCGCAAGTTTTTGCAATCCGAAGGACTGCAAAAGGCAAATGAGCAAAGTGGTGTTGTAGAAATGCTCGGCGTATATTTCCTCGAAGAGGTTGAAAGTAAATCCGTCTGATTTCAAGGCAAACTCATTATTTCGCAAATACTTCTGTTGTGAATGTGCCGGTTTTGTCAATGGAAACTGTAACAGCTCCGTCTCTGGCTGTATAGTACAGTTTTGATTCGTCCGGATTGTGGATCAACAATCCAAGGTCGGTTTGTGTTCTTTCATATTGGTTTTGGTCACAACTGCAAATTAAAACATCCGCATCGAGCTTCGCCAGGAAATCAGGCTCTAATGTTTTAACTGAGCCATGATGTGGGATAACGACAATATCGGCTTTCAGGCCGGGATGCAGCCGGAAAAGCTCTTTCTGTGCAAATCCTTCGATATCGGAGCATAAAAGTATTTTAGCGCCGGCAAATTCTATCAATGTAACGAGTGATTTGTCGTTGTCGTTCAACTGGTCATCGTAATCTGTCTGTTTGTTCGGCCAGAGTATTTTCATCTCAGCCTCGTTGCTCAAATTCAAGTCTTCGTCCAGACATTCTATTTTAAAACCCATCTGTGCCAAGGAATCACTGAGAAATTTCGCCGTGCCCCACTGGTCTGATTTGTCGAAAAAGGCATCATTAGCATAAACGCCGCCGACTCTACAGTGTTCGATAACTTCGGGTATTCCATTTATATGGTCTATATCATTGTGGCTTATGACAATTGCATCGATTTTATTCGTCCCGATACAATCTAAAAACGGCGCCACAATCCGTCTGCCGATGTCACTTCTATGCAGTGAGCCTGCGTCAAACAAGACGTTAGCTTTGCCCGGAAGCCGGGCCAATATTGCCTGGCCGTGGCCGACATCCAGACATGTCAGGATCAAAATGTCACGATGTGTTCTTTGCCACTTTGCAGCACTCAGGAAAACGACTATCGCCAGGAGCATAATGATGCAAATTAGTCTCTTTATCCGGGGACGTTGAGAGTATGCCAGAGTAGCAAATAAAATGATCGTGCAGTAATACATAATTATCAGCGTGAGCGGCACCCGACCTATTAATATTTGTGAAATATCCAGACTTGCGATGAGTTCTACAAGCCAAACAAGTAAGTTTGACAGAAGTGTAACAACGACAGCTAAAACGGCACTTAACGTCGGCAGTAAAAAAAACAGAACTATTTTCAAAAATCCCAAAACAAGGATCGTGCTGATCAAAGGAAAGACCAGCACGGTCCAGATGCTTGCCAACGGTGTGATCGTGTAAAAGTGATACAGCAGAATGCCCGCGCCGCCAAACCAGGCAGCAAATCCCACGGAGAATAATCTTATGAAATATATGCCGAACTTCGGAGTCACACGAGAAGTGAGTTTTATTTTAGAGGTGTGTTCATATATGAAGTTTTCGATTCGTTCTGTGAAAAGAATGATGCCGAGCACGGTAGCGAACGACAACTGCCAGCCGGCTTCTAATAATTGTGTCGGTCTTATCAACAAAAGGATTATCGCCGCTAATGATAGTGTGTTGATGGAATTAGAGTGTCGGCGAAAGATAAAAGAAGCACAAAAAACCCAACATATAACAGCCGCTCTGAGCGTTGGTGCTCTTGGCGGAACAATCAGCAGAAAAAGGCCTACCGCAATCATACAAACAATCGCCCTCCCAGGTTTCATTAGTCCTGCAGTTTTGCACAACCACCAGACAATTCCCATCAAGATACCCAGATGCATTCCGGAAAGACTGATAAAGTGCAGCAGGCCCGTTTTACGAAAAGCTCGATAGGTGTCACTGTCAATATCCCGTCTGTAACCCAGCAGCAACGCCTGCAACAGGCCCCGGCTCACCTCATCAGGTGGCATATCGACTAATAAAGCCTGTGTGGCAATCCGCCTGATTCGCGTCTTGAACTTTGTAAAATAGCCGGAAGGTAAACTGTCAAGCGTTGTAATTCCATCACGCGATTTTACAGATGCCCCAATGAAAACATTCCGCCTTGCCAGGTAGCGGGCCGTATCGAACTGGCCCGGATTCGTCGGTGGTTTGAACCTGTCCAGCCAGCAATAAGCCTGTATGTTGTCACCGGCTTTTAAGTATAGGACAGGTTCATTAACCTGCATGCGCACGGTGCCGGTCGACTTTGTCCAGCCGGTTAGGGTCTTTACTTCGATTACCCTGAGATAAAAACTACTTGTCGGATCTGCGTGTTTGAACCTGGCAAGTTTCCACTGCTGGTTTGTTTTGGTATATGGCTCGGTCATAATCAGCCCGCGAATAATTGCGAGTTCGGGCTGATCAATGACGAATTTACGGATGTCATCGGAGCAAGGCTGATTGAAGCTGATTAAACGAATTCCACCGAGACACGCGAAGCAGGCCAGAGCTATGTACGCTGTAGTGTAATTGTAATTGATCGAGGATTGTCGGATGACAAAAAAAGAAACAGTCGATATCGCGAGCAAAGCAAGCAGTATTGACCATATTGAGACCGGTAATTCGATTTCATATTGTATCAAAATCCCTGCTATAAGACCCACTGCGATAAACAGCAGGGGACAGGTGCTTATAATCCTTTGGTGAAAATTTCTGCCGGCGAGCTGCTTATCAATCAGAGCTAATTTTCTCTGAATCTCGTCCATAGCATAGCAGATTACAGACTCAACAAACAAGACTCAAGACTAATCTTGCTATAGACAAGACTTGTATAAAAAGAAAGACCGGACATCCCTGTTATTTACGGAGCTAAATATGTGTGACAGTCAATATGCAGGTCGAGAAATGCTGTTTTTGCAGCACAGAATTGCTATGATATGCTGGTCACCGATATGACACTTTTACCCCCTCAGCCAAATAATGTATTCAAGAATACAAGTATGGCAGCATCCTCTTCTTACAGGTCTATTTTATTAGTAACGATGGCCTTCCAGCTCTGATTCAGCTCTTCCATCAGTGTGATTACTTCGAGGATCATTTGAGGATCACATTTTATATTAGCCTCAGAAAGGCGATTGTGCATGAAACAGTACAGCTTTCGAAGGTTAACAGCTATTTCGCCGCCGGCATCTAAATCTAAAACCGCATTAAGCTCATTGATTATGTCCCGGGCCTTGTTAATATACTGGCCCTTGCCCTGCTGATTATCTGCCTCAAGCTCCTTAATAGCCAGCTTCATGAACTTTATTGCGCCGTCGTAAAGTAGAACAATGAGACGGCCTTTGCTTTGCGTGGTAACCGCGCTGTCTTGATATGCTGCGATTCCGTTCATGGTATTGCTCCGTTATTTGGTATTTCGCATCGCGTTATAAGTATTGCGTCAGATCTCTTACGGAATACTCAATAAACATAACGCATTACGATGTTTGGCTTAATGTTTAACTTATGGGGAGATGGCTGGTAGTTTGCATTACAGTCATCTCCCCAAAGTTGTTTAACAACATTCGAAAAGCTGCTGTTACCTCAGTAGAGTCAATGCCATCTGAGGCATTGTATTAGCCTGTGCCAACATAGCAACACCAGCCTGTGCCAATACCTGGGTTCTGGTCATCGCAGCCATTTCGGTCGCCACGTCTACATCGGAAATACGTGACTCGGCTGCCATCAAGTTCTCAGCCTGATTGTTGATAACCTGTATGGTGCTTTCCAGACGGTTCATCTTGTAACCGAACCTTGCACGAGCAGTGTCTTTGTCGGTGATTGCAGTAGATATAGTCGCTAAAGCTGCCTGAGCGCTGGCTTCATTAGCGATTGTTGCAGCGGTAAGGCCAAGGGCGTTGCTCGTCATATCCGCACCAGTAATGGTGATCGCATCGGTACTTGCTGCACCGAATTGAATTGATACTGAAGCGGTTGCACTGTTAAGCAGTGTGTTGCCGTTGAATTCGGTCGCTCCTGCAATACGGTTGATTTCCGCTGCCATTTCGGTGAACTCATTGTTCATAATAGTTCGCTGTGCAGCAGAATATGAACCGGTAGAAGCCTGCTCGGCCAACTGTTTCATACGCACCAGTGCTTCATCGATGGTTCCCATGGCACCTTCCATAGTCTGTAACATACTAATGCCGTCCAGTGCATTACGAGACCCCTGCTGGAGCACGGCGATGTCCGCTCGCATCAGCTCACGAACAGCCAAGCCGGCTGCGTCGTCCTTTGCGCTGTTGATGCGCAAACCTGACGACAGCCTTTCGACAGACTTGGCCAGAGCGTCATAGCTCATGCCCAAGTGTCGAGCAGAGTTTGCTGCCATAATGTTGTTCTTAATTGCTAACATGTCTTTGACTCCTTAAAAAGTACCAGACGAATTTTTGTGGCTCTGTCAAAAGCCCCCAAACACTAAACTCTTGAAAGTCCCTAATATTTACCTCGAAATCATGCAACGAGCACGCTCCGAAAATTATCATCCACAAAGGCATTATCGGTGAAAACAGGGGTGACTTGAGGATTTTCTTTATCGAATACAGCTATGAAATCATTGGACCGGTAATCCGGATGGAATCGTAGCTGATATTGCAAAGGAGCTGCTGCAAGTGACGAAATGACCAGAGAAATTCTGGTAAATTATCGGCCGCTCATTGTTAAAGCTTGTTAATAGTCGGTGTATATTTTGTTGATAAACTCTATTTTTTCCGGATAAAGAATCTTCAGCTTAACATTATTCTGAATAGCTCAACTTTTCGAGTTGAAGGCTTTGTAATTCGCTCTTGATTTCCCTCAATTGAGCCATGGCTTTCTCAGGTGTTTTGGCGGGGGAGTCTTTGCACTCGTAAGCTATTTGTCTGTACAACTCTCCTGTCAGCCATTTTTCCCCGAAATAGATCATATCCTCTACTTTTAATTTCTCCGTGTCCAAATCCGAGGATAATCCGGAAGCCCCATGCTCATGGACACCTCTGGCGACCGCTATCCTCCATACCTGCCAGCCTCTTGATCTGGCAGTAAAACAATAATCGCTGTCGCTTCCTATAAAAACGAAATTCTCGTCCAGTAATCCGATTTTCCGAATCATTTCTTTCCTAAGTATCACACAAGCACCATTGCACCACGGGATTTGTCTATTTTCCGTGAATTCTGATAACCGACCATGCTGGTGCTTTCCTGCGGGAAAGGCTTCGTAGCCCCCGCCGAAAATAACGTAATCGGGATTTCCACAGTCCAATTGTAATGGAGCACCAATGCCACAATCAGGATGTGCATCCATAAATGCCACCATTTTTTCCACAGCATCCGGCTCCAGGTACATATCCTGATTCAATATGAGGATGTATTTGCCCGGCTGGTCCAGATATTTACTTATGCCTTCATTTACCGCTGCGGTAAAATAGATGTTATCATTACTGTTGTCTCTGACAAATATCTTCACTTCAAGCGATTGATTTTCAAGGTGAGCGATACATTTTTCAAGCTGTTGTCTATTCTTATAACCAGGGATTATAGCGGGAATCATTTCCCTGTTCACACTATTCAAGTTCCTGAACTCCGGCCTATCCTTTTCCACTAAAATTCGCAGCTCATGAGCAACCTGCTGAAATACAGGCTCCCACCGGCCCCATTCATTTTGCCTGAAGAGTCTCATGGTCGGATACCACGGACTATCCTCCCGGTTCAGCATCCATCGCCATTCAGGTGCATAAGGTAAAAGAGCCCAGGCAGGTTTTCCCATCGCTCCCGCCAGGTGAAGCACGGAAGTATCCACCGAAATAATCAGGTCCAGATTTTCAATTGCTGAGGCGGTGTCTGTGAAGTCCTCGAATTGCTCTGAAATGTCCGTCACTGCCATGGTTCCATCTAATTGATGCATCTGAGTAGCAGCCCGGCCTTTTTGTAGTCCGTATAACCGAACGCCATCAATCTTTGACAACGGCGCAAAACATTCCAGCGAGCAGGAACGGTATCTGTCATTACCATGCTCAGGTGAACCCGCCCAGACAATCCCGACTTTGAAATCCGGTCCTGCCAGCTTGTTTTGCCAATACTCTGCCTTCGCTGGATTGGTGTGTATGTACGGCACCTCAGATGGAATCGTCTCCAGTGTGGTTCCGAATATATTCGGCAGATCCAGCAGAGACGTGTAAACATCGAACTGTACAGACGAGCATTTGCCGTGACAGTACTCCATCAATTCGTCAATGCAGGGAAAATCCTTAAAAAGGCCGATTAGCGGTTTGAGCGTTTCAAATATCACCATCCCTCCACGGGCCTTGACCATTGGCAGGTACCTTACAAACTGGATATTGTCACCCAATCCCTGTTCGTAGTGAACGAAGAGCCTTTTGCCAATAAAGGACGAGCCGTCCCAGCGAGGTTTTCCGGAGCGGTGATAATCAGTAACAATCTTTAATTCCGCATTGCGTCGCCAACGATATTCCTTCCACCCCTCTATAAAATCCCCCTTCAACAAAAGGGCAAGTGACATATTCCAGTGTGCCTGGGCGTAGTCGGGTTTAAGCCGAATAGCCTGCCTGTAATTATCGATGGCCTCTTCGCATCGTCCCTGGTCCCGTAGACTATTAGCTAAATTATAATATGCCTCGGCAAATTCCGGCTCAAGCCGCAGTGCATGTTCAAAATTTGCGATAGCCTCGGTGAATTGTTCCTGCTCTTTCAGAGCAATGCCAAGATTGCTGTAAAGCTCAACATAATCCGAATCAAACTCCAGTGCCCGCCTGTAATTATCAATCGCCTCAGCAGACCGGCCCTGGTCATTCAGAAGCACTCCCAAATGATTGTATGCCTCGACGAAATCTGGTTTGTATCGCACGGCCTGGCGATAATTTTCAATAGCATCGGCATAACAATTTTGCTTTTCCAGGGAGAATGCTATCGTGTTGTACGCTTTAGCATAATCGGGCCTGAGCAATAAAGCCTGCATGCACTTTTCGACTGCATCAGCATACCGGCCCTGCGATTGCAGGGCTATTGCCATGTTGTGATAAGCCTCAGCGTAGTCGGGTTTGAGGGACACCGCCTGTTGATAAGATGCGATTGCTTCCTCAAATTTCCCAAGGGTCTCGAATACAAGACCTATAGTGTTGTGGAATTGTGGTATTTGTCGATTAGCTGCAATTGCTTTGGTAATCAGCTCAACAGCAGCATCGTGCTTTCCCATCTGATGAACAACTACACCCAATGAATGTAGTAAGGCCGGATCATCAGGATTGCTTTGCAGAACCTGCCTATACAACTGCTCAGCCTGCTGTAGATTGCCGCTCTGATGTTGCCGTACAGCGTTATCTAAAGTTTCAGCAATGGTCGGCATCCTTGTGTGACTTTCCTGTTTTATTAATCAGAAGAATACCACGCGATTGCACTCTACAACAGCACATTTATAGAGCCTTCGGCAGTGAGCATCTCCCGCAATTCGGAAATGTTCTGGTAGCTGTTGTTGCCTGCTAACCATTCGTTTATCTCCCTCGCATCCGGATCATTTTCGTGTGCGCCCGAATTCGTCGAACCGTGGTGCTGGGTCCCGCCGTTCTGGAGCAACTGGTCTTTATTAGTTTCTTGTTCTGATCCTTCGTTGTTGTTTAGTACAACTTCAAACCGTTTTATCTGAATCCCGGAATCTGCAAGGTTTCGTACTATCTGTGGCAGTGCCTGTTCGATCTCAAATCTGGTTTGCGTTTTGCTGACTTCCATGAGTCCTGTAATCTGGTTGTCCTGCTCCTGGAATTTTATGAAAACCCTCCCCAATTCGGGGGGATTGAGGCGAACTGTAATCTGCTGGTTACCACCTTGCCGGGACACGGAGTTGTGAATCGATTCAAGAATCTGCTTGCCGATGTCAGCAGAGACATCGCTGGGCAAGGTCTGTTTCGGCATCTCAGCGGTCTTCGCATTCTCTACAGAGTTTTGGGATTGCTCTGTAACAGGAGCCTGCAGGTTATTGTGTTGCAGCATCTGGCCAAGGTCTGAATTAGAATTATTGCTTGAGGCTGTGTTGTCACGACCTTTTATCTGGTTCGTCGATATTTGGACATCCGTGACCTTCAACTTTTGAACCGTAGACTCATTCGAGAGATCGTTCCCACCCTGCAGGAATTCCTTACCTTTGTTTTGTGGCGACTCTGAGAGTATTTGAGGACCGTCAGCATTTTTATTAATATTCGTCTTCTCGGCAATCGGCACAGATTTTTCGGGATTAATCGTGGCAGGTTTTACCTGGGTCTCAGAGGATTTGACCTGAACCGGCGAAGGACTCATCGTCACTGCTGCCGTCTTCTTCTGGTCAACATTGGTTGATTTAGTATCGCCATCAACAGTATATTTAGAAATCAGCTTCTTGTTGCTCAATATAGATGCTTCTCTGCTTTTCACCTCAGTCGAAGAATCCGAAACTTTATCTTTTATTTTTACATCAGCGATACTCGTTTTGCCGCCGGTAGTGACTTTTTCGATTACCGGCTTTTCGCTGCTTTCCTGTACGACAAGTTTTTTTATTCCAAGAACCGCCTTATTTAGTATTTGCTCTTTGTCGGAACCCCTGGTTACCTTTTGCGTGGTATTGTGTGCAAGTTGCTCTTTGAGAATTTCTGGTACGGCACTTTTAAGTTCCTTTTGATTTTGGCTGCTCGGTATGTTAACAGATTTTTCTTCCTTTTTGGGGGCTGTTTGTGTCAGCACATTAAGCTTTGTCTGCGCCGTGTTTTTAGGTTGAATGGAAACAGGAATTAATTTACCGGCCTGATTTTTGACAATCGTTTGGGTATGTGTATTCGAGCCTTTCTGATTAGGAAGGGCTTTTGCTGCAGCCTTCTTGACCGGCAGGATTATGTCGATTGCTGCTGCTTCAGTCAAAACAGGTTGTGCAGTATTTGTTTTAGAAAACGCCCCATTGCTTAGGACTTGTTCTTTCGGTTTTGTGCTACCCTTTGCTTGTTGGGGCGTTTTTGTAATTATTTTTTCCTGAGGCGTATCAACAATATTCTGTGTTTGCTTAGTAACAGGTTCTTCCTGCGCTTGAAATTGCACGTTATCGGTCGTTTTTGTCCCGGAAGTATTGACCTGCTGTTGGTTATCTTTGCCGGTCAGGGAAAACTGCGATGTCTTTTTAGCTACATCCGGCTTTGATGAGGCTACAGTCGGGCTTGTTGTTCCCGTGAACATATTACCGATTGTTAACAAGTTGACATTCATACACATAGCCCCTATAAAACCAAACTAACCTATCTAAGCAACTACCGTGCCAACACTTTGACGAAAGACCTGCCATCGTCCTTTAGTACTTGTCACATAGAGACTTAAGGGTTGCAAAAAGACTAAGATCGATTAAAAAATGTTCTGCTGTAAGTAATTCCTGCGGAGAAATATTCCAGGGCACAGGAAAGATTTTCCGCCTTGGTCGAAGGCAGTAATTCCACCTTGCAGAATAGGTGCTGAGAAAAACAAGAACTCGAACACGTTAAGGGACTCCGTGCGAGTTACTTAGATGTAAGAAAACACACGCCGTGTATAGAATCCTGACACTGTTATCGCTATCCAAATAAGCGTTTATTAAGGCTCGATACGATTTTTCGCCTATGACAGGGATTGTTAGGCTGAAAATTAATAGCATCGAGCATTTGGCACAACTATTGCTGCTTCTTATCCTACAGACAGGGTTTACGTGTATATATTGGAAAAATAAGATGTCTAAAACAAACAGCATAGTTGATATTCTTGAGGCCGGTATCAAAGCTGAGGATCTTCGCCAGAAAGCAATCGCCAATAATATTGCCAACCTTGAGACTCCGGGATATCGCAGATTGGATGTCAAGTTCAAGCAGTTGCTTGCCAAATCCATCGATTCGTCCGGAGCAATCGACCTTGATGATATTGAGCCTCAGATATATCAGCCAGAACAAACTGCGGTAAAGTCAAACGGCAACGATGTTCACCTGGAAACCGAAGTAGGCGAGATGGTCAAGAACAACCTTCGCCACAAGACATTGATCCGATTGCTCAGCAGGAAATACAAGCAAATTGAACTGGCAATGGGCTTCAATTCGTAGCTGACCGTTGGTTCCGGACAAATTAAATAAAGATATTGCAGGAACAATAAAAGGGACAGAGCATATGGCAGTTGACAATAGTTTTGGACCTATAGATATAGCGATCTCGGGTATGCGGGCACAGGGCAAACAAATGGAAATTATTTCATCCAATGTTGCCAATGCCCGAACAACGGATGCAGGCAAGGGTGAACCTTACCGCAGGCTTGAAGCGGCATTCAAAGCAGACGGGGATTTAGGCGGTGTTCAAATCGACGATATAGTCACGGACATGAGCGATTTCCTTCGGATTTTAGATCCCGGCAATCCTCAGGCGGATGAGGATGGATATGTTTCATTGCCAAACGTCAAATTGCCCGCAGAGATGGTGAACCTAACCGTCGCAACACGAATGTATCAGGCCAACGTAGCGGTTTTGAAACGCTATCAGCAGATGGTGGAAACCACACTCGAATTACTTCGATAAAATCAAGGAATAATCGATGGTTAATTTTAATGCGAATGTAAGCGGAACACAAAACGTAATGAAGGAAGTCTGGAAAGACAACGCCGTAACGCCTAAGACTAGTCCCAATTCTATCGGGATGCCAAAAGTTGGAGGTTCCGACGGCAAAGGAGAGGGCTTTGCTAATGCCGTAAAGGCTGTTGAGAATTACATAAATAATGTTGATAACCTTCAACAGTCATCTGACATGTCCATAAAGGATTTGTTGTCCGGCAAAAATGAAGACATTACTTCGGTGGTCTCGGCAGTGGCGAAAGCTGATATGAGTTTCAAGCTCCTTGTGGGTGTAAGAAATAAGTTAATCGAAGCGTATAAGCAGACTATGAATATGCCGTTATGAGCTCGTGGTTCGTGATTCACGATTTGTAGTTCGGTCTCTAAAGACTTAACAGAAGGGCTTCAATGGGATTTTTGCAGAAGATAAGGTTAATTTGGCAAAAGATAGGCATGGTTCAGCGGGCTTTGCTTACTGCAGTGATCCTGACATTTATCATTATCGGTGTACTGCTCACACACTGGGCCCGCAGACCCGATATGAGAATGCTGTATCAGGAACTCGCACCTGAAGAAGCGTCAAAGATTACCGAAAAAATCAGTGACAAAGGCATCACATACGAATTGCGAAACGGAGGTACAAGCATCTACGTTTCGGGAAAGGAAGTCTATCAGCTTCGTCTTGACATGGCAAAAGAGGGGCTTCCGGCAGGCCAGCAGGGCGGCTACAAAATATTCGATAACGAAAAAATCGGTATCAGCCCTTTTGTTCAAAACGTAAATCTCAAGCGAGCACTACAGGAAGAGCTTGCAAAAAGTATCCAGATGATAGACGGCGTGGTTCACACACGGGTACATATAGTCAGCTCCGAGCAAACGCTTTTCACATCAGAAGCAGGCAAGACTACCGCTTCGGTCGTGCTTCGATTAAGACCGGGATACAAGTTAAGCGCTCTAAATATAGCAGCGATTACCCACCTGGTCTCCGGCAGCGTTGAGGGACTTAACTCAGCAAATGTTACCGTAATAGACAGTCAGGGACGTTTGCTTTCAGGTGAATCAGATCGTGCCATGGCCAATGGGGCCGGCACTGTTCAGGATTACAGAGAAAGAGTGGAGCAGAGTCTGGAGGATAAGGTTGAAGAGATGCTCACTGCTGTTTTAGGTCGCGGCAGGGCAAAAATAAGAATTCATGCGGTCATTGATATGAACAGCGTCAGCACCGTTACCGAAAAGTATGAGCCAAAGGGTGTCGCTACAAAGGAAGAGATTACAAGTGGATCTGAAATTGAAGCCAACAATGCGTCGGCCACAGGTGAGGGCGCACCAGGCAGCACAAAGAAGGACGAAACAATTATTACCGAATACCAAATCGGCAGAACTGTCAAGACGGAAGAGGTTTACCCTGGCGAAATAATATCTTTATCTGTGGCAGCTGTGGTCGATTTATCGCCGATTGACGTCAATGAAACGGAAACCGGCGAACAGACTGCGAAGATAATGGAACTTACCGATGTGGAAACACTCATTCAAAATGCGCTCGGTTTAGATATCGAAGGAACGGATTCACTTAAAGTGGTCGATGTTAAATTTCAACGTCAGGCGGAAACACCGCTGGGCGAAGATATGGGCGGTGGGCTTGACTTCGTAGCTATTGCACGCCAAGCATCTTTGGGGATTATGGCAATTTGCGCACTGCTTGTTCTGCGTATATTCAGGGGCGCGCGAAAGAAGGCGGTATCAGAGGCGGCAGAGCAGTTAGCCGGTACTGAGGGGCCTGCAGGTCTTCTTCCGGCTCAGGCCGCAAACTCGCAATCATTGGTTTTACGCAAGCATATTGCCGGTGCCTTGCAACAGAATCCGGAGCGTGTCAAGCAGTTATTTGCCAGTTGGATAGAAGAAAAAGGGGATTAGACGGATGGCATTAACAGGTAAACAGAAAGCCGCGATGTTATTAATGAGTCTGGATGCCGCTACCGCTGCAGAACTGGTAAAGGGTCTTGACCCTGAGGTGGTTAAGGGACTGGCGGTGGAATTGGCATATCTGGATGCATCTGGTCATAAAAGCAGCAAGCAGAGTGCTGAAATTGCAAAGGAGTTCTACAATTCGCTGCAGAAAAACGAGGTATTTCATCTTAACAGTTTCCTAAACGAAATGCTCAAAAGCACCATCGGCGAAGAAAAGGCCGGAAAGATTCAGACCCAGATTCAGGATTTGCTGCATAAACGTGATCCTTTTATATCTATTCGTACCACCGATCCGCAAACAATAGCATCGATCCTGGAAGGTGAACATCCGCAGGCCGCGGCGGTGGTTTTGTCGGAACTCCCGGCTAAGACAAGTTCGGAGGTCCTCGGTCTTTTGGGCGAAGGTATCCGCCTCAGCGCTATCAGCAGAATGACAAGTTGCGAAACCGTAACCGCCGAGGCAAGGGCACGTATAGCTGAGACGGTTTGCAAGCGCCTCGAGGCCGTCACTGCCGGTGGGGCGGGTGGGGCGCCGGTGCGGCCCGAACAGTCCTTAAGAAAAGTAGCTGTGATTCTGCGAAACCTCGGCAAAGAGCTTCGAGACGGTCTGCTCGGTGCCATACAGGGAAAAGATGATAAAGCCGGCGAAATGGTGGCAAACTTAATGATAGTCTGGACAGATATACCACTCATAACCGACAGATCACTTCAGGAAGTCCTGAGGACGGTTAACGCAAAGAGTTTGGCGTTGTCATTACACAAGGCTGACGAGGCAATCATCGAAAAAATAAAGTCTAACATTTCCGAGCGAGCTGCCGCCACCCTGGATGAGGAAGCGTCGCTTATGTCAGCTCCCAAGAAAAAAGACATCAAGGAAGCAAAAGAGGAAATTGTTAAAGCTTTGCGAGAAATGAACGAAAAAGGTGAATTAGCGTTCGTGGAAGAATAGTAAAATGCCGGGCCAGCTTACAATTAATCTTTCCAGACCGATTACATCGGCAAGAATTTTGAACAATGATCCTGAACCTGAAACCGATAAGCATGGAACTGAGTCAGCCGGTCACAAACAAGTAAATTCGCAAACGGAAGCTCAGAAAGCCGCGTTTGTACAAGCTTGCCAGACATTAAACAGCATGGTCACCAGGCTCAATCAGTTCTGCGCCAAAGTGTTCGCAGAGCACAGTGAAAAAATCGCAAAACTATCCGTGGAAATCGCAAGAAAGATATTAGTGCAAAAAATTGAAAACGGGGATTACGAAATAGAATCTATCGTCAAAGAGACACTTACAAAAGCACCCGGCCATCAGGATTTGATGATGCATTTGAATCCTGAAGACCTTGCGCAGTTTCAAAAGGCACAACAAAACGAAGCCGGCGGTATTTTTACAGGTATCAAGTTTGTCCCCGATCCGAAGATAGGGCGTGCAGAATGCCTGCTCGAAAGCCCAAAAGGGATTATCGAATCGTTGATTGACGAACATCTGGAGCAAATCGGCAGTGCACTCAAAAAGGCAGAATAAGTTATGGTTTCGACCGAGGTAAGTGATAGTACTATTGATTTCGAGAAATTTCACTCTGTGCTGCGTAAGGTGAATTTGCTGAATTCTCGGGGTTTTGTAGTGCGGGTTTCAGGTCTGACGGTTGAATCCTCGGGTCCGACGATGGGCCTGGGAGAACTTTGCGGTATTCAAATTCGCGACGGTCGATGTGTGCTGGCCGAAGTTGTTGGCTTCCAGAATGACCATCTTATCCTGCTGCCGTTGGAGCACATAGAGGGCATATCACCCGGCGATACGGTGGCCGCCAGGACTACTCCACGTCATATTACCCTCAGCGAAAATGTTCTGGGCAGAGTAGTAAACGGTTTGGGAGAACCCATAGATAATAAGGGACCGTTGTCTGGGACGGACAAGAAAGCCCTGGATGCAAGCAGCCCACCCGCTTTGAGTCGAGAGAAAATTACCAGACCTCTGGCTCTGGGGATAAGGTCGATAGATGGATTATTAACATGTGGAAAGGGACAGAGAGTAGGTATCTTCTCAGGCAGCGGTGTGGGTAAAAGTGTCCTGCTTGGCGATATTGCCAATTCGAGCGAGGCGAATGTCAATGTCGTAGCGCTGATAGGCGAGCGTGGCAGGGAAGTTAGAGAGTTTCTCGAATCAGACCTGGGCCCAGAGGGTTTGGCGCGAAGTGTGGTTATCGTTGCAGCATCCGATTCGCCTCCGATTCAACGTGTCAAAGCAGCTTTCGTGGCTGTCACAATCGCCGAATACTTCAGAGACAAAGGTCAAGATGTTTTATTTATGATGGACTCACTCACTCGTTTTGCCCAGGCCCAGCGTGAAATAGGTCTTGCCGCCGGTGAGCCTCCAACCACAAAGGGTTACTGTCCGAGCGTCTTTTCGATGATGCCAAGACTCATCGAACGCCTTGGCTGCGCCGAGAATGGCAGTATCACAGGCATTCTAACGGTGCTTGTAGAAAACGATGATTTGACTGATCCCGTAGCTGACAGCGCCAGGAGCCTGCTGGATGGTCATCTAGTTCTGTCGAGAAAACTGGCCGAGAGAAGTCATTATCCTGCCGTGGATATTTTACAGAGCATCAGCCGATTGATGCCTGCAGTGACCAGTAAAGAGCACAAGATTGCCGCTCAGAAGATCAAAGAAATATATGCCATTTATACTGATGCCGAAGACCTGCTCAATATTGGGGCGTTTTCACCGGGCAGCAATCGTCGTATTGATGGAGCAATAGCTCTGATTGACAGGATACGTGAGTTTCTTGTTCAGTCTGTTCGAGAAAGAACTGATTTCGCAGAGACTGTCAGACAGCTGACTGTTATTACCAAATCGTGGGATGATCTGCTGGGTTCTCAGGCACAATAGGATGTGTCTGGTGTTCCTATTGAATATTAAGAGACGAAAACCGGATATTGAATGAAACGTTTTGTATGGCGGTTACAACGTGTCCTTGACATAAAGATAAAGGAAGAGCAGAAAGCCAGAGCAGAGTTATTTGAGCTGACACAGGAACTAGCTCAGAGGCGCGGCGAACTGCTGACAAGAAAGAAGATTTTAGAGCGAATAATCAATGGTTTAACCGGGGAGAATCCTAAGAAACGATTGGGAAAACAGGAATTTTTCCTGAGACATTCTGCAACAAACGATGAGCAGATTAAGAAACTTAAAAACAAAATTGGAGAACTGGAAACACGGCAGAGAGAAAAGATCGTTGAGGTTATAAAGATCAGAAGGTTCAAAGAAGGCCTGGAAAGACTGCGAGCGGAAGCAAAAATTCAGTTCATAAAGGAACAGGAACATCTCGAACAAAAGGAGCTGGATGAGACAGCCACAGTTTCATTTGTCCGAAGAGTGCGAAATTAGGAGAAAAAAGTGAGTAAGAAATTAATAATAATAACGGCAGGGGCGGGATTAATAAGCTTCTCCGGAGCGTTCGTTTTCGCATGGTTTACCAATCCAACTCCAGCAAGCCCTCCGGATCAGACAAAGCAATCCGCACTTGCAAGCGATGATAGTGAGCCGGGCCTGCCACCGCCTGATGCCAGCCTGACAGACACCCTCGATACAACACCCGGTAAGATGAAAACAGTGATGACAGAACAGCAGCTCAAGAATCTCGTGCAGGATATTCGTGCGAAAATGCAGGAATATGACAACAAGCTGCAGGTTCTTGGTGTACGTGAACAGAGATTACAGATAGCACAGGACGTGCTAAAGAAAGACATCGAGAGCCTTAATAACATGCGAATCGAACTCACCTCGGTCATCGCTAATATCAAAACCGAGCAGGATAAGCTGCTTAAAAGCAGGCTTGAGGTTTCACAGACCGAGAGGAACAACCTTATGTCAATAGCAGTTACCTATGACAAAATGGAGCCAGCCAGCGCCAGTAAAATACTGGCCAATATGTGTAATTTAGAAGGTACTGGTCAAATGCCAAGTGACGAAGAAATCATGAGCAGCGAAAGCTTTAACGACGCAGTGAAGATACTGCATTACATGACCGAACGAACAGAAGCCAAACTGTTGGCTGAGATAGCCGCTTCCAAGCCCGAGCTTGCAGCAACTCTGTGTCAGAGATTAAAACAAATAGTTGAGGTGCAGTAGTCTCATGGATATTGCGACTATAGTAGGAGTAGTTCTTGGCTTTCTTGTTGTCGTCGGTTCTATTGTTGTCGGCGGCGGATGGCAGTCGTTCGTGCACATTCCTTCGCTGGCAATAACCATAGGAGGTATGTTGTGCGCCACCCTTATACATTTTTCTCTGCCTCAGTTTCTCGGAATATTCTCAGTAATCAAAAAGACAATTGTCACCAAAATTCCTTCGCCGTCGGAGCTTATTCAAAACATGGTGAATTTTGCGGCTATAAACAGGCGTGACGGAGCACTGGCCCTGGAGCAGGAGATTCCCAAGATAAGCGATTTGTTTTTTGTCAAGGGTCTGCAGATGCTTGTGGATGGGCAGGAGTCCGAGTCAATAAGGGACCTTATGGCTCTGGAGATCGATAACCTTCGGGACCGTCACTCAACCGGCAAAAAGATTTTGGAATTCATGGGTGCAGCCGCTCCCGCCTTTGGGATGATAGGTACGCTTATCGGCCTGGTTCAGATGCTTAAGAACCTGTCATCGCCGGACCAGATTGGTGCCGGAATGGCAGTAGCCCTGCTCACCACTTTCTATGGAGCTTTTTCGGCCAATCTGATTTTTATTCCACTGGCGGGCAAACTGGGTATTTATTCCAAGGCAGAGACAACCGCAATGGAAATGATTGTAGAAGGTATCTGTGCCATCGCACAAGGTGATAATCCAACCGCTATTCGCGAGAAAATGCATGCATTTATTTCACAGAGCAGACGGGAAGAAGTCAAGGCCAATATATAATGGCACGAGAGAAAAAACAGGCGGAATCCGACGAGGCTCCAGGTGCACCGGAATGGATGGTAACATTCAGTGACTGCATGACATTGCTGCTAACATTCTTTGTGCTCCTTCTTAGTTTCTCATCTTTTGATGACAGAATTTTTAGGGACCTGAAAGTGCTTTACTCCAGTGCTTTGACCAGCATCACTCCCGTGATACGAAGTGACAGGGACGCCTTTTTATATGAGCCTCCGATCATGCATAAAAGTCAACCCGACAAAGGCAGCGAAAAGCCCACTTTAGAACCAGGAGCAGAAGACGGTGTGCTAAAAGAATTGACGCCAATTGATTTCCACGGCGGCATAGTATTTACGATCTCGTCTGAGAAAATGTTCCTGGGTAAAGGGATGCTTATTTCTCCTGAGGGGCACCGCATAATGGATACCCTGGCGTTGTTCTTAGAAGGAGTGCCCAGCCGGATTGTCATCAGTGAGATTGGACCATGGGACGATGCGGGCAGTGATTATTTCGGTCTGCCTCGTGCATGGGCGATAATGGATTACCTCACAACGAAGCAGGACCTCGACAGGAAACGATTCAGCATATCAGCGACAAGCACTTTAACTCAAGAGAACGTTGAAAACAGCAGGGCGGGCCAAGGGATCCCGAAATCCGAGCGCACGCTTGAGATTGTTCTGTTGGAACGGAGTATATACAATTGAGACGTCCACGTCTGACAATTGCCGAATCAGGCCAAAAAGTCCCGGCGTATATCGTTACGTTTTCAGATATGGTGACCTTGTTGCTCACATTCTTCGTGATGCTTCTGACTCTTGCCGATGTTCAGGATCCGGAGCTTTTCAATAAAGGCCGGGATGCCTTTGTCAGATCCATAAAATTCGTCGGACTTGGGGCACTTTTTGGAAGAAAAGAAATGCCTGATTTAGGCACCTTCAAGCCTAAATACTCCATACCCGAATCTGATGATTCGTTAAGCCGCAGAACTATTGACGCCAAGACGCAAGAGCTTCGCATTATTTTTCAGGAACTGAAGGAGTTGATGATAACCTTACCTTCACAAATAGTCGCAAAAAGAACCAATTATTCTGTTGCCAACGTTCACTTTTCGTCAGGTAGTGCCGATCTAAACGAATCGGCAAAAAAATACCTTACAGAGTTTTGCAGGGATTTACAGCAGAATGACAGCCAAAATGCGATTGAGTTATACGTACTTGGCCTGGCCTCAGACGCCAAGACCGAAAGAGAACAGTGGTTACTCTCAGCAAACCGTGCACAGGCAGTGGCGGATTTTCTCCGAAACACCCTGTCTTCCGAATCGTCTTTCCAGACTCGAAACAGTATATTTGGAGATCGACCAAAATTGTCCGTTTATTCGTGGGGAGCGGGGCCGGGAGGCGATTGGGTTGGACAGGATAGCCCGATATCCGAAAAATCACAGATACTGATAGCGGTCCTCAGGGCAAGAGATTAATTAGTACACTTGTCAAGTTTTTCGACAGTTTTTCTGACAGGGCATCTAATTCCTGCACTAAAACAGCCGCTGATAGTCTGTTATGGCCTATCCCGGCATTTCGGCACAATATTTGCTCACTTAATGACCAGAAAGTGCTCTATGTGAGCTCGGCTGTGATTTTTTGCAAAATGAAAATCCGGGAATCTTGTTTGAAAGTGTTTAAAGCGTGGCGGCAGTTAAGAAAAAATTCGTTGTGTTTTTGATAACGGTTGCTTTAGGCAGTAGTTTACTCTTCGTCTGCTCAAATCAATCCGCCGCCAACAGAAGTAGAGCACAAAAATCGGAGTCTGATCCCTGTCAACCACAAACTGCGGTGGAATCCAAAATTGACTCTTTGTATGGAAATGATCCCAATTTCTTTGAGGGAACCGGCTATAGTACCGGGGGCGGAGAGTTTTTATATAGGGCTATGGTCGTGGTTTTTTTCGTCGTTCTTCTGGGAATAGCTGCGATCTACGTTTCAAAAAAACTTCTGCCAAAGATTACTAACATACCGGGTAAAGAGATTCGTATTCTTGAGACAATTCATCTCGGACCGCGCAAGGCCATACATTTGCTCGAAGTATGTAATCAACGTTTCCTTATAGGCAGTACGAACGAGAATATTATGAAATTGGCTGATATAAACAGCGATTTAACGGACCCGTCCACGCAACAAACGGATAATGGTCAAAAATACTTATGACCGGCAGGTTTATTAGAACGTTTTTTCTGGTATTTGTCGTATTAACGTCGAGTCAGTTGTCTTTCGCTCAGACCGGCAATACGTCGCTGCAAATTCCACAGATCGATTTGCCAAGTACTAATCCCAGCGCGAGTGTCCCAACAAACGATATTCCCAGTATCGGCGATTTAATGACCCTCGTAGAGAAGGTGACAACCAACGAAGATGAAAGCAACAATTGGTCAACTCCTGTCAGACTCGTAATTATCTTTAGCGGTCTGGCTATTTTACCAAGTCTGTTGGTAATGATGACATCCTTTACAAGGATAGTAATCGTTTTGGCCTTTATTCGGCGTGCTTTGACAACACAAACCATACCGCCTACAATTGCAATTGTAGGTTTGGCCTTGTTTTTAACGCTGTATACGATGTCTCCCACATTTGTGAAGATCAACACGAACTCCGTCCAGCCTTATCTGACAGATGAGATTGATTTCCGAACTGCCGGCTCAAGGGCTGGAAACTACCTCAAGGAATTTATGCTTCGCCAGAGCCGAGAAGCTGACCTGACTCTCTTCGTTCAGATGGCCAAGATAGAGCCTCCAACAAGTCTGATGGACATCGATATGCACATAGTCATCCCGGCATTCATTATCAGCGAATTCCGCACAGCATTTGAGATGGGCTGTCTTTTATTCATTCCTTTTCTTCTGATAGATATGGTTATCGCAAGCGTTCTGCTTAGTGCCGGTATGATGATGCTGCCACCGGTGATGATTTCGTTGCCCTTCAAACTGATGTTATTCATTCTTGTTGACGGTTGGGGCTTGCTGGCAAAAAGTCTAAGTCTGGGTTTCAAATAAACCGCTAATTTTATTTAAGGGATTCAGCAGATGGATAGTAGTTACGTACTTTACCTCGGACGGCATACCCTCGAGACGGCTTTGCTTATAGCCGCTCCCATATTGCTGACATGTATGATTGTTGGCGTAGTCGTAACATTGCTGCAGGCAGTTACATCCATACGTGACATGACCCTTACGATAGTTCCGAAACTTTTGGCCGTTGGCACCGTCATTCTGATTTGTGGCAACTGGATGCTGCAGGTCATACTTGAATTTACCAACGAGATTTTTGCCCACGTTCAGAGCGTTGGGCATTGAAGATAAACAGCAATGACGCTGATGATTGAAAAACTACTCGGTTTTACGATGGTGCTAACAAGGATTTCGGCATTTTTCCTGGTTCTTCCCATCTTTGGATGGAAAAGCATTCCAGCCAGAATCAAAATTGCTATGACTTTGCTGGTAACGATTTTCTTCTCAATAATCACACCGTTTCGTGTTGATGCAGAGAAAGTCTCTGTTTTAGAAGCGATATTATTATTAGCCAACGAAGCTACATACGGGCTCGCTTTGGGATTAGTTGTAACTTTGATATTCGCGACGGTCAAATTCAGCGGCCGAATCATAGAAAGGCAGATGGGTTTGGCTATGGCTCAGATTCTGGACCCATTGACCGGTGAACGGACACAGCCGTTAGGAAGCTTATTTGAGATGATATTTATAATCATTTTTCTTAGTGCTAACGGCCATCACATGTTTCTGTTGATTATATCGCGAAGCTACGAGGCATTTCCAGCCGGCAGCATCCCAACAATAGCTGTTTTAACCGATGGAGTAATTAAGGCCGGTTCTGCAATGTTGTTGGCCGGCTTAAAACTTGCTGCACCAATGTTGGCTGCGTTTATACTACTATTGATTATCTTAGCTGTATTTGCACGCGTCGTACCTGAAATGAACATCCTGTTTATAAGTTTGCCGATGCGTGTGGGAATGGGATTGTTAATGGCAATAATATTTTTGCCATTTGTCAGCTCATTCGTGGCCGAATTTGCCGATTTGATGGGCAAACTCCTGCCTATGTAGTGGGCACTTTAGATTAGAAACAGCTAATCGGTTAATCGTTTGCACAATTTTCATATCAGGGATTGATTATGGCAGAGCAGCCCGCCGCCGAAAAAACACATCAACCAACACCGAGGAGATTGCAAAAAGCCAGACAGAAGGGGCAGCTGCCGCAGAGCCAGGAACTGATGTCGATAGCAACGCTGTTCGTGTTGGTGGCAATGGTTACACTGTTGGGTCCAAATTTGCTGCAATGGACCACAATGCAAATCAAACAAGGGATGTCATGTGATAATGGTGTTTTTGCCAACACTGAAACGTTCCTGAATTTCGTTAACGGAAAAATTGTCGATCTGATACTTGCAATTTTACCAATCATTGCAGCACTTTTCGCAGCGGCCGTTTTGGCCGGCATCTGCATGAGCGGCTTTAATTTTGCACCAGGTGCAATAGAATTGAATTTCAACAAGCTTAATCCGGTGACGGGTTTTGGAAAGCTTGTAAATGCTCAATCTATGGTTAAACTCCTGATATCCATACTAAAATTGTTTTTCATTTCTCTTATCGTGTGGTTCTATCTCCGGGACAAGCTCGATGTTCTTGCCAAGCTTAGATGGACATGGTCTGCACAAATACTTTCAGTTATCGCCAGGATAATACTGGGTCTTATGATTCGTGTCTGTATTGCAATATTGATTTTAGCTATCGCCGACGTTATCTACCAGAAATGGAAATACATCCAGGACCTGAAGATGACGCATCAGGAAGTGAAACAAGACCGTAAAGACACAGAAGGTTCGCCACAGGTCAAAAGTCGGATTCGAAAAATCCAGGTCGAATTGGCTATGAGACGTATGCTGCAGGAAGTACCCAAGGCCAGTGTAGTTCTTGTCAACCCGACACATGTAGCTGTTGCACTACGCTACGATGCCAAGACAATGGAAGCACCTGTTATGGTGGCAAAAGGAGCGGACCATTTGGCGGAAAAAATCAGGGAAATCGCCAGGGCTTACGGTGTGCCTGTCATACAAAGGCCGGAGCTGGCAAGAACAATATACTCAACCGTCAAGCCGGGTAATCCTATACCTGAGGGCTTATTCGTAGCCGTAGCAGAAGTTCTCGCTATGATTTATCGCCTCCGGCAAAAGAAAAAATAACAAGTATGAGTTTAACCACAGATACCTCGGGCATAAATTTCGCAGATTATGCAGATTTTTATTCACCCTGTGAGATAATGTCTTTGTCT
>CAZQXE010000006.1:0-33196 GCA_964597115.1 uncultured Pirellulales bacterium | reverse complement strand
CACCGAATCACTGCTGATAACTACGGCAACGATCCGGATAACTGGATAGCCTCGACACCTTCTCCTCTTAAAGAGGTCAACATCGTGTATGAAGAAGGTTTTGAATCTGGTGATTTCGTTGAACTTGAATGGGAATTTTCAGGTGATGGTGATTGGATAATAGCTTCAGGAGAGAAGAATTCCGGTTCTTACAGTGCTACAGCTGGTTTAATTAATGATCGTGAAACTTCTGCTATAAAGGTGACACTCGATTGCAAAGATGGAAATATTAGCTTTTACTTTAAGGTTTCTTCCGAATCAAATTATGATCATTTGCTGTTTTACATTGATGGAGCGGAGCAAGGCCGGTGGTCGGGTGAGCAAGGTTGGATTCAAGTGTCTTTTCCTGTAACTTCAGGTACAAGAACCTTCGAGTGGACTTATTCCAAGGACAGTTCGAGGGCCAGAGGCAACGATACTGCGTGGATTGATGATATAGTGTTTCCTGTCAACTGAGAATCTGTCGACTTATCTGACAATGTCGGTCTACTTCACGGGCCCGGAGGACTGCTCCTTCGCGGATGGGTTTGATGGCAACGACGCCGTAGATGTGCCGAATATACGGGGACGCCTTACGGTGCAGCATACCTTCGATCCCGATCAATCGGGACTTACCTGTGGCGGGGCTGGTTTGATGATGGCAAGTAAACGACAATTTTGCCTAAAAATGCGGGTTTTTCTTGTATTTTAGCCGGTATTTGTTAAATTGTTAATTTGGGGTATTTAGTATTTAGTATTTGATATATAGCATATCGCGGAGCGGAAATCATTTCAGAGAATATCCAATATCGAATAAGAAATATAGAATATCGAAGTAAAAATTCGTGTCTTTGTGGCTATGGGCAGAAAACAGAGAGTATAATTCACCCTTTTTATGCAAAACAAACCCAATTTATTCGTAATGTGTACTGCGTGATGCGTAGTGCGAAAGGAATTTGAAAAAACAAAGCCAATTTGCCGCAAGGCAAATTTAACGTAAGCTCTTTTGTGACAAGTAAATATGAGAATTTTTAGGTTCCGGCGGCGGTTTAAAACAAACCCAAACAAAGCCAATTTCATTTTTTACCGCCGAGAACGCAGAGTAAAAAGAGTATGTTCGTAAATGAATATATTATAACGAATTACAATCTCTACCTACTTTCTCCGCGTTCTTCGCGATCTCCGTGGTTAATGAGAAATGAAAGAAAACAAAGCCAATGTTCAAATCAGAACGCAGAGGACAGAAAACAGAAGACGGAATTGCCGTTATTTACGGCGCCGTTATCATTTACCTTAAAAAACAATTGTTTTCCGGGGTATTTCATTAACCATCTGCGGTTCTTTGACTGTATAATCTCCTGATGATTAAATATAAACATGTTTTAGCTTTGAATCCGTATTTCGCGAGCGGAACTACGACCATGGCGGTTTTTCCTCCGACCGGCCTTGAGTACATTGTCGCGAGTATGAAAGACCTCGTCGGCAAGATAACGCTTCTCGACCTTCGGTATGAGATGGCTTATCAGGACCCGAAGGTACTCAGCAACTTTATCAGGGACGAGATCGACTTGCTCTGCATAAGCATCCAATGGCAGTCTCAATTCAAAAACATCTGTGATTTCGTCTCTCAATTACCTTCTGAAATCACCACGGTTGTAGGAGGCTACAAAGCAACGCTGGAAGTTGAGGGCGTTTTCGAACGTTGTCCGAATATCGACATGATCGTAAGGGGTGAGGGCGAAGAAATCATTAAAAAGATCGTCACAGGGGTCCCATACAAGGATATCCGTGGGCTTTCCTATCGAGACGGAGATCAAATCGTCCATAATGAAATCCATCCTCTGCCTGAGATCACGGATCTTCCGTTTCCTGACCGGTCCCTGAGACGACACGAATATTACGCGACTCAGCATGGTATTCGACTCACCGGACACACATTCGACACGGTACTTACAACAAGAGGATGTCCCTTCAAGTGCAAATTCTGTACGCTAAGTCTCAACCCGCTCGGGCAAAAAAGAAGCTACACGGAACGACCGCTCGAATCAGTAATCGAAGAGCTGAAAACGGTTACGGCTAATATCGTACTCTTCAGCGATGACAACTTCTTTACAAATCCGAAGAGGAGCGAAAAGCTTTGCGATCTGATTATCGAAAATAATATCAAAAAGACCTTTATCGTCCAGGCCCGGATTGATATGGCGAAGTATCCTAAAATCCTCGACAAAGCGGAGAAAGCAGGCTTTAGAGTGTTCCTGATTGGGGTCGAGTCGCCACATGACTGGATTTTAAAGCAGCTTCAGAAAGGTATCACCCAAAAACAGACACGCGATGCTTTTGCGGTCCTGACAAAGTACAATTTCTTCCTTCACGGTTACTTCATCTACGGCAACATCGGCGAGACCGAAGAAGAAATGCTTTACATTCCGAAGTTCGCTAAAGAAATAAAGGCCGATTCCATCACCTTCCAGAAGCTCCGTGTCGAGAAATTCTCGCCGTTAAAGGAAATAGTCGATTCGACGCCGGGTTACTACTACAACCAAATCGGCAGTCATGTGTATTCGGACCGTTACGGACGCAAGGAGCTAAAGCAAATTCGCAACCGTATTCGCAAACAGTTCTACGGCCTGTCGCAGTTTATCCATATCGCCAGAAAGGCCAAGCGGATAGGGCTTTTCCGCACGCGTGACTTATTGCCGGTGCTGCCTTATCTACCCCTGCTCATATATCACCTGGCAAGACGAAAACGGCGAAAGAATTAATGTCGCGTACGATACCGGTGTTTTATTCGACCACGTCAAATTCCGACATTAATCCTGACTGCGAGCTGCCGCCGACCCATAGGCGAAACTTCCCCGGTTCCACAGTGTATTTCATGTCACTATTGTGAAATCCAAGTACGTTGCTGGATAAATCAAAAACAACGGTCTTAGTTTCTTTTGGTTTTAATCGTATCTTCTGAAAGCCTTTGAGTTCTTTGACCGGACGGGTAAGACCAGCCACTAAGTCCCGCACGTAGAGTTGCACAATTTCCTCTGCTTCCATGTCACCGGCATTAGTCAAGTCAATTGATACCTTTAAGCTTTCACCTAATTTGACTTGCTGTGAAGAAAGCTGCAAATTGGCGTATTTGAATTCCGTATACGACAGGCCATAACCAAACGGATAAAGCGGCAAATACCCAATATCCAGATAGCGAGCCGCATCCCCGGGTGAGCTTTGAAAAGCGCGGACCGGAATATCGTCTATCATCATCAGATTACGATTGTGCGGCGGCCTGCCGGTGTTTTTATGGGCATAGTAAACAGGAATTTGACCCTCTGCTTTGGGAAACGTAATCGGCAGTTTGCCGGATGGCGACTCAATTCCGAAGATTATGTCCGCCAGTGCAGGGCCGCTCATAGTGCCCGGATGCCAGGCATAGAGAACCGCCTGAGCACTTTCCGATATCTCGCCAATGGTCAAAGGCCGACCCGCCATGACGATTAAAACAATGGGCTTACCTGTCCGCGCGATTGTAGTGATAAGTTCATTCTGAGCACCGGGCAAGTCCAGATACGCTCGGCTGTGCCCCTCGCCGGAGAGTATGGCTTCCTCACCGGCAAATATCAGGACAGCATCAGATTTTTGCGCTTGTGTAACGGCATTAGCAAATCCGCTCTTGTCCCGGCTTCGAGTGTGGGGCAAACCCGCAACAAAGTTAACTTCTGCCGAGCCGGACAACAACGCCTTAATCGCAGCACAAGGTGTCACTGTATCTTCTGTTTGCCCGTCGCGATTCCATGTACCCAGGACCTCATAGTTATCATTTGCCATAGGTCCAATCACGGCAACGGATTTGATGTCCCTTGCCAGAGGCAACAATCCGTCTTTATTTTTCAAAAGGACCACACTCTTCAAAGCCGCGGTCTTAGCTATTTCAAGGGCTTTATTACCGAGCCTTGACGCTCGTTTTGCAGAATAGGGAAAAGGCTTTTCAAATAAGCCAAGCTGAAATTTTATGCGCAAGATATTTCTGACCGCATTATCCACAAGCTCCTGAGATACCACACCTGTTTTCACCAGCTCTTCAAGATGATCCACATAAGCTGTGCTTTGCATCTCCATATCCACACCGGCGACGATTGATTTTCGAGCCACGTCGATTAAGTCTTCGCAAAATCCGTGTTCAATCATCTCAGACATTGATTGCCAATCGCTGACCACAAAACCTTTAAATCCCCATTCCTTACGCAGGATTTGCCGAAGAATAAGTGCATTACCCGAAGCGGGTACGCCGTTAATCTCATTGAATGAAGTCATTATCGTCGCGACACCCGCCCGGACCGCAGCATTGAAAGGCGGTAAATACACATCCCGCAGCAACCCTTCAGGGATATTGGCAGTATCATAATCGCGTCCGCCCTCGCCTGCACCGTAACCCACGTAATGTTTGGCGCAGGCAGCAATCGTATTAGGTGCCGAAAGATCGTCACCCTGGAATCCCCGCACCATGGCAGCAGCCATAGCGCTTGCGAGATAAGGGTCCTCGCCAAAACCTTCTGCAATTCGTCCCCACCTCGGATCGCGTGCAATGTCCATCATAGGCGCGAAGGTCCATTGGAAACCGGCAGCTGCCGCTTCTTCAGCAGCAATCCCTGCACAGGACTTCACAAGCTCCGGTTCCCATGTGGCAGCCTGGCCCAGCGGAATCGGGAAGATTGTACGAAATCCGTGAATAACATCTCTGCCCATGATAAGCGGTATTCCCAGACGGCTTTCTTCGATCGCAATTCGCTGGATTTCCAGACTCTTTTCCGGATCAACTGCGTTGAGCATGGAGCCGATTCCACCCCCTCTTAGACGCTGTTTTATATCGTCCGAAATCTCTCCGCCAAAGTAATTGATTTGGACCATCTGGCCGATTTTTTCCGTCAGTGTCATTTTGCCCAGAAGCTCTTCGACACGCTGTTCCATGGCTTTATCCTCCGCGACTGCACAGGAGCAGAAGCACAAGAGAAAAATTAACCAAAAGCACCGAATTGACATAGAAACATCCAATAATTTTATGCGTAGCATTAGACTGTCCTCAGATAAAATTTCTTCATCTATTTAATACGTCAGGCCGAAGCCATATTTGAAAAGTGGATCGTAATCGTCATCTCCGATATTGATCGGGATCTGTGACATTGAGCGCGGCCAGGAAAACGAAAGCTTTCCGGTTGGCTTGTAATCACCGAAAAGTACATCCGCCACGCCCTGAGCTTCGGTTCCCGGCAACCAGGCAGCTACGAACGCATCCGCATGATCGATAATATCACTGATTATCATCGGCCTGCCGGAAACCAGAACCACGACTACCGGGATGCGCGCTCCTTTCATATTGTCGAACGCTTCTACATCTTCCGCCGTGACCATAAGGTCGTTGCTGTCGCCATTTCCCTCGACATATGGTTTTTCACCGATTACAAGAATGCCCACGTCTGCGCCACCTATTCCTGAGCCATTCTGCGAGAAAGTCACTCTCGTGTCCTTTGACACCGTATTTTTAATAGCTTCGAGAATAGTCGTGCCACCAGGAGTGACATTTCCACTGCGACCCTGCCAGGCGATGGTCCAGCCGCCACACAGGTTGCCGAGGTCGTCGGCGCTTTTGCCGGAGACATGAATATTTCTAACATTCTTCGATATCGGCAGAACCTGATTCTCATTTTTAAGCAGCACAAGGGACTGGCGGACGGCCTCGCGAGCGACCTGCCGGTGCTCGTCCGAACCGAATGTCTTATGAAGTTTCCTGTCAGCTAAGTGAGACCGGTCCTTGTCCATCAGGCCCATAGCGAACTTGACCCGGAGGATGCGCGTCACGGCATCGTCGATACGTGACATCGGCACCGTACCTTCATTGACCAGCTCCTTTAAGTAAGTGGAGAACTCGGCGTATTTCCTCGGTATCATCCCCATATCAATGCCCGCATTTACAGCTATACCGATGGCGGTCTTGTAATCGCGGTGAACCTGGTCGATAGCACAGTAGTCAGAGATAAGAAAACCCTCGAAGCCAAGTTCTTGTTTGAGTATCTCCGTGAGCAGGCGTTTGCTTGCCGTGCACTTCAAGCCGTTCCAACTGCTGTAGGACGGCATAATAGAACCAACACCGGCGCGAACTGTCCCTATGTAAGGTGGCAGGTGAATCCGTCGCAGGGTTTGCTCGTCGAGCTGCGTGTCACCCTGGTCTAATCGTATGCGCGGGCCTCGGCGAAGGCCGGGACGTCTGCTTCTGCGCATAACTGCCGTTGTACCGCCGTCACCAACATAGTGCTTGGCACAGGCGAGGACGGAAAGAGAATCGTCAAAGTCCGCACCTTGAAAACCGCGAATTGCCGCGGCGCCGAGTAAATTGACGAGATTCGGGTCTTCGGAAAAACCTTCGTACGTTCGGCCCCAGCGCTCGTCCCGTGGAACGGTTACGCAAGGTGCGAAAGTCCAGTTGATTCCGGTGGCTCGAATCTCCTCAGCCGTGATGCGGGCGACTTTTTCAATAAGCTCAGGATTGCCGGTACAACCGAGGCCGATGTTGTGCGGAAATATCACCGCACCAAGCACGTTACTGTGTCCATGCACAGCGTCAATGCCATATAGAATCGGAATACCGAGCCGGGTTTTAAGAGCATGCTGCTGGCAGCGGTCATACAGGTCAGTCCAGGCCTCAAGACTGTTGCCCTGCTCCGGATCAGAATTGCCGCCGCTAAGCACCGAACCAAGAAAGTATTTTTCAATGTCGGCGATATCTTTTAAATGTTCCTGGTCGGACTGAATCATCTGCCCAATCTTTTCTTCCAACGTCATCCGAGCCAATAGTTCCTTGACTTGTCCATCATAAAAAGATAGTGGCTTTGATTTAGTTGCTGGGGACACAGCCTGACAAGATGCCATAAAAACACTCAGGTAGACGCTGCAGGACAAAACCGCCACACGATAAATAAAAGGAAAAGAAATCTTCATTTGTTACTCCTGTGAAGTCGTCTAAAATTTAATAATATGTTTATTACCATTACACGTAATAACTTTGTCAGGCTCAGATGTAATACCTACCCCTGTTCCATGATCTTTTTTAACAAGAACAACATTAAAATGGCGACTCTTCAGCATGCCCGGAAACTCGCCTTTTCTGTTATCGATCGTGAGCTGTCGTTTTGCATCATTCCAATGAAAGCTGATAGTTGCATATGCGCCTTTTTCATAATTGTAATTATCGTTCTCGTCCTCATACAACGTGAAGCTCCCATCGGCGCCGGGATATATACGCAATTCAATGGGCTCGGCAGGTTTTTCATCCGAATATTGAATGAATGGGCCCATCGGAATGATGGAACCTGCCTTGACAAAAAGAGGTATCTTGTCGATTGGCGCATCGGCGGTAATCGTCCTGCCGCCGGAAACGTTTTGGCCGGTCCAGAAGTCAATCCACTTTTTTCCCGCAGGCAGATAGACATCTCTTGTTTGTCTTTTACGCTCGACGGTTTTTTCCCTCGCATGATTTTCCGGAGTTTTCCAAAAGAGCTTAGCCCTGAAAGCACCATTGACCGCATTCGAGGTCTCGAATTTAAAGTCGTATTCTTTCCCGGCTTCGAGCTCGACCGGAGCATTATAGAATTCCACCGACCAGTAATTGCAGGGCAGTTCCTTACCATCAAGATAAATGCGTTTGGGCCCAAAGCTTTTCATGTGGAACCGATGTGTGCCCGTTTGACTCGGGATCAGCTTGCCCTCCCATCGCATGGAAAAAGTTTCATCATCAATAAAATCAGGCCAGCCCGTGTACCAGAAAAGATTGATATTCGGCTCGATCTGTTCATGTGCTACTTCTTTAAATTCTGTGTCGTCGTAGTAAGTGACATTAAGGCCGGGCTCGCCGTCTTTGGTCCTGAAGTGCTCCGGCGAGATGAGAATGCTGTCCTCGGGCGGCCGATGGAGCATATATTCCGTCACCGGACAAACCATGATAGCGGGACCGAACATAAACTGGTCATCAATGGAATAGGTCTTTTTATCCTCTGCGAAATCCATGGGCAAGCCGCGCATAATCGTGTACCCATTGTCCGTTACCTGCCAAGCCAGCGAATAAATGTAGGGCATCAGACGATAGCGCAAATTGTCGAACTTCACCATGGATTCAACGAAATCGCCGTATTCCCAAATCTCACGCGGGGTTTCCGAGCCGTGCGACCGGAATATTGGGCCAAACGTGCCGAACTGGAACATACGCGTATAAAATTCCTGATACGCAGGGTCTTCCCTGCCGCCGTTGGAGAAAACACCCCCATAACTGCCGATTACAAACGCACCAATATCAAACGTCCAGTACGGAATACCCGACATGCTATGATTGATACCTGCGGCGATCTGTTTCTTATAGACATCCCAGTTTGCGCCGATGTCACCTGACCAGGTCGTGACGGCGTTGCGCTGCTGGCCGGCAAAAGTTGACCGCGTGAGGATATAGGCGCGTCTTTGATCCGTCTCTTTTCGCAGGTTCTTGTAGAGACTGTCCGTCATAGACAAGGAAAAAGCATTAAGATACCTGGCCCATGAACCGAGATGATTGGTTCCAACACGTTTCATCCAGGCTTCAGTGCCTTCCTTTGTTAGGGCGTTAACAACATCCGGTTCGGTCGAGTCGATCCACCAGCCGTCAATGCCTTTGGAATACAGGCCCTTTTTAAGGTGGTCCCAATACAACTGATTGGCCGCCGGATTGAGCGCATCATAATACTTGAATCCGGCCCAGCCGACCATGTCATAGAGATAACCTTTTTGGTCCATGTCTTTGTATATCTGCGAATTCGGCCCAAGCCCTGGCCAGATGGAGATCATGACATGAAAGTTAAGGTCGTGAAGGATATCCACCATCTCTTTCGGATTGGGATACTTGGTCTGGTCAAAAACCATGCTGCTCCAATTTTCATTGCCGCCCCAGTAGTTCCAGTCCTGGATGATATTATCAATGGGGATTTTTCGTTTGCGGTATTCGCGGGCGATGCCCAGCAATTCATCGCGATTTTTATAATGTTCCTTGCTTTGCCAGTAGCCATAGGCCCACTTGCCGTACATTGGAGCGTGGCCGGTAAGGTCTCTGTATCCGGCAATGACTTCATCCATATTTTGGCCATAGATGAAATAGTAATCGATATTGTCGCCCACATCAGACCAAAGCGATGCTTTTTCCTGGTCATCGGCAAAAATAGTTTTAGAATAATTGTCCCAAAGTATTCCATAGCTCTGAGTAGAAATCAAAAACGGAGTGACCGCATCGGTGTTGCTCTGCACCAGCGTCACGGTTTGGCCGCGATAGTTCATGTAACCATTCTGGTGCTGCCCAAGCCCGTAAACGCCTTCATCCGGCGTTAATTTGAAATTCTGTCGAACGCTAAACGCCTTTTCATGCTCGGTCTCAACCGGCGTAATGATTGCTTTACCTTGTTCTTTCAGAATGGTTTCGTTGTCGCCGTTGAGATATTGAATTACGCCATCAGTTTTGGACAATTGCAGTGTGATTTTCGGAGAACTAAGGGTAATAGTTTCTGGATTCTCTTCAAAACCAATATTCAAAGCCGGCAATTTGTTTTGAATCACGACAAGGCTGTCTTTTTCAGGTGTACCGTCGGCAAGCCACTTAACAACACGTACCATGTCTTCTGCATAGAACTGTACCTTCAAACTCAGTTGGCCGGTTTGTAACTGAACACCGTTTTGGATACGTTGCGTATCGGACAGCGATTTTTCGGCGGTTACATCGTCAGCCGAGAGCGATTCCAGTTCCAACATATCAGAAGTATTTCGACAGGACACCGACAGAAAGCTCAGGCAGATGAGACTAAGCAAGGCCGCCATAAAAAAGGTAAAAGACGAACGATTTTTCATCTCACAGATCCTTTCATTTCGTTTTGGTTATCCAAACGGAGCTTCTAATTGCAGGATAATTTTAACTTAGCGAATGATTTTATTGCTAACCCATAATAACCGTAACATTATGAGTTTTCCCATCTTCGAAAACAGGCAGGACATTACCATCGACCTTTTCATCATCAACAATGATTTCCTTAATCCCTTTTGAAACATGCCCCGGATTTTTAACAGTTATGTTGTAGTGCGCGTTTCTGAATTTCCTTTGCACTGTAAAGCCATCCCAATCACTCGGAATGCAAGGGTCAACTAACAGCCCGTCGTATTCAGGTCTGATGCCTAATATATATTGGGTAATGGCATAATAATTCCAGGCGGCAGTTCCGGTCAGCCATGAGTTTTTCGCTTCACCGGGCATATAAGCATCTTTGCCGGCAACCATTTGCGAATAAACATACGGTTCCGTCTTGTGCAAATCGCTGATCTCTTCGAGGTAAGACGGCGCAATCTTCCTGTAATACTCAAAAGCCCTGTCACCATTTCCTATAATTGTTTCGGCGATCATAATCCAGGGATTGTTATGGCAGAAGACACCGGCATTTTCTTTATAACCCGCAGGGTAGGTGGATATTTCACCCATATTGATATGGTATTTCGTAAAGGCAGGATTATTCAATACAATTCCATACTCACAATCGAGATGCTTTTTTACAGACTCCATAGTCGAGCGTGCTTTGCCATCATCGATTCCTATCCCCGCCATGACGCAGAATCCCTGGGATTCGATAAAGATTTTCCCCTCCTCGTTTTCACCGCTGCCAATTTTTTTTCCAAAGTAATCATAGGCCCGAAGGAACCAGTCTCCATCCCATCCGTGTTTATTGATACTCTCTATCATTTGCTTTACATGAACGTCTGCGGCATCGGCTTCCTTTTGCTTCTTACACCGACGGCACAATTCCGCAAACTCGGCTCCATAAAGAACAAACATGCCTGCTATCATGACGGATTCGGCGACACCACCCTGTTTATTCTCGGTGGTCTGGAAAGGTTCATCCGGATTTTTCGAAAAGCAGTTCAAATTCAAACAGTCATTCCAGTCCGCCCTGCCGATAAGCGGTAAATTGTGGGGACCCAGATTGTTTACCACGTGATTAAAAGATCTTTTCAAATGCTCAAACAATGATTTGGCTTTGCTTTGGTCATTATCAAACGGAACCTGCTCGTCGAGTATAGACCAGTCGCCCGTTTCTTTAATGTAACTCGATGTCGATAGTATCAACCAGAGAGGGTCATCATTAAAATTGCCGCCGATTTCATTGTTTCCTCTTTTAGTCAACGGTTGATATTGATGATAAGCACCGCCGTCTTCGAACTGCGTTGCGGCAATGTCCAATATTCTTTCTTTCGCCTTCTCAGGAATCTGATGAACAAATCCGATAAGGTCCTGATTGGAATCTCTGAAACCCATCCCCCGGCCGATACCTGATTCAAAGTACGAAGCGCTGCGTGACATAAGAAAGGTGATCATGCACTGGTACTGGTTCCAGATATTTACCATTCTGCTGAGCTTTTCATCGTTACTTTGCAACTGATAAATCGAAAGAAGTTCCGACCAGTAATTTCTCAACTCCTCAAACGCCTTGATAACAGCTTTGGGCTCTTTATACTTTGCAATTAGACGTTCGGCTTTTTGTTTGTTGATGACTCCGGGGCTCTCCCACTTTTTATCTTCCTCATTCTCAACATAACCCAGAACGAAAATCAATTCCTTTTCTTCTCCCGCAGCAAGATTCACATCAAGCATATGCGAACCCGCCGGTGACCAGCCATGAGCAACGGAATTTCGGCTTTTGCCTTCAATCACCACATCTGGATTTTCGAAGCCGTTATACAACCCTACAAATGAGTCCCTGTCCGTATCGAATCCCTGTATCTTTTGATTAACAGAATAAAACGCGTAGTGGTTGCGTCTTTCTTTATATTCGGTCTTGTGGTAAATAACCGAATCTTTAACCTCCACCTCCCCGGTCGAAAAATTCCTCTGAAAGTTTGTCATATCATCCAGGGCGTTCCAGAGACAAAATTCAACAAAAGAGAAAAGTTTGAACTTTTTCGGTTTGTTGCTTTTATTTGTGAGTTTGACTTTCTGAATTTCGCAATGGTCGCCAAGCGGCACAAAATATAAAACTTCCGCTTCGAGTTTGTTCTTCTGGCCTGTTATTATCGTATAACTCAGTCCGTGCCTGCATTGATAATTATCCAGCTTATTCTTTACCGGTTTCCACCCCGGCGACCAAATATCTCCCCCATCATTGATATAAAAATATTTTCCGCCATAATCCGCCGGGACATTGTTATATCTATACCTCGTGATTCTTCTGAGCCTTGCATCTTTGTAAAAGCTATACCCACCGGCAGTATTCGAGATAATCGTAAAAAAATCCTCCATGCCCAGATAATTGATCCAGGGATAGGGTGTCTGAGGTTCGGTTATAACATACTCTTTTTCACGATCGTCAAAATGTCCGTACCGCATAAGATTCTAATCGCCTTTATTAATCAGTTAATTTGTCGTACCAGTTCTTCTTTAAGATGAATGAGGTTATCGCAAGGATAATAATCGCTGTAATTAAAGAAACATTTTCTTTAATAATCAGGTATATGGGAATGACCACCAATGATGTCTGCCAGATAATTCCAATGACGACATTGAACATATCTCTCTTGAAATCTTTGTTCTTCTGGAAGCTGGGATCTTCCTGAATGACTTTGTCATGTATTGGTTTCCAGAATCCCCAGGGACGAACTTTTTTGTAAAATGATTTTAAGACCTCTTCCTCATCGGGTTTGGTCATTAATGTTCCAACAATACAGCCTGCCAGTGAGAGAACTAAAATAAACGGGAATATGTAAAAATCCTGGGTATTAGGCATAAGTGACGGCATTAACAGAGAAGCGATGAGACCAATAACCATTCCCCAGAAATAACCGTAACCATTAAATCTCCACCAGTGCCATTTCAAAACATTCGCCGCAGCATATCCACCCCATAAAGCAGAAACAATCCATTGTGTCACAGAATTAATCGACTCAACAAGGAAAAGTCCAAAAGAAATCCCGACGACCACCACAGCAAGTGAAATGATGTAACTCATTTTGACATACTGTTTATCACTTGCGTTGGGATTGATATAGCGTTTATAAATATCGTTGACGATATAGGCCGGCGCTGCATTGACCGTGGCTGCGAAAGTGGACATAAATGCAGCAAGCAAGCCTGCCATTAATATTCCCAGAAGACCTGTTGGGACGAATCTGCTCATTGCCATAGGCAAAATCATTTCCAAATCGGTTTTTTTATTGACGATATGATCAGTCGCGGCACCAACAGTTTGGATGTGCGCAGGAATATTATCAATATCTTCAATATCGAAATTAACATCGAATTCTTCACCAATTTTTTGTGCTAATTCTGCTATAGCCTGTGGGCTGGCATTGAGGTCGTTGGCAAAGGACGTCTCGCGGGTTATTCCGGATATATCTATGCCCGTCTGCTCGCTTGCTATCTCGATTAACCGAGCTTCAGTACCCGGTGCATCTCCCATATCTCGCAAATCGGGCATAAGATGTACAAGAGCCAGAACCACCAGGCCCGCAATCAACATATACCTTGGAAAAAACAACGCCACGGAAACAAAGCCGCTCATTTTGGAAGCTTCCTTGGGGCTTTTGGTCGCGAGAATTCGCTGCATATCATAGTTGGGGGCGGGTCCTGCCACACTGAGCAGGAAACCTTTGAAAACAATCATCATCATAAAGCATGTGAACAATGTATAACCATCACCGGCAATTTTGGTGTTAACTATATCAAATATCCCGCTCCAGTCCAAATTAAGCTTCCAGCCAAAATGCAACTGTCCCCATCCTTCAGGTACCAATCCTGCGATCTGTCCGGAAGTGACATGATTTATTGCGATTATACCAACAGCAATTGATGCTATGGTCATTATCACAAATTGGATAAGCTCTGTAAAAACCACGCTGTGCATTCCCCCTTTAACGACATAGAGCGTGGTTATACTCATAAATATCAGCCCGTATTGATTCGGTGTCAAATTCCAGGGCAGAAATTCCGATGAAAATTTGCCGATTCCTTTGAATCCGTATGCCAGAAAGCCGATGACACTGACAATCGCAAAAATAACAATGATAATATGAGATAATTGCGCGCCCTTGCCGGTGCCGAACCTTGTCTTCATCCATTCAGCGCCGGTCATCACGTTTGAACGCCTAAGCCAGGCGGACAGATATACCATCAAAAATATCTGGTTAAAAACGGGCCACAGCCACGGGATGAATGCCCCTTTGAGTCCATAAACAAAGATTAGATAAACCAGCCACATTGTCCCGGTGATATCGAACATCCCCGAAGCATTTGAAACGCCCAGTATATACCAGGGGATACTCTTGCCGCCGAGAAAGTAAGAATCCATATTCTTCGAAGCTCTTTTCGATATTAGAAATCCAACTATAAGGGTAGAAACAAGGTAAAGAGCGATAATTGAAATATCGATAAAATGAAGCTGCATAATATCTCCCTAAATTGACACTTACAGAATATTACAGAGCGATTATCCTTAGCTTAACCGTACGAATTCCCTGATAATTAACAGGTTTTTATATATGGAAACAGGCTCGTATGTCAATACTAAAATTGACCTGTGTATAGCCTGATAGCCGGGGATTTGGTGTTGATAAAGCCTGCAAGCACATAAATCAAACCCGCCCGGCACGGTTGGAGTAAATCTGGATGAAATAAAGTTCTATGATTACTTAATCCTGTTTTGTCCGTCGGTTCGTTGAGCTGGGCGAGTGTATTTTTCGAATGCATGAATAATAGGTAATACATTCCCATCGTTATCAAAGTACCCACGTCCCCGCATCATTGGTTCCCACCAGAATACGCCCTTGCCAAGCCCTTTAGGAGTATCCAAAACAATATTGTTTACTTCTTCGAGCCACTGGCGCTGTCCCTCGGGCGTTTCCGGGAAAGGCGCCAGCTTGTTTCTGTATTCAGACGGCCTCCAATTGTAGGCAACCTCCACTAACATGATGTCCTTCTGGTACTCGTTGGCCATAAAGATCATATTTTCACGCAGGTCCAGCAGAGAACCGTGCCACCACGGGTAGTAAGACTGCCCAATAACATCGTAGTCGATACCGTACGAGTGCCACTTGTCGAAGAATGCTTTTGTTCTCTCTTTGTCACCACCCCGGTCGATATGAATCATAATTAAGGGACGCCCGGCGCCTCCCAGGCCCGCATCGACACCATTGATCCCCGCTTCCAACAGGTCCGCGAGGTTGTCCCAGTTTTGCGGCAGTCTACCATCCGGCCAAAGCATACCGTTGATTATTTCGTTGCCGGGCTGAACCATGTCCGGCATAACACCCGCATCCCGAAAGGCAATGATAGTGTCACGAGTGTATTCGAATACTGCCCGCACCAACTCATCGTGCGATTTGCCCTCCCAGGCCTCCGGGATGTATTGTTTACCCGGATCAGCCTAGGTATCGGAATAGTGATAGTTCAGCAAAAATTTGAATCCAAGCTCCTTGGCTTCCCGGGCCATAGCGATCGTGTACTCGAGATTGTTCGGCAGGTATGTGGGGGTGTGAAATAGTCGCAGGCGAATCCAGTTGTACCCATGATCCTTAAAAACCTGTAGTCCCGGTTTAGCCTCATTACTGTCTTTGAACACGGTCCCCCGCTCCTCAGCCTGCTTGAGGAAAGAAAGGTCAGCACCAATAGCATAGCCATGGGCATGCCCTGATGCAGGCGTACAGACAAGTATACAAAGAGGCATGATAATTAAAAGTACAATAAAAGGGACTGTCTTTTGAAATTTAATTCTGCTCTTCATCTGTCACAACTCCTTACAAATTGCATGTTAAAGTTTTTATTTTTATCTAAGCTTCTTCGGCTCTTAGGTGCCATCGGTACAGATCAAAATTATAGCTGCCATCAGTCACGGTACATCTGGTCGCAGTGATGATGACCATCATCTACCAGCGGAAGTGAGGTAACACTCAATTAGAAACAATAATCCCGACACCAAAACTACATATAACCTAATTCTCGTACTTAATCTGCGGATTTAGTGCTAATAGTTTTCTGTCTGTTCCTTCTTTAACGGGGTGGTCCACAGATAGATCGTATGCTCACGATAGCCTTGTTCAGGAGTAAGCTTGACGACCTGATCCGGCTTTACTCCCTTCATATCGAAATCATGCGAGACAATTTTTGAGCCGGGCTTGAGTTTTTCCAACTGAGGAATCAGCTTAACGTTTAAAGACGGAAGCAAATAGAGCGTGATTACATTCGCATCGCTGAGGTCCAGAGTAAAGATGTCCTCCTGCTCAATTGTTACTAAATCTCCAACATCGTTCTTTCCCACATTTTCCAGCGACTCCTCGACACGCTTCGGATCTATATCATAGCCTACTCCCCTACAGCCATACATCTTAGCCGCTGTCACCACGATCCGGCCGTCACCGCAGCCCAGATCGTAGACCAGATCATCCTTTTTGACCTGAGCCATCTCCAGCATTTTTTCCACCACCTCCTGTGGTGTTGGAACATAAATGACGTCCGGGGTGCGTTTCTTTACAAGCTCTTGTTTCGCTCTTCGTCGACTTCCTGCCATGCCGATTTTTACAGGCGGACGATCATCCGGCCTGGTTAGCGAAATACCGTCCAACGGTGGCTCTAATTTGCTTAAGTCCAGACCGAACGCCTCGAGGATCGTAGGAGCTACATCCTGACGCCGACCATCGCGATTAACGTTCTTGTTGTTAGTAGCTAAAAACACATTGGGAGCGGAGCTATCACTGTTGGCGTCCTCATTAAAGCCATGATCCGCAGTAACGTAATACTGAGTATTCTCAGCCAGACCCAGCTCCTTGACCTTATCCATGACCTTGCCGGTCCAGTAATCGTTGGAAATTAACGCATCTTTATACGACTTCGAATTCTCTCCAACCGGATCGTCGGAACGGTCAACTTCTGCAAAATGGACGAAGAAGAAGAACCGTTTTTCCTTATATTTTCCGAGCAGTTCCATTGCCCTGGTTGCGACTTTTTCATCTCGCATCAGACCATACTCCCAGACTTCCAGAGTGGTGTGCATGTTGTAGTAAGGCGAGCCGGGAATTATACGATACTTGACGCCGTCTTCCTCGACGACTTTACCCCGAGTTTTTCTCTTCCCCTTGTTATCCTCACTGTCCAAGCGTACCTTCTTTGGCGGATTAATCTCGCCAATATGGTCGTTCTTGCCTATCACAGCGACCGTAACGAAATCGTTTGTCCGGAAGTGATTCTCCAGGCGTTCAAAGATACTCAAACCCTTCGGGACGACTTGATATCGACCGTTACTATAGACACCCGTAGTTTTTGGGTAGTAGCCTGTGAGAATCTGAGACCATCCTGCCTTGGTGTCGGTTTTACCCTCGATCTCAATCTGGACGTACTTTCCCTGGTCAATCAGCTTTTGCAGGTTGGGTAGTTTGTTACTGGTCAGACACTCGTCGACGTGTTCTCGCTGAGCACCATCCCATCCGAAAAGAATTACATTTCGTGGCTGGTCCGCAGAAAAGACATTCTGTGTCACAACCAGCATTACTCCCAGAACTGCCGATACAATAGTGATTTTCTTTAACATGCCCTAATATCATCCAAATAAGTTATTCTTAATTTTACCGTATTCCACTCCAACGGATATTTCACATCATAAACAGTTTACTATAACGCCATATTCTTAAACAGTCAAGACAAGTGTAAGTATTCTTGAAACTGGTCAGTGACAGGTGTGCCGATTCTTTGCTGCTGCCAAAGTCCCGGAATGGCAAAGAAAGCCTGTTTTTTTGCAGAAAGATACAGTTTTATTATTGAGTTACTTATTAAATTCATGAACTGCATCGAGCATAGCCACAATATTCTCCACCGGTGTATTCGCCTGAATATTATGAATTGAACTGAACACAAATCCTCCGTTTTCCGAAAATATTTCACACCGCTCAAACACTTCTTTTCTTACGTCTCCAGGTGTTCCGAAAGGCAATGTTTTTTGAGTGTCGACGCCGCCACCCCAAAAAACGATTTGCTCTGCGAATTCATCCTTGAGTTGTTTCGCATCCATATTGGCTGCCGAACATTGAACCGGATTCAAAACATCAAATCCGGATTCAATAAAGGAAGGAATAAGCAATCGAATTGAGCCGCAACAATGTTTAAACGTCTTCCAGCTTGTATTTTTGTGTATCCAGTCGTTGACCTTTTTATAATAAGGCATCCATAAATTACGATACGTTTGAACGGAACAAAAAGTGGATGTTTGAGTGCCAAAATCCGTCCCACAAATAAAAACAACATCAACCATATTACCAATAACAGGAGCCACTTTCTCCAGATTTTGTATTGCTATATCACACTGCTTTTCAAATACTTTATGAATATAGTTCTGCCTAGTTGCAGTCGATATATACCATTCTTCAATATCACGAATGCCTTTAGGATGTTTTAAGAACACGGCCGGAACCAGCGCAATATCACCAAAACCCGTACCACCGATATTTGCCACCAATGCTCGCGTGCTATTCCGCACCTTTTGAATTTCTTTTTCCCATCTGGACAAATCTTCATCAGATAGCAAACTGAACTCTTCCGTATTGTCCTGTGGATCGAGTTTTTCTTCCTCAACGGGCTCCTGTCGAACAATAGCATCAAAAAAGAAACTGGATTTGGGCATTTTAGCGCTGGGAGGTGTCGTTGTGTCCCCTTCAGGAAATATCAAAATATCTCCGTTATCATCGGTCACCGTATTAAAATCTTCAGCAACGAGCACAACCTGCCCCCAGGGTGCCTTCCATTCTTTCCAGTTTTCATTTCGAAAACCAAACATTGTATAGCCGATATCAACAGCCTGTGTATCGCTGCCGATGCAGTCTTTTAAATCATCTTCTATTAAACCCAGCATCTGATACGGCTCGACCGCCTTAACCGGTTCCTTTTTAAGCCCGTAAAAATCTCGCAATGCTTCCACACAACTTACATGTATTCCTGTTTGTCCCGTGCCACCAAAATCTATCGGAACACGTTCAGGTAGTTTGTGGCTAAGAGCATTTTGAACTATTTGCCTGGAATTCATTACTTTTCCTATTCATAAGAACACGTCTAATCAATCAACTCTTGCTCGATCTCCTCCAGAGATTTTCCTTTTGTTTCCGGTAATCGCTTCCTGATAACAAGAAAGCCTACAACACAAATCGCTCCATAGAGCCAAAACGTACCATGCGCCCCAAGCTTGCCTCTAAGAAATGGAAACGTAAATGTCAGGGCGGTACAGCCCGCCCACAGGGAGAATACAGCAATCGACATGGCCGCCCCACGAATACGATTCGGAAAAATCTCGGATATCACGACCCACGTGACAGGAGCCAGTGACATCGAATAACAGGCAATGGCCGAGACCACTAAAATCAGCATGTGAATCCCCTGGCTCTGGAGGAAATATCCCAAGCCCAGCACAGCATAAATCCCCGCCAGTCCGCCGGCGCCGATGAGCATTAGAACGCGTCGTCCGAATCGATCTACCGTGAAAATCGCAACGAAAGTGAATGCAAGGTTAACAATACCCGTGACAACGATATTGAACATTATTGCACTAACTCCGTAACCGGCAGCCTGGAAAACTTCCTGGGCATAGTTAAAGATTACATTAATGCCGCACCACTGCTGAAAAACCGCCAGAAAGACACCAAGCCCAACAATCTTAAGCAGCTTTGGTTCGAGCAGATCACGGAAATTCACGCGGGCGATTTCCTCCGCGGCCAGTGTGTTTTTAATTTCGGCCATTTCCGACTCGGCATGTACCTTACCTCCTATCCGGCTCAATATTCCCAGTGCCTCTTCGTCACGACCATATTTTGCGAGCCAGCGTGGGCTTTCCGGCACGAAGAACATAAACAGGAAAAACGCCGTCGCGGGCACGATCTCAGCTCCGAACATCCACCGCCAGCCAGTCTGGCCGTTCCATGAGTTGAGGATGAATTCAACGGTCGCGTCTTCCGGCACAGGTCTGGCGATTAACATATTGATTATTTGGGCTGCTAAAATACCGATGACAATCGTCAACTGATTGATAGAAACAAAGCGGCCTCGCATCTTTGCCGGTGAGATTTCGGCGATGTACATTGGTGACAGATTCGATGCCAGTCCTATACCGACACCACCTATCCAACGGAAAATGTTGAACCACGTAAAATCTTTGGCCATTGCCGTACCAATAGCTGATATGGTGAATAAGAAACCCGATAATATCAACAGGCGTTTGCGGCCTAAGCGATCTGTCAACACGCCCGAAACCAGGGCCCCGAACAGACAGCCTACCAGAGCACTGCTCATAGCCCAGCCTTGAAGGGCAGGCTTTTCAATGATGCCGAAGAACGGCTCGTAAAATAGCTTGGCTCCGCCGATGACCACCCAGTCATATCCGAAAAGAAGCCCTCCCATAGCCGCTACTAATGATATTGCCCATATATATTTCATGTTATATTTTTCGTGAATATCCACTTTAGCCCCTAATTTAATCTAAAACACAAACCATCACGTCAGCTTGTTGCTCTTTTTATCAGTCTACAAAATAATGAGACAGTTTAACGTAAAAATTACTTTTTTTAAACAGTCCTGCAGAATAACTGAATCTGTTTAAAATGAACTTCGTCCTTCTGACGATTTGTTCTCATTTCGAATAGAACGGTTTTTGAACACAATATCTCTCTCAAGACTGGGACACTACAGACATAAAATGCTTGACTTTAAGCATTAAAAATGATAAAATAAATTAACTTATTTGGGGGAGTTTCCACGGGAGGGCAACCTCGGTTTTCGAACGATTCGGAGGAATCAGTCCGGCAAAGATCCCCACTAGGCATGCATCAATAGACGCCATTATAGGACAGAAAGTTTGTGTTTCAGGGTGATGAATATGAAAAGGATAATCTTGAGCAGCCTGCTCGGCTCGTTTTTGTTTTTGCACGCAGGATGCCAAATGGTAGTAGTAAGCGGCAACAGGCTTGAAAATATGGCAGATATACCTTTGGTACGTCCGGATGAACCAATTAACGAATCCTTTTGGGCGAAGGATATGCATAACGGCAATGGGGGCGTTAGCAGTCAAATAGGTCAAGCTACGAAGCAGCAGGACCCCTGGAGGATAAAATATCACTCCTCTTACTCGACGAACCGCTGGATGGCTGTCGAGGGAAAACTTGGTAACGGGAAAAAGTACCCTGTCGTCCTCGATACAGGAGCATCAATCGGTCTGTTCGTAAACGATATCCACATTAAAGAAAACAAGCTTCCTATTCATCCGTTAAAAAGTTACAACGATTCCGTAGGATGGGGGATGTGCTATCTTCCGGAGCTGCACATAGGTCAAGTGACATTAGTCAACTGGCCCTGCTTTTACCAGGAGCAACATACGGAAGTTCAACTGCTTGGACTGCCATTGTCCAAGGACAAAGCCGCAATAGCGGGACTGCAAGCACTGCGCAGATTTAAATATATTGCGTTTGATAGTGTAAGGGAAGAAGTGGAGTTCTCACTCGGTAAAATATTTGAGCCCGAAAGGTCGGATTCTTGGGCGAAATACTCATTTGCAATCGAAGAAGATTTAGGGGGTAATACTTTTCTTTTCGTTAATATTCCCGTCGCTAAAGAAGAAATCGAACTTCAGCTCGACACCGGCAGTGGAAGAGGTCTGGCGATTGCGGAAGAACTTTGGGAAAAAATGCGTAAAAAAACCCAACCCGTCAAGTTGAAAAAAGGCAGAGACTTATATCCTTATATCGGCTGGCTCCTCTGTAAACGCGGTGTCATTCCAGAACTTGAACTCGGGAACAGAACAATCAGGGATGCAAAGATTTCGGTTTTCCCAAACGACAGTCCTATTGTGGATGAGTGCTCCGGCCTACTTGGTATGCAATATTTTCAAGACACCGTAATGGTCCTTGATTTTGAGCGAAATATGATGTGGGTCAAGGCCCCCCATAGCCATCGGCTTACCTTGACCAACTCTTCACAGCCGATAAATATCTCGGCTGATGATATTGATAGTTTGTATAAACTTAACTAATGCGGGCTGGCGATATGGTTGTTGCCGTCACTATCGAAGCCCCCACCAATAGCGACACTACCTACTCCAACACCTACGAGAGCAGCGGTCCCCAACTTAGTACCCAGGAATGCCGGTGCCATCGCTATCCTCAAGGTTCTGAGACCAGGAACACTCCTTCCCAGCGTCCCGGCTACAGTGTCGGCTGTTGCGAACCGACCGATAGAGGGTATTCTGCCCATACTCTGCATTCCAATCATCCGAACCGCTGGTATACAAACAATAACAACAGGATTTAAAGCACCTTCGCACGCCATTGCCACACATATATTGGCTGCCTGGGCGACCATTAAACCCTCAGACCGGGCCCATCGTGGCAAAGGTGACTTTTCAACAATCTTCACCTTTTTCCTGCTGAGTCCTACTTTTTGTACGAGCTTCTCGAATTTTCCGCCAAGTCCGGTCAGATCAACTGATGTTCCGACAGCATCAGTTCTGTATGTCGCAACCTCATGACGCAACGTCTCCTTAAAACCGTAAGCGTTTGTTTCCCCTTCAAATACAGATATGCTCAGATAAATATCTTCTATTTGGGGATCAAAAACATAAACAGCGTTAATCCTGGACCTCACAGAACCTTCGCCGGTCTGAATAAAAAACGGCTCGGACAAGGCACGAACAGCTATCATTCGACCAAAAATCTCTGTCTCAAATTCCATTGCTGTTAACGTGAAATTAAATTCACGGGGAAGCGGTTCGCCAAGGGATGTCAGGTTGAAGGATTGCTTCCACGTTTTTCCTATATTGTACCTTGTAACCTTCTTTAATGACTTTACAGACTCTTTGTTCACTCTTGCCCAGAAATCCATGTCCTGACCAGTTCCTGACAAACGTCGGGTGTTTCTATCAAGAATGAATGAAAACGCTGTCGGCGAAGATTCCTGCATTAGGCTCGGATTAAGATCTTTTCCGGAAACCATATACTGGAACTCATTATCTGAAAATTCCTCTCGCTTGACTGTAAACAGCGTTTCAGTCTGATTGCTAAATTGACCCTTCCCGGCATATTCTACGGATGAAATCATTTTGTAGTGTTGAACACTTTCATTCTCCTCCGCCAGGCTGGTAGTACCTAATTGTACCAACAAAATCAAAATCAGTGCCATCATCAAATGAAACTCTCGCCTGTTAAAAAAACATTTCGTGTCACTCGCATGCGAACAACTCATCATCGTATCCTTTCCTTATCCAATCCTAGATTAGCTTATTCTACCTCGATAACAAATTTACCGCCCTCTCACAATGACACTATCGGATGAATACAATATCAGTTCAATTAGGGAAATCCTCGTTACAAGGTTCTAAAATGCTTGTTATAAGCTTCGGAAACCATGGTCAGCGTTATCCCATTTTACTACACTAAAGATACTCAGTTTCATATCTCAACGGTTTTATCGCACAATATCCAAGTTACGCATAAGCAACACTGGTTAGCCCTTCACTTATGGCATACTTAACAAGTTCGGCTATGCTCTCCACGCACAGCTTCTTCATTAGCTGTCTACGGTGCCATTCGATGGTTTTGGGGCTAACAAACAATTCTCTGGCAATTATTTTCGTCGACTTACCCTCAGCAATCAATTGGAGCACTTCACGTTCTCTGTCCGTTAATAACGAATAGGCGGATCCTTCTTGTTGTTCCGCCGAACGATGTAAGTATTCTTCAACGACTATTCCACTTATCTGGGAACTGAGATAAGTGCGGTTTGATACTACATTTTGTATAGCAGAGACGAGTTCCTCGAAAGCACAGCTCTTTGGCACATAACCCGATGCGCCTGCTTTAAGCATTTCACGCACAGAACGCCTGTCCGAACGTGCCGACAACGCTATTACCTTGGTTTGAGGTAATTCGTTAATTATTTGCCGGGTTGCCTCAATGCCATTTAAATTGGGCAAAGACACTTCCATAATAACGATATTAGGTTTCAATTCTCGAGTAAGCTGGATTGCGCTACGGCCGTCTTCCGCCTCTCCGACAATATCGACCCCGAACTCATTTCGCAACAGAGAACAAACAGCTTCGCGTACAACCCTGTGATTATCAGCGACCAGTATCCTTATTTCCATGATTGTCTCCCGATCTTTCTTAATGGCTTTTATGCTCTCTATTTAATAACGTTTCCGTATGATTACTTATTACTACTGCAAATATCTATCCAACTTTAGTTAAAGAACCTTCTTAGAAACCGATAAAAAGTGAATGCGTTCCAATTTCCAACCTTGACTCTCGGTAATTCATAACGGTTTGTCTGCCCTGCAATACTAACGGTGTCATAAGAATTGCTGCATGCCAGGCTGAATCCGCTATCCTCCAAAATGCCAATAGTTTCCGCAGTGTAGCCGTTGTTGCAGGAAAAAGGATAAGAAAAATATTCGACATCGTGCCCCATTACTTCTTCCAACACTTTTTTATTCTTCCGTATTTCCTCAACCTGTTGACACTTTGTCAATGATGATAGCTTTACATAGCTGTGCGTGTGTCCGCCTATTGTGACCAATCCACCTTCCGCAATCTTCCTGAGTTCCTGAGCACTCATTGTTCTATAATTATCGAACTCCTCCGCTCGCAGGTCCAGGCTGCCGGTAATTTGCTCGATCATCGATCTTTGTTCCGACGGCGTCTTGTCGGACAGGATTGAGTACAAATCGTCATAAGCTCGAAATCTGTCGAATTGTGTCTCTAGAGGCCATTTACAAAACTTATTGTCTATCTCCAGCTCGAGTTGCCCTTCAAAATGATTTGCAATTAGAAAGTCTTCTAATTCCTTCCACCAAAATCGGCCGCCTTCGATAATTTTGGCCGTACTGGTAAAAACCGTGGCAGGAACTTCAAATCTTTGGAGTACTTCCCTGGCAGTGTAAAGCACATCCTTGTAACCTCCATCAAATGTTACTACCACAGTTTTATCTCTAAAAGGTCGTGAACCTTCCAGATGATGCTTCATCTGGTCCATTGATATGACATTATAATTTTGCGCTAGATATTCTATCTGCTTCTCAAAATTATACGGCTCTACAGCTAATTGAAGAGGATCAAAGCACAACGACGCTACTCTGTGGTATTGCAGGACAAGACAGGTATCGGCTTTTACATGTCTCGTAACAGCATTCAATCCCTTTGACAAATTCGAAGGCAGGAAATCATACATTTTCTTAGTTTATATTCTCCAAATATAAAATTGTCGGCAACTTGCTCTCCATAGCAAGTTGCTAACAAAACAATTAAATGCTCAGTGACCTAATTCTTGTGCTCCGTAGTCAGAAGATCACTAAGCTAAATATTCAATGCGCGTATACATATTATCGGTTGCTCAACTACTAATACATACATGGTGGATGCTCAACTTTAGATAGGAAAAACCGTGACTTCGTATAGGCTAATACCTTGTATGACATACGGCAAATGCCTGGTACAAGGTACATCTTTTCCCGTGTCCGGCCGCAAGTGGTTCTCCCGACGATTAAAACAGGAGGTCTGCGAAATGTAGGTGATTTTTATCTTGTATGGTTAATCATGTTCCAAAAGGAAACAATCATGGACGAAAAGAAATCGCTAACAACTATTTACAAGGGATTGGAGTAGCTCTTTCTTAAAAACATTTACTGTTACATTGCCTTAATAATGTCAAGTGTAATAAACATTAACAAGGATGATATCCAAAATATTATAGGACCTACCATTGAAGAGATTGATTGACTGAACGAATCAAATTGAATCGATGCGAACCACTCACATGAATCAATTCAAATAAATAGTGACGCATCCCGATCATTCAGGTGCCGAATCGGGGAAAGCATTACTTTTACGTCGGTAGAATAAATGGGGCTTACGCTTGAAAATGACGTCTTTTTCATATTGAAAACCGGCTTTTTCCAGAACACGCTTTGAAACCAGATTATCAGGATGCGTAATGCAGATCAAGCTGGATAGGCCTATTTGAGACAATCCTATCCTAAATAACGGCTCTAACGAACTCTGTCGCCAGACCTTTATTCCAGAATTCAGGCATAAGACCGTATGCAACTTTAACTTCGTCTTTTCCGTCAAACACTGCGTTTCGCTGACCTCCCCGACCTACAAAGAGTACCGTCTCATTCTCGCGGAGCATCCATATTTCGTATCCGTGCTCATCCCAGTGCGCCAGATTGTGCTCCATGTATTCTATGGTCTGCTGTTGGGAACGTTTGCCGCCAAGACAGGTCATTACCTTTTCATCCCGGTGCATTTTAAAAATAAGCTCGAAGTGCTACTGCTGCAAACGTTCAGCGGCAAGCCATTTTGTACGAAAATTATCAAGGCTGTTCATCTAATTATATTTTTACCTTTTTAAATCGTTTCTTCTGTTCCGGTGACATCTTTTCCGTTGCATACTGGTAAATTTTGCGCGGTGTCTTGTCTTTCCATTTCAGTAGAAACTTTTCCGTTACCTTCTTATCTTTTTTCCATGCCTCCCGTAAAAACCAGCCTAACCCCTGATGAACCATCCGCTCATCATCTAACATAAGTGGCTCGATGAATTTAAACAGAGGTGAAAAATCGGCTCTCGTTTTTAAAAGTGTTATCATTGCAACCGGAACGGCACGCCGTTGATATTTATTTTTTGCTTTTCGCCAGTCGGATAGATCTTTTAGAGAAATAATCTTTCTTTCGAAAAATTGAGAAATTAATTCTCCGCATATTACATCGGTATGTGCCCAGTTTGTGATTCCTATCTCAAACCATTTTCCTATTTCCACGAATGTATCTTTTGTGAACTGTTTCGAAAAATCTTTTAACAAAATGATAGCAAAGGAAGTCTCTTCGTATTTTCCGCTTTTAAGCAGAAGTTTACCTGCATTCAGAACTAGTTTCATATTGACTTTTTTATCGCTCAAAATCGAAGCGACTTTTTCTTCGAACTGCTCCTGCGAGAGGCCATAAGCATCGTAGCCTTCTCTAAAATACCTTGAGTATTTATTGACTCTGGCTTCATCAGCATTGGCTCGGCAATAGCCTCGGATTTCTTCGCATAATTCTTTCGCGGTCATCATGATTCCTTACTTTTTCCTCTGACATTCGAATCTTCCGGCCTGCTATGTACCTGAGTTTATCGTCTTGTCGAATATATGTTGGGTCTTGGATTGCGTAAAGCCAAAACTTTTGAAAAAGCAATGCGACCCGTCGCGCGATGTGTGACTTCGCACTCGCAGTTTTGTTAGATTCTTTTGGGTCGCCCATTGCTCGGCATATTCCAGAAGTTTTTTACCGATGCCACGATTTCGATAATCAGAATCGACAACAATCCCACCCATTTCAGCGAACAGCTCGGATTCCAGTCGCACCGTTGCAAACACATGAATCCACCCAATCACGGCACCGTCCACAGAGACCGCGACAAAGACCTTGTCCTGCCGTGAGTCAATCATCTGACCGATGCGACGATGGACTTATTCAGGTGAGCTTGGATACCCCAACTGCTCCGCATGCCGCGCAATCTCTTCGGCGTCTTCAACCTTCACCTGATGTATTGTCACTTCAGACATATCTTTGTGTTTGTTAGTCTCGACTTGTGATTTCAATAAGATGAAATCCAAATTGTGTTTGGACAGGTCCGTGGATTTTATCGAGGTCTCCGCTGAAAACGACGTCGTCGAATTCTTTGACCATCTGGCCTGATGAGAACTCACCGAGATCTCCTCCCTGCCGGCCGGAGGGACACTTGGAGTGCTCTCTGGCCAATTCCTCAAAATCGCCTCCGTCTTCAATTTGCTTCTTGATGTCTTCGCATTTCTCCTGTGTTTCAACTAAAATGTGACGTGCTGTTGCTTTAGCCATGAATGCCTCCAATTTGTCATTAATTTTTCTGTTCGCATTTTTATTTTAACATTTAACGCCGAGATTATTTCACAACAAGTACGAGCTTTCCACTGAATTTCTGGAAGTATTTCATGCAGGCGTCTCTCCATGTTGTTGCATCTTTTTTGTGCTGTTCCAATTTCCCTTTGACGTGTTGAAAAATTTCCGGATCGATTTTACCTTCGAGGCTCGCCCAATTCTCTATCATCTTATCGACATAGGCTGTACCGGAGTAATATTTATAGCACAACTCATCCCAGAAGATGCGGCCGGATTTCATCTTATGGTCCCAAGGAACATGATGGAACCAGAGCAGATATTTTTCAGGACATGTTTCGATATTATCGAATTGCTCACGCAACGGAGAAAAATATTGGCTTGTCGCATTGCTGCCGGTTGAACTCCGGTCGAATCCGAGGCCATTGCTGTCGGCACGGTGATAATAGACACTCGTCCAGTCCTGCCGCTGCGATCTTGAATGGCTTGGCTGTGGGCCGTAATGAAAGTCCGCCTGCATAATATGATGCAAACCCAGCGGCGTCATGTAATTGATACAGGCCTCCCATGAGCCGGCCATCATGGATTTGATTTTTTGTACAACGCTATCATCCCTGCTCAACGTCATTGTGATCCATTCGTCTGCGATTTGTTCGGCGGCAAGAGTATGGTCCCAGGCAAGTCTGCCATATGCGTACCAGTTAGCCTGCGCGAACAGATGGCCGCACCAGTTTCTGTCATCACCTATGTTTGTAACGCCGGCAATGGCTGTCATGTGATAATTGTGTAAAGTCCCGTCGATAACTTTAGCGGTATATGAGCCTTTGCCTTTAGCAAAGGTATCGAACTGGAGATATTCCTTCCACATCGGGGCAAGATATACCAGATGCGTCGAGTGACCTAAATATTCCTGTGTTATTTGCAGTTCCATCATCAGAGGCGTTTTCGGCATCGCACCGAATAACGGCTGGATCGGTTCGCGAGGCTGAAAATCAATCGGTCCATTTTTCGCCTGCACGAAAACATTGGAATGGAATTTTCCATCCAGCGGAACGAATTCCATGTACGCACGCTTCGCTCGGTCGGGATCGGTGTCGGCATCATAGACAAACGCCCGCCACATGACGATGCCGCCATATGGTGACAGTGCTTCAGCTAACATATTAGCGCCGTCTGCGTGCGTACGGCCAAAATTCTGCGGACCCGGCATGCCTTCGGAATTCGCCTTGACCAGAAATCCGCCGAAGTCAGGAATATATTCATAGATTTCTTTTACCTTATCTTTCCACCATTGTCTGACATTAGGGTCCAGCGGATCAGACGTTTTAAGATTTCCGATGCCGCCTCTTCGGCTGTTCAACGTGAATTTAGCCGATATAGGAGAGGAAAAATTGATGGACAGGAAAACCCGAATGCCATAGGGTCTGAAAACCTCCGCCAGCTTCGCAACCTTTATCAGGTACTCTTGCTTGAGTACGTCCGGATTGGCGTTGACATTGTTTAGCACCGTGCCGTTTATTCCAAGCGAAGCGTTCGCCCGCGCATAGTCGGTATACCTGGGGTCAATCTCTTCCGGCAATTGGTCCCACTTCCAAAGAGATTTCCCGGCATATCCCCGTTCGACTGAGCCGTTCAGATTGTCCCAGTGGTTGAGCAAACGATATTGAATTTTCGGTATTGAAGTGATATCGATATTTTTCAGGCTCGTTTGTGTCTGGACCAGCCTTAATAAATGAAAGGTACCATATAAAAGGCCGATGTCTTCATTGGCGGCAACAACGAGTGTATCGTTACCCTTAACATTTGCCGTCTTTATAATAAAGCCCTCCCGGCCTAAAGCCTTGAACGCAATCGGAGCAACTAATTTCTTTATAACATCACAGCTTTCCGGCGTACCGATAAGTAACGAACCGTTTTCTGATACGGATTCTGTTGCAGGAATTTCCTTCCCGAGCAGACCGGCCAAGCCTTTCTTTAATTCATCCTGTATAATCCGGCATGTCTGGCTCTGCCCCGTGACAACGATAGATGAAATTGTTTTCTGATACTCGACAAGTCGAACCGCATCGTCAATCTTTTCATATTTCATCCAAAGCTCATAACCGTCATCGGCCAAAATAATATTATGCTGAGAAAACAAAAGGATGAACAAAATTATGAGCCTGGCCATCCACCACCGGGTGTCCCAAGTGGGACCTTGCGGGAAAAGCACGCGATAAAAAGGATATTTTAATTGCATGTCTGCTCCTTATCGATATAGATGAAATCCAAACTGCAGAACTACCGATGAATCTTAGTCCGCAGGTCTTTGCCGTAAGTTTTGGATGAAGATTATACGTGCATCGGTAAGTGTTTGTCAAACAATACCGACCGTAAATATGTGATTAGAACAGCTTTGCAAGCCAGCTCCATGGCGGGATGCGCAGCAGGACTAATATTAGCTGGGAACAGAAACCTGCTACAGCATAGATGCACATATCCTTGTTTTGCCGATGTGAACCTTCTTCGCGTAACCTGAGCCAGGCAGGAATAAAGAACAGCAGGGGAATCCCAAAATATATACCGCAAAGGAAAACTGCAATACGCCATTCTGTGGAGAGTGGCTCGGATGCTATCGCCTGAGCCTCTTCTTCAGCCTCCTTTGCACGCTGCTGCAACTGTTCATCCAGCTCCGCTATTTTGTCAGAGCTAAGATTCCGCTCAGCCAGCTCAATCCGTGCAAATTCGAGAGCTTCCGGAAGGTGCGTTTTGCAACGAGTGTATTCAAGCAGATCGACATCCGACAGTCTTTTTATATAGTCTTCAACTTGTCTTTCCATACTCCGGCTCCTTATAGAAGACGTCCGTATGGGTCCCGGCGCGCGCCGGGATGGTCGCATCAGAGGTGCTAATACTGTTCAAGCCGCTTCAATAATTATAGTAGGTACTACCGGAAAAAGCAAGAATAATTACGCTGTTTATGACTTGTAACTCGTACAGGAAAGCCGGAGGACGGACTGCTAATAAAGAATTTTAGCTCAAAGGTATTCTATTGGCCGGAGTACCAGCGTTTACGTACATTGTCTCCTGTGGTTTCTTCAAGCGAACTGGTGTGTCCATCCAGCCACAGGATATTGGCCCTTCCGCCGGTTTGAAAGGGATCGCTGTATTTTATGCTGTGCCTGAAGATGCCCCGATAGAATTGTGCACGGTCCTGGCCTTGTCTATAATGCGTCAGATTCATATCACCGGGAGTATCGTTGTTATGAAACATATCCCTTTCATCATGCTCGACTCTCGGTTCGACGTGGTCATGTGAAATAATAATCTCATGATGATTCCGAAAAGACGAAACCTTTTTGTCCCTGAGGTCTTCGTGATAATTGATACAAAATGCAGTCTCTCGAATCAATTCGGGATCGACAGGATATATCAATTCAGCTACCTTTTTGAAAGTCGGGCAGCCGAATACTTCCGTGCCCCTGACGTAATCAATATAGAGAAGACCCCAATAGGCATCTCCACCAAAATTTCCTTCGGAAAGGTCTCTTAAATTGCCCTCCGAATCGTACCAGTAAAAACCGTTAGTATTTTGCGCATCGGCCAAACGAAAATCGTTATCCTGCAAATACATCGTAACGCCTAACCCGATATTTTTCAGATGTGCCCTGCAGATTGTTTCTTTCGCATTCTCCCTGACTTTTTGCAGGGCGGGTGTCAACATCGCCATCAGTAACGAAATAATAGCGATAACTACCAACAGCTCTATTAATGTGAATCCTTTCGCTATGCGTCCTTTAAGCCTGTGTTTATAATTCATGATTCTTAATGTTTACCACAGCACCGCCAAATATGCACCGAGCAAAAAGTCTCCTCCAGTTATCTTAAAAGGTTGACAAGAGAAGATTATCGGCAATTTCTTTCACCGCCGACAGCCTGCTTTTAACGATTTGCCCCATTTAAGCGAGCTTGACTATCTTTCTGAACTCTTATACTAATATAACAGATTTGCCTTGAAATTGCAACTTTTATAATCCTGATCGGGCGGATACTTGCAGCACAAAGAGATTTCGAGTCTTATGCTTTGAGTCTGTAGTCTTATACCAGTGGTTCGTAGAATTTTTTCGGTTTTGCACCGAGGGTGTTGGTGAGGGTGCCGAGTTTTTCGATTGATGCTTCGATTCGGTCGCCGGCTTTCAGGAAATTGCCGGTGGCCATAGCGACGCCGGAATGTGTGCCGGTAGCTATAACATCGCCCGGTTCGAGTGTCATTATATGGCTGACAAACGATACAATGTCCGCCACCGGATAAATCATCTGCGCCGTATTTGCTTTTTGGCGAACTTGGCCGTTGACGGTTAGCTGCATATCGAGATTCTGCACATCGTCGATTTCATCGACGGTCAATAGGTAAGGTCCCATCGGGCAAAAGCCGTCCGCCCATTTGCCGTTGAGCCAGTCGTAGAATTCGTCCCAGGGCCGCTTGGCCCTGTTGGCGACGAATGTCACGCTGCGTGCCGAGACATCGTTTACGATTGTGTAACCGGCCACAAAATCGAGGGCATCCTCAGCCTCAATGCACTTTGCGGGTTTGCCGATTACTATCGCAAGCTCAAGCTCGTAATCAATCGTTTCGCTATAGACAGGCCAGGGTATTTCTTCGTCCGGGCCCGTGACGGCAGTGGAAGGCATAATAAATGGTCTCGGTACTGTCGTTTCCCGCGGCGAATCCGATAGGCCCAGCTTGAAGCCGCGATTAGTACTGGCCTCTTTAATATGCTCACTGTAGTTTCCGGCAAGTGCGATTATTTTTCCCGGCTTAGGAATGGGCGCAAGCAGCTTAACTGAATCAATGGGGATTAAATCGCTGACCGATTTTTCCAACTCGGTAAGTCTCTCAAGGCAGGTCGAACCTCTACTCAAAATAGATTTTACGCTCCACGGCGGATTCTTATCCTCCCAGGCCGATGCTATATCGATGATTCCCTTATCGGTCAGTATCCCACAGTAAACCGACCTGCCTTTTGAATATGTAATCAATTTCATATAATTTCCCTTATAGCCGATTCGCTCTGCAATGTGAATGGACAAAATGGAAATTTGTTAAACAGTTTATTCATCGGTTCAGCGTAATCGGTGGGTCGTTGACAAGTAAAGAATCGAGATCGCTCGCCGGTTCGCTGCCGAACTTCGCCGGCTTGCCGCGAACTTTATCGTCACCATCCCAATACGTATAGATATT
>CAZQXE010000005.1:21346-34429 GCA_964597115.1 uncultured Pirellulales bacterium | reverse complement strand
ATTATTTTAAGCCCAATTTCTTACTCTATAATTCACTTGCCGCAAGTCGCCCAAGGAACCCCTTAGCGGGGCATCAATTAGAGAAATTAACTCGATTCTATCGGCGGAAGTTTCTATACTAAAGAGCAATTTACGGAATGAACATTATGTTTATAGAAAGATGTGCCGTTGAAAAAGATATTCTATATATTGATAGTTACTCTGGCAGTTGATTCTACTCTCGGCCAAAATGCGACGGATGCCAATACCGCCGATTCGAGAGATATTTTCATGGCCGGTGTAGGGGCAGTCATTACACGCAATCCGCACAAGGGCATCGGCACCGAAAGCCGCGGCATTCCCATCTTCTTTTACAGAAAAGATAAACTCTCCATTTACGGGCCGATGGTGAACTATTCGCTGTTAAAGAACGCCGACTGGGAGGTCCGCGGCGTCGCAAGGATGCGGTTCGAGGGATATGAAGATGAGGACAGCAAATACCTGCGGGGCATGAACGACAGGGAATGGACGATGGAGCTTGGCGGCTCTTTATCAAGAACACTCGGCGAAGGAAGGGTCACGGCTGATATTACCGCAGACGTCCTCAACGAGCACAAAGGCCATGAAGTCACGCTGTCCTACAACTATGATTTCAGAGCCGCCGCGAATATAAGGAATTTGCTCGCGACGCCAAGTATCGGCGTAACTTATCGCAGCAGCCGGTTGAACGATTATTATTACGGCGTGCGAAGTTCCGAAGCATTACCGGGCCGGCCGCAATACAATGTCGGCGACTCAACCGGACTGATGACTGCACTGAGACTGAACTACAGACTCAACGAGAAATGGAGTGTTATGGGCATGGCCTCTGTCGAATGGCTTGGCAGCGAGATAACCGACAGCCCCATAGTTGAAAAGCATTACGTGGCTTCGTTCCTGCTGGGAATAATGCGAAGATTTTAAACACTTGTCGGTGGGCGCCGGTATTCTTTTTGACGGACTACTCCCAGCGACAATCACTTTAAGCCCAATTTCCTGCCCTGCGCAAGTAAAGCAATCGATTCCTTAACTCTGCGGTCTTTTGTTTCCTGCCGCTTCGCTACGGAAATCCAGCCGATGAAGTGCTTGCGGTACGTAGGCGCCAACGTCTCAAAGAATGTTTTTGCCTTTTTATTTTTAGCCAATGCACTTGCTAACTCTTTGGGTATTGCCGAGAAAATAGCCGGTCGATCCGGCTCATTCCAAAGCCCCGATTTCTTCGCCGCTGTCACCATCGCAACACCGGCTTTGGTCATAAGCCCCTGCTTGGTGAGTTTGGCTATCCGCTTCTTATTCAATTCAGACCATCGACTATCAGGCTTGCGGGGAGTAAACTTTCGTACATACCTTTCGTCATCGATTTTTTTAATGATGCTGTCTATCCAGCCAAAGCACAGTGCCTCTTCAACTGCCGCATCGTATTCAAGCGTAGGCTTACCCGTGTGCTTCTTATAGAAAATCAGCCAGATTCCGGCATTCTTTTCATGATTTTTACTAAGCCACTTTCGCCACGCATCCCGGGTTTTGAAGTATACTTGTTTCATAATCTTTTATAGAAACGCCTAATTCAGCCGCCGAGATACGAGGTAGGCTAAAATAATTCGTTAACCGGATGTTTTCCCTTTTTCTTCTTCTGCAATTTTTATTATTGAATTAGCGCTTTTATCTATATCTTTTCTAGTTGTTTTCCAGGAAGAAACACTTATTCTCATAGCAGTATGATTCTGCCATGTTGTCCCTCCACACCAACAAGTGCCTTCTTCCTGGACCCGCTTAATCACTTTGTTGGTTAGATCCGAATCGCCAAAAGAAACCAATACTTGATTCAAAACTATATCATTGAGTATATCATATCCTTCTTTTTGCAGTCTCTTAGCAAATATTTTGGCATATTCACAGTTTCGGTTTATTAAATCCCTTAAACCATTATGGCCCAAAGAGCGTAACGCTGCCCACACTTCAATACCTCGTGCCCGCCGTGACAGTTCTGGAACATAATAAAATGGTTCACGCTTTTTCCCCTCCATCAAATAAGCTGCGCTTGTTGACATAGATGCAATTAAATGCTTGGCATCACGTACAAAAACAATACCACTATCATACGGCACATTCAACCATTTATGAGCATCTGTAGCCCACGAATGAGCCTTTTCAATTCCTTTTGTTAAATGCTTTCTGTTAGGAGTAGCTTTAGCCCAAAGTCCAAAAGCGCCATCTACATGTACCCAGGCATTCATATTGTGAGCTACTTCACAAACAGAATCAACTGGGTCAAATGCTCCTGTATTGACGTTTCCAGCCTGAATACAGATAATAGCAGGCCCTGTAATGTTCGGTATTAGTTCTGCTTTCATTCGCCCCTGATTATCGACTGGTACTCGAATAACTCTATTCCGTCCCAAACCGAGCATACTTAAAGCTTTTAAAACGCTTACATGCACTTCTTCGCCGACAATCACAGTAATTGAAGGCGCACCAAACAAGCCGTTTTCTTCAACATTCCATCCTTCTTTTTCTAACAAGGAGTGACGGGCAGCGGCAAGGCCGGTGAAGTTGGCCATTGTGGCTCCAGTTACGAAACCAACTTCCGTTCCAATTGGCATATTCAGTAGTGTGATCAACCATTTACGACATACATTTTCTAAAAATGAAGAAATAGGAGATGCGACTTCAATTCCCGCATTTTGGTCCCACACTCCAGCCAATAAATTAGCCGCTAAAGCTGCTGGTAAAGCGCCTCCTATGACAAAGCCAAAATACCTATTGCCAGCGCTTGTAACAGTTGCGGGAGAACCTATTTCATTTAATTCATGAATTACTTGCTCAGGATTTATAGGATCGTCTTGAAGTGGAACATCAAATTTATTAAGATTTTCGATTGCTTCTCTCGTTGGAAAAACATTCCTTGTTTCAATTTGCTCCAAATATTTTTTTGCTTTCTCTGAAAAATCATCAATTATTTTATTCATTGTTCCTTCCCGATACTGAGTATTTCATGCATTTTATTCTGGCTAACATAATATTCAATCGTCCTCGATATCCTGCCGATGAAGTTATACAACTCCTTTTTCATATTCCCCAAGCACTACAGCTTTAAGAGTGTTCTAACGAGATAACATTACAATCGGAATGTTAACCGGAAAACTCGTTTTCTCCCAAGTCTTTTGTTCCTCGCAGTTGCTCTATTAAAGTAAAGGCTAATTTCGGCCTGGATTATACCGCTGCTCCCTGTTGTGTTCAACAGCCACCTTTGTGTCTTGCCACAAAGGCCGATGCCGGGTACAATTATTAAGAAAGTTATTATCGTTGCTGCGAAAGGGGTGACCAAATGGACGAATACGTAGAAGTCTTCACCGCAAGCGATATCACGTTTGCCTATCTGATGAAGGCGAATCTTGAAAGCGCGGGAATCCCGGTCCAAATCACGAACGAGAATCTGCAGGGTGCTTATTGCCTCGATGGCATGGTGCCGAGTGTGCTCGTTCCGGCTAACCAGGCAGAGAAAGCCAGGCAGATTATCGAAGAGATTCAACAGTCTTCACAGAATGACCCGGAGCAGGATGAGCAGGACGAGCAGGAGCCGTGAAAAAGTCGTTTCCATCGGCGATTGTCACGGACGTTGCGAGAGGCATCCAATCCCTTAATCCCCTGCAATCAACAGGTGTTTCCGGGTCAATATTTATTGACAAGTTGTGTTTTTTCTATTGCACTTGAACATTGACTCAGCTAAAAATATAGCCTCGATAGGGGGACTACATAACGGTAGAAAGGAGTGGTATTGGTATGAAAGTTACGCTATCCGAAATACTTGACACAAAAGGAAGTGATGTCTGGTCCGTTTCTCCCAAAAGTTCCGCTTACGAAGCTCTCGAATTAATGGCGGACAAAGACGTCGGCGCTCTTGTTGTCATCGACCAGGGCAAAGTCGTCGGCATGTTCTCCGAGCGAGATTATGCACGAAAGGTAATTCTGCTGGGCAAATCGTCAAAAGAAACGACCATCGCAGATGTTATGAGCACGCCCATTATCAGTATAAATCCCGGAAGCAGTATTGACGAGTGCATGACCCTGATGTCGACCAGGCACATCCGGCATCTGCCAATCATCGAAAACGATAAGCTATTCGGCATCGTAAGCATCGGCGACGTGGTCAAAGCGGTCATCTCCGAGCAGGAGTCCGTTATTCACGAGCTTAAGGGTTTTGTCGACGAGGCCCTCAAGGACCGGACGGAATAGATTCTCGTTTCTCTCCGCAGGACACCTCACGGTGGATGCTCGTGATTGGTAAGTGGTGCTTGATGAACTGCCAATTCTCTAATTCCCTGATTCGCTTGCCGCGGGGTATCTCAAGGGGAAATCCGCTTTTACAGTTGACGTCGGAGAGAATCTCGCTACAATTCGTATCTTGTGGATCGTGAATCGTGTCTTGAATGTCGAATGAGACATTTCATCGAAAATCACAAAATTTAATAAGGAGTGAATAGTTGGGTTATAACTGTGTTGTACTGATAAAGCAAGTACCTGATACCAAAAGGATTACGGGCGATGTGATGAACGATGACGGCACGGTCAAGCGCTCGGCGCTGCCGGCCATTTTCAATCCGGAAGACCTTAACGCCCTTGAACTGGCCCTGCAAATAAAAGACCAATTCGGCGGACATATTACGGTTATTACGATGGGGCTGCCCGCTGCAAGTGCGGTTCTTCGCGATTCGCTATATCGCGGAGCAGACGAGGCCATCCTGATAACCGACCAACGCTGCGCTGCGAGCGATACATTGGCGACCAGCTACATATTAAGCTGTGCCGTCAAAAAACTTGATTACGACATCGTGCTCTGCGGCAGGCAGGCGATTGACGGCGATACCGCCCAGGTCGGTCCGCAGTTGGCGGAGAAACTTGGCGTTACGCAGATTACATACGTCGAAGAGCTTGTCGAACTAAACGGCAAGATTATAACCACTCAGCGAAATATAGGAAACGGCTGGCAGCGGATTAAAACCACCCTGCCGGTCCTGCTTACCGTTACCGGCGATGCAAACACGCCGAGAGTTGCTGCAGCGAGAAAAATGATGAAGTACAAAAAGGCGCTTACGCCGATAGAAATCGCGCAGAAAATCAAAGCCGAGAATCCCAACGCCGATGAAGCGGATATTAAAGAGCTCATCGAGCATAAACGCAGCAAGCTGGAAGATGCCGACCTGCTCATCAAGCAATGGGACCTGGATGTTGTTGAAGCCGATTTGAGCTGGTGCGGTATGAGCGGCTCGCCGACAAAAGTCCACCGCATCCAAAGCGTTATTTTAGTAGCAAAGGAAACAAAAGAAATTGAGCCAAAAGAAAAAGCAATCGCAAATATGATACACGAACTGATTGATGATAAGATAATAGCGTGAAAGTTAGGTGTATTAAAATGCCTGGAAAGCTTATTGCGTTATGTATGATTTCTGTACTCGGCTTGGTCGCCGAACAAGCCTACACACAGGAACAATCCCTAAACAGAGTTGTTTCCGAGAAAATAATTGACCAAGTTGACTTTTCGTCATGGATACCGCAGAGTCTCACAGTCAGCCCCGACGGCACGCGTCTGGCTTGTGTGGCTGTAGAAGGAAATAAGCCGTTTGTGATCATAAATCGACAAAAGCAAAAAGAATATGACGGCATTGTGCAAGGCTCTCTCTTTTTTAGTCCCGACAGTAAGCATGTCGTCTACGCCGCTAAAGTCGGGGATAAGTTTTCTGTAGTATTAGATGGAAAAGAGGGCAAGCAATACGACGCCGTTCACAATCGTATTGTTTTCAGCCCCGACAGCAAACGGATTGCCTATACGGCTAAAGAGATGGATAAATTTTGCTTGGTCGTAGATGGAAACGAGGGACAAAAATACGACGGCATCGTAGCATCAAATTATCCTGTCTTCAGCCCCGACAGTAAACGGGTCGCCTACGGTGTTAAAAGTGGCGACAGCTGGTCTGTGGTCGTGGATGGGATAGAGAGCGAAAAATATGATGGTGTCTGTTTTGCAGATACTCCTATATTCAGTCCGGACAGTAAGCGTGTTGCTTATGTAGCTAAGGCCGGTGAAAAACAGCTTGTGATCGTAGATGGAGAAGAACAAAAGAAATACGATGGAATCATGGAGGAGCCTCTTCCTTTCTTCAGCCCCGACAGCAAACGGATTGTCTATGCGGCTCAAGAAATGGATAAATGGTGTGTGGTTGTGGATGGAAAAGAGAAAGAAAAATATGACGGCATCGGAGTAGGTACTCCAGTTTTCAGCCCTGACAGCAGCCGTATGGCTTATGTGGCTGTAACGGAAGATAAGCATTTTGTAGTCTCAGATGGAAAAAAGGGAAAGGCATATGACGGCATCGGAGCCACTGTAACATTTAGCCCTGATAGCAAACGTCTGGCTTACCTGGCCAAGGCGGACAACGAGTTCTTCGTTGTGGTGGATGGAAAAGAGCACAAGAAGTACGAAGGCATCGCGAAAGGCAGCACCATCTTCAGCCCTGACAGCACGCATGTGGCCTACGTAGTAACAGAGAATAAACAGTTTCTAGTCTTAGATGGAAAAGAGAGCAAGCAATACAACGCTGTTGATCATCGTATTGTTTTCAGCCCCGACAGCAAACGGATTGCCTATGCGGTTCAAGATGAGGATAAATGGTGCGTGGTTGTGGATGAAAAAGAGGGCAACAAGTACGACATTATCATTGGTAAAGTTAGGAGGAACATCATATTTGATTCGGCCGACAGCCTCCATTACCTTGCCCTAAAAAATAATGTCATTTATCTGGTAGAGGAAAAAATAAAATAATAGCATACAGGAGACAGAATTCAGACTCACTCAATCCCGGTGTGCCGGAATACGAAATACGAACGACTATATACGAATAAAGAAGTTCTCGGTATTCGGAGGCTTGACGCGTGTTCAGCCGTGCCGAAAGCTGATATTGCTAAAGGCCGAATTGGTCGGCCATGAAAGGAAGAAAAATGAATATTTATGTGGGTAATTTATCACACGACGCAACGGAAGAAGACGTACGTCAGGCTTTTGAGGCTTTCGGCGAGGTCAGTACAATCAACCTCATCAAAGATAAATTCAGCGGCGAATCCAGAGGATTTGGATTTGTTGAAATGCCTGCCAAAAGCGAGGCCGATGCTGCGATTACCGGCCTGAACGGCCAGGAAATAAAAGGCCGAGCAGTAAATGTGAACGAAGCTCGCCCAAGAGCAGAAGGCCACAGGTCCGGAGGCGGTGGTGGTCGCGGCGGACGTGGAGGAGGCTCCGGCCGTGGTCGAGGCGGTGGTGGTGGCGGCGGTTATGGTCGAAGCGGCGGCAGCGGCGGTGGTGGCGGTGGTCGACGCCGATACTGAAAATCCCACCCGTGCTTTCCTGTCCCTGTCTTAGCAGGAGTGAACTTGTCCCTGCGGAAGCGCAGAGCAGGAGCGGTGACAAAAAAAGATTTGTGGTTTGAGTTCGTATGATAGATGTGAACAGAAAAGGTGAAGTCTGGGTTTTTGCCGAGCAGCATAACGGGCGGCTGGAGGATACGCCGATCGAGCTGATGAGCAAGGCACGACACCTTGCTGATACCTTAGGCGTGAAATTAGCTGCCGCAGTCTTCGGCGACAGCGTTATGGACCTGGCGACGAAGTTGATACACTACGGTGCCGACAAGGTATACGTAGCCGAGCATCCGCTATTGGGCGATTACCAGACCAACAGCTATGCAAAGGTCATGTATGATTTGATTCACAAGTACGAGCCGCAGATTGTGCTCTACGGGGCAACGATTGCCGGCCGGGATTTGGCGCCGCGAATCGCAAGTGCAATCAAGGCAGGCCTTACCGCAGACTGCACCGACCTGCAAATCGGCGACCATCAGACACCGAAAGATAAAAAGCTGCACAAGAACCTATTGTTCCAGATACGGCCGGCCTTCGGCGGAAATATCATTGCTACGATTATCAATCTTGACCGCTGGCCGCAGATGGCAACCGTTCGCGAAGGCGTGATGCCGATGCTCGAACCGGATGCTAAACGAAAAGGCAAAATCATCGAAGAAAAAGTGCAAATAACTCAGCAGGATTTGCCACTGGAGATTCTCGAAGAGCACAAGCGCCCGAAGAAAGTAGACCTGAAAGCATCGAGAATAATCGTCGCAGGCGGAGCGGGTGTCGGCAGCAAAGAAAATTTCAAGCTCATCTGGGACCTGGCGAATTGTCTCGGCGCAGCACCGGCGGCAACCAGAGCGGCGGTTGACCTGGGCTTTATCGACCACGACCATCAGGTCGGCCAGACCGGCACAACCGTCCGGCCAAGTCTGTATGTCGCTGTCGGAATAAGCGGCGCTATCCAGCATCAGGCGGGAATGTCACAGAGCCAGAAAATCGTCGCTGTCAACAACGATCCCGATGCGCCGATTTTCAACATCGCACATTACAAGATAATCGGCGACCTGAATAAAGTCGTGCCGATGATGATTAAGACAACTAAGGAAAAAGGCATAAAAGAATAGAGTGAAAAAGAGACAATGACCGTAACCGTCATTGCGAGAATCGAGAATGGCTAATTTTTATCGTGACAATAACGATATACAGTTTTTATTCAGGCACATTGACCTTGGCAAACTGGCAGCAGTTTGTGAAGAGGACTTTCGTTTCGCAGGCGAATTCGACACCGCACCGGCCAACGCCGGCGAGGCTATAGAAAATTACGATATGGTGCTGGACTCGCTTGGGCAGCTCTGTGCCGAGTTCATCGCTCCACGAGCCGAGGATGTGGACCGCCAGGGCAACGTCCTCAACGAAGACGGCTCGGTGACACGCGCCAAAGGAATTGCCGAGGCGATTGAAAAGCTCGGCCAGGCCGAGGTCATGGGCTTTACGCTGCCCCACCGCTTCGGCGGACTGAACTTCCCAAACCTCGTCTATTCGATGGCGATCGAGATTCTCTCGCGGGCGGATGCTTCTCTGATGAACATCTTCGGCCTGCAGGGAATCGCAGAGACAATTAACGCCTTTGCCTCGGAAGAAATCAAACAACAGTATCTCCCCGATTTTGCCGCCGGCAAAGTCACCGGCGCGATGGTCCTGACCGAGCCGGATGCCGGTTCCGACTTACAAGCCGTCAAAGTCTCCGGCCACGATGCGGAGAAGGAAAAACCGGCGAGGGTCTACCAGGACGCCGAAGGCAACTGGTTCATCCAGGGAGTCAAGCGATTCATAACAAACGGATGCGGCGAGATCCTGTTGGTGCTTGCACGAAGCGAGCCGGACATTTCCGACGGCCGGGGCCTTAGTTTGTACCTGGTCGAAAAAGGTCCCTGGGTCAAAATCCGACGTCTTGAAGATAAATTAGGCATCCACGGCAGCCCGACCTGCGAACTGTTCTTCAATGACGCCCCCGCCAAGCTCATCGGCGAACGTCAGCGCGGGCTTATAACATACGTGATGAGCCTGATGAACGGCGCCCGAATCGGCATTGCAGCCCAGTCTTTGGGTATCGCCGAAGCTGCTTACCGCATCGCCCGCGATTATGCCGCCACGAGAAGGCAGTTCGGTGTGACGATTGAGAAGCTGCCGGCGGTCCGTGACATGCTCATCGATATGAAGATTGCCACAGAAGCCGGTCGTGCACTTTTATATGAAACGTCACGCGTGGTGGATATGGAATTTGGATGCCTCAAAAGGCTTGAATCGAACCCGCCCGAAGATAAAGCCGAGGCCAAGCAGTTCAAGAATGATTCACGAAAGCTCAAAAGACTTGCGGCGATGCTGACGCCAATGAGCAAATATTTTTGCTCGGAGATGAGTAACAGCGTTGCCTACGATTCGATTCAGGTCCTCGGCGGCAGCGGCTATATGCGAGATTACGCTTCCGAACGGCACGCCCGCGACGCCAGGATTACCACCATCTACGAAGGGACAAGCCAGTTGCAAATCGTCGCTGCGGTTCGCGGCGTCTGCAGCGGGACAGCAGAGAAATATTTCGTCAAGCTTGCGGAGCGGGATTACGACGCCGAAGTAAAAGACCTGCTCGGAATACTCGCCGAGGGAACGGAAAAATTGAAAGAAGCGGTAGCCTATGTGAAAGAACAGGGCAACGAGTACATGGATCTCTACGGCAGGCCGCTGGTCGATATCGCGATTGCTTTGATTAACGGTTATCTGTTCTGCGACCAGGCCGGCACGAAAGTGGATATGCAGGTCCCTGTAGCTGAAAACGGCCAGACCAATAACAGCCAAACGGTTTCTATGAAGCAGCGCAAGGCAATGCTCGCCCGCAGATACATCACAAAGAACGCTCCGAAGATTACAGCCTTGGCAGAGCTAACCAAGACCGGCGATAAATCAACCTTCAAAGAATACGAAACCATAATCGGCCCAGTGCCGGTAGAGTGAATTATTTGGATTAACTAATTCGCTAAGAATATGCTTAAAGCAATTATATTTGATTTTGACGGAGTGATAACGGATTCGGAAGTTTTGCACCTTCGGGCATTCAATCGCGTTCTGGCCAGATTCAATGTCGAGATATCGGCGAAGGACTATTATCAAAAATACCTGGGCCTTAACGACGTTGACTGTTACATGACGCTGATCGAACAAGACTCGCTCGAAATGGATAAACGGAAAATCCACAACCTCGTCGAGCAGAAGAACCGCATATTCGAGGAATTAGCAAAAACCGAAGGCAGGACAATCCCCGGTGTGCATGAATTTTTACAGATGCTCGCACAAAACAAAATACCGATGGCCATCTGCTCGGGAGCGCTGCTGACCGAGATCGAGATGCTGTTGGAAGAATCCGGTCTGCGACATTTCTTCTCGGTTATTGTCTCCGCCGAGCAGGTCAAAAAAGGCAAGCCCGATCCGGAAGGATTTTTACTGACGTTACAACGACTCAACAAAGGCTGCGAGAATCCTGTTCTGGGAAACGAGTGTATCGTAATAGAAGATTCACACTGGGGTCTTGAAGCCGCCACGGCAGCCGGCATGCACACCATCGCCGTAACCAACACCTACGAAGCCGAACAATTAAGCCAGGCCGAAAAAATCGTCTCCCGCCTGAATGAATTGACCATCAAAGACCTGCAGCAACTCTGCGCTTAATTTCCACTACCACCCTTTCCTTAATTTCGCGATGACAGCTTTTGGCCTGGCCTGCCTTGTTTATTATCTGTTTATCTGCAGGGCGCCGGGTGCGACGACATGAGTATCAACTTTACCTGTCACCAGGTCGTACTGGATCGCATCGACAAGTGCACCATTCCAATAGCACGACTGAGATTCATCGCCTTCAACCGTTATCAAAGACTTATCGTGGTGATAGAACAATTCACTGCCAATGAATATATTATCCTTATCATCATCATAACGAATCCCACCTGAGGCGGTCATCGCCGCTAAGCCGGTCTGTCCATCAGCCGTCTCGTAAAGTACAGCTTCCACGCGAGAAGCCCTTGCCTCGGCTCCCTCGCCATACCGGCCATCGACAACAGGAATATAATTGACCAATAACATTTCCTGCTCGCCGGCCTCAGCGAAAATACGATTCGTTTCCAGGAAATATTTCATAGTGTCAAAGTTCCGCAAAAACGCATAGCAAGGTTGGCGCAAACTAAACCTGCCGACCTCTTCCTCAGATTCGGCAATCCTGGAATTATCAACGGTTATTATTCCCGGCCCGGTAGCTACGAACAGCCTGCGATTAGGAATATATTCGAATTTAACGCACTTCAACTGGACTCCACCGAGCAGCTCGCCCGCTTCGTCGCTTTGTGCTGCCGGCACAAGATTTGGATCGACTTTCGCCCTTTTAACCGTACCAAGCATTACGGTCCCACCGTCAGCGGTAAAAATTTTCATGCCGCCGGTTTGTCCGGATGACCGGTCATTCGCATCTTCCAAATCTACAGTAAGCCTCGGGGCCGAGAGAATGAATTCCTGCAGAACGTTCGGGTCTTCTCGCTGCGTAGTGCACTGACAATCGCCCTCGAAAACTATTTTGTTCGATTCGGCCGAAAAGTAGGCTTGTTTTTGAGCTGTCACTTTCGCCGGCAGCGGGGCTCCGTTGGCATCGGCACCAACGGCTGAATCTTTGACGTAAAACGCAAACTCAGCAGGACCGGCAGCAAAAACGTCAGGCAGAGTGGACGTTTGTTCAGATTCGTCACCGGCCAGGTTTACCGTAAGCTGTGGCGAAGAAAATGTGCAGTCCTTCTGCGGATTCAAACCTCTCTGCGGCATTGAACAGATGCAATCGCCCTCAAAGATAATCCGATTCGACTCAGGTATAAACTTAGCCTGCTTCTGAGCAGTCACCTTAACCGGAACAAATTTTTCCACAGGCACGATATCATTCGGGTCGTTCGGGTCATTCGGGTCGTTCGGTTCAATCGGCTCAATCGAAACACTTGTATCCTGCACGTAAAAATCAAGCTCCACCGGACCGGCAGCGATAATATCGGAAGAGACAAACATATTTCGAGACTCATCTTTGGGCACGTTTACCGTAATCTTTTGCGCAGAAAGCGTTGCGTTCTTTTGTTCGCTTAAGCCGGTCTGCGGCATCGTACACAGACAATCGCCTTCGAAAATGACCTCGCTCGAAGCCTGGAGAAATTTCACTTTTTCCCTAGCGGTAACTTTCACCGGTACAGGTGCTTCGTTAGCTTCGGTACTTGTCACATCGCTCGAGTAAAAAACCAGCTCCGTCAGACCTTCTGTCACGACATCACCGGTGGTCACGTTATAATCGATATTCCGAGCAAAAAACCTGGTTTGTCCCTCATTGCCGTTATTCTTTAAAAAACGATCCTGTGCCGAGACAGTCGACTCAATATCAGGTTCGGTCGACTCACTCAACGGCACAGGATAATCCTCTGGTATAAGAATAACGCCGTCCTCGCATGTCACAATAATATCAACAAACTTCTGCTGTAGTTTATTCGGCTCACTTTGCTGCGGCACAGCGATTTGGTTTGCATCGACAGCTTTCACAATAGTAACGTTAGCATCGGCGATATTAGAATCTGCGATTGTTCCGACCTGCAG
>CAZQXE010000005.1:0-21246 GCA_964597115.1 uncultured Pirellulales bacterium | reverse complement strand
CAATAGTAACGTTAGCATCGGCGATATTAGAATCTGCGATTGTTCCGACCTGCAGAGTGGATTCGTTAGCTTCTGTAATTATCTCGGTGCTATCCGGGGTATTGCTGTCACTAATCCCAACCGGTTCACTCGTAGAAGATTTCGACCAAAAAAGATCGCTGATGGAAAGACTCTGTTTTGCGAAAATATACTGCTCAGGCGTATCAATAACCACATTCTTTCTGAATATGCACTTGTAGTATCCACCTTCTTTTCGCTCAGGTTGTGCTTGCACGACCTGCGGCAATGTTTCCTGTGGCTGGGCCGCTACTGGCGGTGACTCTGCATCTTTCAGGTCAACAGCTACGGCAGGTTCGTCCGGTTGCCGCGTTTCGGTCGGGCTGCCGGAATCAGCAGAGCTGTCAGCCTGCCTGTTCATGCTCGAAAGAAATGCCATCTGCGAGCTTTTAATACGCAGAGACTTAACGTCGACTATTCGGAAGAACTCAAGACGCTCCATCTGGTCGTTATAGACAAGCTCCAGACCGGTACCTTCCATTTGAGCGTCCTCTGAGATATACTCAACCGGTCCGGCCGTTGAGATCTGCGACCTTTCACTGAGAAAAATAATATCGTCAAGGTATATAAAGCTTTCTTTTATGTCACTTGAGCTTTCAGGAAGAATATGAATGACTACTTGTCCGGAAAATGTTGCGTCCTTCGGTGTCGGCTTTCCGACAGCAGTTTCAACCTGCACTTCGCCCTTCTCAGCCGTGATGAAACATGTAAAATCACGCTCATAAATGTTCATATAAGGCTTTTCAATTTCCCATATATCCCTTGCCGCGTGCAGAAGCCTTTCGAATCCCCATTCCCGCTCCACTTCTTTGGTTCTCTCATTGAGAGTAACGTACTGGGCCTTTCTGACAGGGCCAACTCCAAACTCGCCGACCTTGCCAATGTCACTTTCGAGTGCTTCCATGTTGCTGTCGGCAACAGTATCAATGAACCCGGTTCCCGTACCGTTGTCAATAGGAGGCGTTTTGCTCACCCGACTGTAGAGCAAAAAGATAATGAGCACAATTCCCAGCGAGATAAATCCAATATAAAGCTTTCGCATCAGCACAACCTCATTCCAATACTACGGCAGGTACCTTTTCATAAGCTCCTGCCATCTGCCCGTATTTTTAAGAATGTATTCTATTACTTCCCGCACAGCACCCCTGCCGCCGGGCCGTGTGGTTACATAATCAGCATACTGCTTGACTTCGTCGACCGCATTGGCAACAGCCACTCCGAACCCAACATATCTTATCAGCGGCAAATCCGGCAAATCATCCCCAACATAAGCTACATTCTCAGGTGAAAGACCAGCCTGCCCGAGAAATTCCTCAAACACCGGCAGTTTATAATGACAATCCTCAAATACGTATTCTATTTGTAGTTGTTCGGCTCGGCGCTGCGTCGGCTCCGATTTCCTGCCGCTTATAAGAGCAACCTTAAGCCCCGCCCTTCGCCACATCCGAATTCCATGACCATCCAGCGCACTAAAATGCTTGCTCTCACTTCCGTCACCATTAACTATTATCGTCCCATCGGTCAGGACACCGTCAACGTCCAAAGCCAACAACTGTATTTCTGAAAGGTCCACTTTTTTCATTTTCGATATTCGATTTCCAACTGCTGATCGACAATTGGATTTATCCGACAACTTTAATCGTTACGATATCCTGTACGTCAATTAAGCCGATGGGCCTGTCTTCCGGATCAACCACCGGAAGCTCATCAATTCTATACTTGTGAAAAATCGCTGTCGCCTCGGCAGCAAGAGCATCGGCTCTTATTCTCTTGCAACCAGCAGTCATAACGTCACCCGCTTTAAACTCAAACGCCTTACGTCCATGTTTCGTAATCAGGCGCCTCAGGTCACCGTCTGTGATTATCCCCGTTAATTTTCCATCTTTATCGACAACCATCACTGCTCCGTGACGTTTTACATCACCGGTCATGGCAAGGAGTTGCTCTATCGTATCAGCAACTTCAACAATGGGTAATTTTTCGCCACTTTTGAACATCATTGACTGCTCGACCGTCATAAGCTTTGCACCAAGCGAACCGCCCGGATGGAACCTTACGTAATCCTCAACGCTGAACTTGCGAGCTTTCATTACTGTAAAAGCCAGTGCATCACCGATCGCCAGCATACATGTGGTGGAAACACTCGGAGCTACACCAAGCGGGCAAACCTCGCTCACCTGTCCCATACACAGTTCCACATCGCTGTGCTCGCACAGAGTCGAGTTACTCTCGCCGGTTATCGCAATCATTTTTATCTGCAGTTGCTTGACCAGATTTAACAGTCGTGTCACTTCATCCGTTTCACCACCGTAACTGAGAACTATAACTACATCGTTTTTGCGCAACCTGCCAAGGTCACCGTGGACGGCTTCGGCAGGATGCAGGAAATGGCTCGGCGTTCCGGTCGAAGCCAGAGTGGCACTTATCTTTTGTCCGATTATGCCCGCTTTGCCGATGCCGCTAACAATACAGGAGCCGGTGCAGCTATAAATCATCTCCGCAGCTTTGGCGAAAGATTCGTCAACAATCGGCTTAACGGCATTAATCGCTTCCGCCTCAGCTTCGATTACTTTCCGTGCGTATTCAAGATCAAACTGCACTTTTTTCCGGTCACCATTTTACTTACTTAACAACGAAGATATATTCATAGTTTTACAACGCTGCCGCGATCATTGTAGCAGACCAAATCGTGCTTTTCGCCGGCATAATCGGAGGCAGAATGAATGATTACGCGCTTGTCGCTAATCTGCTCTATCTGTGTCAGGGCCGCTCTCTTGATATTCTGCAGGTAGTCGGCAACCTCCGGCGAAACAAACAGCTCAATACGTTTTATCTGCTCCTTCGAGATCGAGAGATTTAACAGCCGAATAATTTCAATCGCCAATGATTCATGGCTCTTGACAAAACCCGTGCCGCCGCAATTAGGACATGCCAGATAAGTAGACGATTGCAGCGAAGGACGCACTCTCTGGCGCGTCATCTCCACGACGCCGAACCTGCTTATGCTCAAAATCCTCGAACGAGCACGATCGTTTCTGACGGTAGCCCGAAATGCTTTTTCCACAGCCTTGCGGTGACTGGCATTTCGCATATCAATAAAATCGCAGATTATCAGCCCACCAAGGTCTCGCAATCTAAGCTGGCGGCCAATTTCAGTCGCCGCCTCTATATTGCTTTCGTAAGCAGTATGCTCGGCGCTTTTCTGCTTGCGATATCTCCCGCTGTTGACATCAATCGAAACCAGCGCCTCGGTCTGCTCAATTATAATCGAACCGCCGCCTTCAAGCTCAACCCTGCGTGACTGGACCTTTGTAATTTCATCCTCAATCCGATACTTGTGAAACAGCGGGACTTTACTATCATAATATATAACTTTCCGTTTGACACGCGGCGTAGCTATGGCAAAGAAATCCATGATCTTGCGAACCACGCTTTCCGAATCACATATTATCTTGCTTATCCTGCTGTCAAAGACATCTCTTAGCGCCCTTATCACTAGATCCGATTCCTGATAAAGCTCGCCTGGCGCCCCCTCGGTTTCGATTCGTTTTTCGATAGCTCTCCATAAACGCTTTAGATACCTCAGGTCATTTTGTATATCTCTTTTCGAGGACCCCTGCCCTGCCGTTCTGATAATAAAGCCTCGTCCTTTGGGCGGATCGCACTGTTCAAGAATCTGCCGAAGTCTTTTGCGCTCATCCTCATCCTCAATCTTGTGCGAGACTCCGTGCTTGCGCATCCAGGGCATCATAACCAGGTACTTGCCCGGCATTGCGAGATATGTGCTGAGGGTTGCTCCTTTTGTCTTTAAGCCCTCTTTTGTCACCTGAACGACAATTTCCTTGCCCTTGCGAAGGCAATCCTGGATAGGCGGCCGGTCCTTTAGCGATTTCCTGCGACCGATACTCTCGATATAACCACCACGTTTCGATGTAAAATATCGAGGATGCAGATCGCTTATATGAAGGAAACCATTTTTGCCGACGCCAAAATCTATAAACGCCGCCTGTATACCGGACTCGATATTTGCCACTCTTCCCTTATAAATATTGCCAACGTGGCTGTTCAAACTCGCCCTTTCAACATATAGCTCCTCAAGCGAACCATTCTCGACGACCGCTACCCTGCATTCTTCGGTCTCAGCCACATTTATAAGCATCTCTCTTGCCATATTCATTTCCTATATATTAGATAAATCCGAATATCGAATTTCACCTTAAATTTTAAGCTTCCTGCCATTGTACATTTGTACGTCTGATCGGCGCTGCCAGCTTCCGGGCATCCAGCTCCAACAGATTTAGAATCTCATCAACGCGAATCGAGCCGACAGGGCTGATTTCACATTCGACAATTATACTGTTCCGGTCCAGATTAATCGATTTCAAAAAACCTCTGACATCAATATTCTTGATTTGATATCGTCGATTGTCGTTTTTCGATTTTCCTATAGCTGCTCTTCGCTGCAGAATTAGACTCTTACTCGCCAGCAAGCGTTTAATCGTCGACTTTAGCTCCTCGTTGAGATATTCCTTACGCACTACCAGCACATACGTCGCTGAACGAGGCTGAATTGAGACATTCTCTTTTATATCGGCCACCGAAAGCACATCACATCCTTCGGGTAGTTGCGCCGAAAGTTCCGATTTAATTCGTGACTCTTGATTCTCTGCTCCCTGCCCGTTAAGGTCACGCGCCAGCCCGCCTTGCATCTGGCGGGTAAGCCGAAGGCATAACAATTCATCGTCCGAGGCAACTCCCACAGACCTCGGCAAAGGCAATGAGAGCTTCGGACGAGGATTGAAACCCTGGCTGTACTGAACCGAAATACCCGCTCGAACGCAGGCACGCTGAAAAAAACAAAGCGTCTCAGCGTGCGAGAGAAACCTCAGGCTACCTCCTATCCTGAACTTAACTGCCAGCAGCATAGTCTCATTAGAAGCTACTATGTGCGTATCTCCTTAAAATAGTTTGAGTTTATAATTCAGTATTATGCCTATCCTTATCCGAAAAACAAGCATTTTTTCTTTTGTAAAAGCCGCTAACACAAAGTAATATGTCATCCGCACCCCGAACCGCCCAGCAATATTAGGCCGAAAGGGACGGTGCCGAGGTAAAACCGAAGGTCTATAATCAAAATGCAAAAAACCATGAAAATAAAACCACTCAGACAAAAATATATACCTGAGATTCTTTCCTGGATAAAGACGGAAGCGGACATGATCCAATGGGCCGGCTCCGTATTTAACTGGCCCCTGACGCAAAAGCAGTTCCGTGAGCATCTAAAAGCAGCTAAAGCACAACCACCCACTTTGTACCCTTTTACACTTTGCAATGGCGAAAAGTTACTTGGCTATTGCGAAATCTCCAATCATAATCGCAATTCCGATTCTGCAATGCTCTCCCGCGTTATTATCGCTCCGGGAAGACGCGGCAAAGGACTCGGAGAGTTCATGATTAAAGAGGCCTTGCAGTTCGGATTTAGCGAGCTCGGTTTGAATCGCATCGGCCTCGGCGTTTTCGATTTCAACCATGCGGCTACACGGTGCTATTCCAAGGCAGGATTTGTGCTTGAAGGAACAAAAAGAGAATCTGCAAGAACCGGCAACTCTTTCTGGAACTGCCATCTTATGAGTATCTTAAAAAGAGAATGGAAATACTAACGATTCGCTTCAGCCGGTTTCTGAGGATCGGCGAGCGAGAATAATGAATCGAGGAGAAAAATGGGTATACTTTGGGAAGTTGTACAGACCGGCCTTATGTACGGCCAGAAACGAAAATCCGATACGATCGAAGATAGAGTTCAAGCTCTTGAAGATCAGCTTCAATTAACGCAAAATACATTACGCCAGCTTGTTAAGAAAATTGAGCAGATTCACGGACTCGACATCGACGGCGACGGCATAGTCGGTTAAAATTAAGTAACTGAAAAAATGTTAAAGATAGTCGGCTTGAAACAATACATCATACTCCTTATCTTAAACTCTCTTGCCTGCACGCACGCGCCGGCACAATTTCTTGACGATTTTAATGGCACCTCCATTGTCAAAGACCCGAATGCCATCAACGGCTGGGCGTTTTTTACCGGGGATGGTTTGGCAACTATGGATTTCCGGCAGGTTGACGATTACGCTTCAATTTCAGTGGACGCTACGAAGGACAAACGCAACATCTGGTGGGCACTAATTAAACGACGCGTCTCCGAAAAACTTGATTTAAGTCTTCTGAACAAACCCGGCTACGAACTCCGCATCGAAGCGCGAATCCGAACTAGCCATGCGCCCCGCCGGGTGAATCTCCATCTTAATACGCAAAGAACCGTTGATTTCCATTCGCACCTTATGGAATTCGACATTCCCGATACAACAAACTGGCACATCATAAGTATGACCACCCGGGATTTCGATGCCAGGCCGGGTGATAGAGTCTTTGGACAGCTCGCACTCATGGACTGGGGGCTGAGTAAATATCGCGTGGATGTGGATTATATGAAGGTGGACATCGTAAATGTCGCTTCGGCGGGGCCGGACAAGGGTGTTCAGGTGCCGTATCATCCGCCCATCCCCGACCCGAATTCATTCGCACACAAGGTTAAAGTCGCTCATGACTGTATCATCGACTCTCAATATCCTGATATGAATTTTAATAACTGGTGCGTTCAAGACGAATCGGGAAAAACAACTCTGTTGACCGTAAGCTCGACCCAGTTTGTTATTATGCGCTGGGATTTGAGTGCGTTCGGCGGAAAAAAAGTCGACGGACTCGGGCTTCTGGAATTGATGACACACTCACTGCAGCGCTTCTCCGACAAGCTTAAGGACTTCGCAATGATAAGGATTGTCGAAATATTAGAAGGCGACCCAAACTGGAATCAGGAGACTGTCACTTACAACAGTCTATGTCGGGGACAATCAATAGACAGCGTATTGAATTCACAGATGATTATCGATGTCGAAGTCAGTGAAGCCCCCAGCAGCAAAACACTAATCACAATCTCCAATCCCGTGCTCCAGCGCATGATTGAAGGCAAAACTAAGGGCCTGGCCATCCGGTCGCTCGGCGCAATAAACGCATCTTTTTACGCAATGGAAAACAAAAAAGGAAAATTCAGCCCCCAGCTCCTTTTTAACCTACAGAAATAAATTATCGCACACTTCCGGCACATCAACGTATTTATATAAAAGCTTGTGCGGTGAGTATTTCCTGTTCTTTTCAACCATTACTACCATAATATTCACAGCCAAAGCGGGAATAGAACTCTTGATATACAGATATGGCATAATCGAATACCAGTAAGAAGATAGAGGAAAAATATTTATTCGAAAGGGTGAGAACATGAAAAGACAAATCAAATCAATCAAACTTTTTATCATGGTGACCGTAGTTTTTTTGGTATCACCGGTCTTCTCTTATTATTTAGTGGCAGAAGCTTCAGGAAAATGGCCTTTGGACTGGCCAAAGGAATTAGAGCCGTTGCGTGAGAAATCACAGACGATCGCCATTTCAATAGAATACCAACAACAGAATATACACGATATACCATTCGACGACAGACAGACCTTCGAACGTATCTGGCCGATAATTTTAGAATTGAAGAGCAAAGGGGCACCCTTAACCCTTTACCGAGTTGGAAGTAAACAATATGAATGGTCATTACTTAGCAAAACCAAACCCGTAGTCAGGATTCTTGCACCCTCAGGAGCTTACATAAATCTCTCGGGCGAAGAAGCAGCAAAAGCATCTCGAAAAAAACAAGAATCCATCAAACCAGGAGTACCTCCAGCACCACCAAAACCTATTTCACCTGAAGGCAGACTCCCTGACACAGGAGAAATCAAATCGTTCCAACAAGCAAAGGAACTCGTCAAACAAGGCAAAATGCTCTACGCCGGGCCTCCCTGGCCGAGAGATATTCTTACGCCGGAAGGCAAATTACCTGAATTCGTTCAGTCGAAAAAAGAAGGTGGCAAACTCAAATGGATTCCGGCCGACAGGTTTGTTAAAGTCAAACATCGATCTCGCATCGACATCGAATTGTTCGTTGACGGTCAAGTCATTGACTTGAATCGCATTTTGCTCCCTCCGGATACACCAATAATCGACAAACGCTGGAACAATGCCTCAGAAGCAGATGCGGGCGAAAAATAAAACGGACCGCACAAACATAATCAATTACCACGTACCTAAATTAACGGCTAGAATGCTTCGGGGAGGATTTTTCTTGCGGAGCTGCGGAGGTAGGCTGAAATCTGTCTCTCGGAGTTCATGCCGAGCACTTTTCTGGCCACCTTATTGCAGTCTTCTATCGTTACCGAGCGGATAATCTGCTTAATTTCCGGTATCATCGGCGGACTAAGTGACATGGTTTTAACGCCCATTCCCAACAGCAGCATTATGTACTCCGGCTCAGAAGCCATCTCGCCGCAAATGCTCAGGTCGATTTGCGATTTATGCGCATCCTGAATAACGGTCCTTATTAGTCGAAGCACCGCAGGGTCCACCGCTGAATACAACGTAGAGACTAATTCGTTGCCCCGGTCGACAGCCAGGGTATATTGCGTAAGATCGTTCGTTCCGATACTGAAGAAATCGACGTCTCTGGCAAGCGAAAAAGCGGTCAAAGCCGCCGAAGGTGTTTCAATCATAATACCTATCTGAATGTCTTTATTGTAGGAGATGGATTCTTCGCCAAGGTCTTCCATAACATCGCGCAAAATCATCTTGGCCTGCATCAACTCCTGCCGATTCGTGATCAGAGGAAACATTATCTTGACATCACCAAGAACCGATGCACGCAGAATCGCACGCAATTGTGTTTTAAACATCATAAGGTTCTGCAGGCAATATCTGATGGATCTTAATCCCAAAAACGGATTCGGCTCAGGGACAAAACGCCTGCTTTGAGTATATTTGTCCGCCCCAAGGTCAACCGTTCTTATTGTCACAGGCCTGTCGGCAAAAACCCGAACAGTCTCAGCATAAGCCTGATAATGGTCCTGCTCGGTAGGCTCGCTCTCGCTGTTAAGATAAAGAAACTCGGTACGATACAATCCTATGCCATCGCCTCCTTTTTCCAAAACCACCTCTGCCTCATCCGGGAATTCAATGTTGCCCAACAATGTAATCATGGTCCCATCGCGGGTCGCGGCCGGCTTTTCTCTTATCGCATCAAGCTTGTGCTCGAGCTCCACGAATTCCTTCGAATACTCCCGGTACTGCTCAATCGTCTGTTCATCCGGATTTACAATGACAATTCCACGGTTGCCGTCAACAATAATAGTATCCCCACCGCTGACGTACTCGGTAAGGTCTTCGAGCGCCACAACAGCGGGTATACCTAAAGAGCGTGCAACAATAGCAGCGTGACTGGTTCTTCCTCCGGCGTTACTTGCGATGCCCTTGACGAATTTCTTGTCAAAGCCGGCCGTCCGGGTAGGGCTTAATTCCCGAGCAACAACAACAACTTCTTCTGTTAGATGTCCGATCTCCTCGCGTTTTTTCCCAAGCAACTGTTTGAGCAAGCGTCTCTCAATGTCATAAATATCGGCTGCCCGCTCGCTCATATAGGCATCGTTTACTTTGGCGAACTCTGATGCAATTTGACGAAGGACGGAAGAGACAGCGTACTCGGCCGTTACCAACTCCGTGTGCACCAGATCGGTTATCCTCTTACGCAGGCTTCTGTCACGGAGAAAACGCAGATGCACGGCAAAAATATCTTTTATATTACCCCCCTCGGCTTTGTCGTGTTTCGCTTCGAGCTGAGCCAACTCATCGCTCGCATCTTTAAAGGCATTTCTTATGCGCTGAATCTCGATGATTCGCTGTGAAGGATTAATTGAACGGCGGGGAATTCGGTAGTCTTCGGAATCAATAACCAGCAACTTCGCAATCGAAATGCCCGGCGATACAGCTATCCCCTTCTTTATTTCCATAGCATACTTCTCATATCCGACATATCCGTCGCCCATTATTTTTTGGGCATCGGCTCATCGAAATGCTTCTCTTCCACAAGTTCCCGCAAAGCGTCGATTGCTTCCTGGGCATCCGGGCCCTCGGCTCTAATCTTCAGTTTGCTTCCACAGATTGCAGCTAACATACTCATCTGCATGATACTTTTACCGTCAACATCAGTTTCGCCATTGCTGACAGTAACGTCACTGTCGAACCCGTTTGCGGTATCCACAAACTGCATCGCAGGGCGCATATGAAGACCATCTGCATTTTTTATCTCAACTGCCGTTTCACAAATCAACTTCTCCAAAGTATCTTTCCCTGCCTGCATCATCCAGGTTCCTGCCCCACCTTACATCCACACACCCGGAAGCTCATAATACTGCCAAAGTTATGCAGAAACTGAGTTACTAATTATAACGACGGATTTTCGTCGGCCTCCCTGAAAAGATCTTCGATCTGCTCAGAAGTACGGCTTTGCCTGAGAAAGCTGCGAAATTTCTCCTGCTGTAAATGCCTGAAAATACTTTCCATCGCCCGCAAATGCCGGTCCGGATCATCAATCGGACTAACTAAAAGTATTACCGAATAGACCGGCAGCTTATCGAGAGCAGAAAAATCGATGCCGGTGCTGCTTTTCCCAATAACAGCAACCAAATCTTTAACCGACTTGTGCTTAACATGCGGTACAGCAACACCTTTGCCCAGCCCGGTGCTGGCTTCGTTTTCTCTTTTTATCATCGCCCGTGTAATTTCCTTACACTTGCCCTTTCCGAGGTTACCGGCTTTATCGAGCGATAAAATAAGTTCCGCTATCACTCCGTCACGGTCAGATGCTTGTAGTTCCGGAATTATCGCCTCAAAACAGACAAAATCTATAAATTTCATCTTATTCGCCCAAAGTTATTCTTGTGAGCATAATCGACCAGGTATAAAACCATACATCGCAAGAATGTAACCTATGTCAACTCTGCGCCACTTGTGTGCTTGTTGTTTCGTTCCTTGCTCTTTGCTCTTCTGAGCTGTCGTTCAAGCTTGTGGACAGCCATATCTATGCAGCGGTAAGCATCCTCGCCTGTCTTAGTACCAACGAAAACTTTGCTGTGTTCAGCCCTTGCAATTATCTCAACGCTCGTCTTACTACCCTGGCCACCATCTACCACCACTTCGATCTGATTAATACTATTGTAGTACTTCGGAAGCTTGGAAGTTTTTTCCTCCGCGTACACCTTGATTGCTTCCGAAATTTCAATATGTTTACCACTGATTGTAAAAAGCAAGATCATTCTCCTTAACTGTTTTTATTGAGATTCCTATAAAATCCGTTCCTATTCTTGACTTTTGTAATCTGGTTTCGACAAAGCTGAAATTGCCGGCCCATTACCCGGCGTTATGACACCGCCACTCACGATAAATCTCAACGCTTCTTCCACTGTCATATCCAAATCCAACGTCAACTTTTTAGGTACTGTTATCACAAATCCTGTAAATGGTGTCGGCGAAGTGGGTATTATAACAGTAAGAAACTCTTTTCTGAGGCTGTTCGCGACTTTCTCAAGCCCAGAGCCAGTAACAAAACCCACCGACCATATACCCCTACGCGGATATTCGACCGCAACAACCCTTGAGAATAACTTTTTTTGCTCTTCCTGTGTAAGTAAAAAATCTGTAACCTGTTTTATATAGGGGTAAACTCGCCGAAGAAAAGGGGTATTCATCATGAACCGTTCGACCATTCGCCAAAGGCTTTTGCCCACAACGCTGGCTAGCAATGCACCGAAGATGCAAACGCCTATCAGCGCCATAATAAAACCCGCTATCGAACCGTGGCCATCAACCCAAGTTTTTTCAAGATGCTGAATCCGTGCACCTCGCTTGATATCAGCCCTGTTCATCTCTATTTCCAACAAGCTGGGATTTTTATCCAGTTCAGGCTTCCTTGTCAAAAGGTAAGCTCGAACCTCATCCTCACTCACATTGATCCGCTCGCCGCCCACGAAGGCAATAACGTGGACCAGACCACGATTAATATGGATACTGATATTCTCCTGAATGAACGTATAGCTCCAGACAAACAGCCAGATTGTCAGGATACTCGGTAATAATACCGCCAATCCATGTAAGAAATAGCCTTTGAATCGCCTGGTTACACTCATCCTCTTAGCACCAAGTCCTTTGTTAACATCAAGTTACTATTTTTCGCCCCATTAAAGTTACTTATGAAACCGCATCTTCACCGGAACAACGTAACTTAATCTACAAACTTATCATAGTCAAGAGAAAAGTCTTTTGGCAAATGCGCACCAGCCAAATGTATCGCCGCCCCAGGCAGTGAAGCAATCATCCATACTACCCGTTGACACAGGGCAAGCGCCAAAGCAGACTCCGCTTCAACACCGGCAAAACGGACGAAAAGGAAAGCGAGCAGGCCTTCCACTACTACCGCCCCACCGATACTGACGGGCAAAGCTCCCAATACCCACGCCAACGTAAAGATTAAATAGTAGTATTTAATATCGGCTTCAATGCCCAGATTTCTTCCAAGAAACCAGAAGCCGGTAATGGTTAGAAGCTGTAAGAAAACCGTCAGCCCAAATGCTGCAAGGATAGTTAGTGGCCTGGTAAAGTAGATAAGAGTTGTTTGTTTCAGCTTCTTAAATATCCGGACACCCTGTTTATGTATATATGACCAGGTTTTTACCAGCATTAGTCGGCTTCGCCTAAACAGCAGAACTCCGCAAAAAACCAAAGCAATGACTACAACCGCCCCAAGAAACAACCATTTGTACCCGGCAACGGATTTGAAAAAACCAACCTGGCTGGTTAAAGTTATCGAGCCAAGCTCACCTCGCAGGAAAAACAGGTAGAAAAAAACAGCGATAGACAATGTTCCCAGCAATCCTATCACCACTCTATCAACAAACACACTTAGCACGGCTTCAAGTTTTTTATCCGTGTACCTGGTAACATACCAGGCCCGAATCAAATCGCCACCGACAGAACCCGGCATAAAATTATTGTAAAACCACCCCAGGAAATTGAGTCTAACCGCAGCCCAAAAACCTATGAATATAGACTGGGTCCTTAACAGCAACCACCAACGTAAGCTTATTATTACCTGCCCGATGATAAAAATACCCAAAGCAAAGGCAAAGACGCCCATATTCATCCGATTGAAAATGTCGACCAACCTGTTCCATCTGTGCTCACGAGAGAGCCAGATTACTGCCCAGGTGATCCCGGCAGCAACCACGAGAATACGTAAAAACACAAAGATATTTTTACTTCTCTGAATCTTCGTTATAGGCATTGATGTCGTCCACCTTGAAAAAACTTGTTTTAACAGATAATAACGTGTAAAACATAGACTGACAAGATGTTAAGAATATCAGCAACAGTTATGCAGAAATTCACTAATAATATAAGGAACCAAATAAGTGACTACAAAGCAAAACATCGAAGAAGGCACGGAATTTATTCCAAAATTTGATGACAACGGCCTGATAACAGTTATAGCCCAGGACGAGAAGACCGGCCAAATACTAATGGTCGCTTACATGAACCGTCAGGCTCTCGATTTGACAATCCAGACTGGCTACGCCACATACTTCAGTAGATCGCGACAAAAACTATGGAAGAAAGGCGAAGAAAGCGGCCATTTACAGAAAGTAAGGAAGATTCTCGTAGATTGTGACCAAGACTGCCTGGTTCTCAAAGTAACCGTCGATTCCGGGCAATGCCATGTTGGCTATCAATCCTGCTTTTACCGTGCCCTGAAAGATAACACCAACAATAGTCTGGAATTCATCGAAAAGAAGGTCTACTGCCCCAAAGAAACTTACGGAAAGTAGAGCTGAACATCATAGAAACAGGTACGTATATAGCTGATAACACGGATGTTATTGCACTTACGCTTCAAAAAGCAAAAAAAACAGGCGTTATCCCGTGTTTTTGCTTGTGTTTGCCACAGCAATTTGATATACTATCGTTTGTATTATAGAGTGAAATTAGTGAGGAGCGATATGACTATTCTTGTCTTTTGGTTTTCGCCCTTTTAAATGAAGCGTCATATGTTCATAAAAACGTCTCGTAATTAAAACCCTTTTAGTTTTTTTCGGGAGGACTCGACCATGAAAAGTATCAAATCCAAACTGCTGTTACTGTGCATACTGACATTATTGTTCGGCACTGCACATGTGGCTCTGGGCGCTACCATACAAGCTGATTCCCCGCCACCCAACGATAACTGCACCAACGCAAAGCAGGTTAGTGAAGTAATGAACCTGCAGTTCGACACTACATACGCCAGTGCAGACGGGCCCGGGTATTACGTAGAAAGTCCGAACGTCTGGTATTGCTATACCGCCTCATGTAACGGCTGTGCTACCGTTAGCCTGAATGGCAACTTCGACACGAAAGTTGCCGTATATAACGGATGCGGTTGTCCTCCAGCAGCCAGCAGTTTACTTAAATGCAACGACGACTTTACGGATCACCAGGCACAGACTACATTTCCGGTGACGGCTGGCGGTAAATACTTAATCGAGGTTGGAGGCTATAATATCCATGAGTTCGGCACGGGTACGATAACAATTAGCTGTAACCCACAGGCAAGCCCGCCATTTAACGATAATTGCTATGCCGCCGAGCCGATTGGGAACGTAACCGACAAGCCGTTCGACACAACTTGTGCGACGTTTGATGGCCCCGGTCACTGCATGACCAGCTCAAACCTTTGGTATCGATATACTGCTCCGGGTACAGGTGATGTTACAGTCAGCCTGTGTGGCAGTAGTTTCGATACAATGCTCGCCATTTACCAAACCAACGGTTGCTATCCGACTGCAAGTCAACTGACCGCATACGACGATGACTCCTGTGGGCAGCAGTCAGAGATCACCTTTACGGTGATTGCCGGCATAGAGTACCTGATTGAAGTCGGCGGCTACAACCCTTGTGATAGTGGCCAGGGTGTGATTAGTATTATCACCGAAGTTGGACCGGATATGCCGGTTAACGACAACTGCTACAACGCACAACCTGTCGGCAACGTAACGAACCTCCCGTTCGATACTACTAAAGCAACATACGACGGCGTCGGCCACTGTATGCAAAGTCCAAATCTCTGGTACTGTTATACAGCCACAGCTACAGGCAATGTCACTGTCAGTTTGTGCGGCAGCGAATTTGATACCAAACTCGCTGTCTACAACGGGTGTAATTGTCCACCAGCCAGTCCGATTGAATGCAACGACGACGCCTGTGATTGGCAGTCTGAAATCACCTTTCACGCAACCGCCGGCAGCAGCTACTTAATTGAAGTCGGTGGGTACAGCACTCAGACCGGTCAAGGCGTATTAAGCATTAGCAGCGAAGGCGACCCGGGTGGTACGCCGGCTAATGATATCTGCCGAAACGCAACACCGGTTGGTGACGTAACAAATCTTCCGTTCGACACCACAGAGGCAACATTTGACGGCATCGGCCACTGCGTTAGGAGTCCGAACATCTGGTATTGCTATACCGCAACATGCACCGGTGACGTTACTGTCAGTCTGTGCGGCAGTGAGTTCGACACTATGCTTGCAGTCTATGACAGTTGTTTTTGCACACCATCGTTAGCCAGTATGATTGAATGCAACGATGACGCCTGTGGTCAGCAGTCCGAGATCACTTTCGCTGCGATCGCCGGCAACCAGTACCTGATCGAGATCGCTTCGTACAGCACCGGATACAGCACAGAACCCGGTCGGGGCGTATTGACTATCAGTTGCGATGGCGGCGGCTCGGCAAAGGCAGAAGACCTTGGAGACGCACCCGACAGCACCAATAACTATGGTGTAGTTATGACTGCATATCCGATGGGAGGCCCTCTGGGAGTTCGGGCCAATTATCCCACCGTATTTGACGACGGCAGCGGCTTTGGACCTAAGGGACCGTCTCACCAGAATCCGCTGGCGGCAGCCTATTTGGGTCAAGGGGTCACTCATGAGGACGAAGCTGATATCGGTGCGGATCAGGATGGTATCAACAACATTAATCCGCTAACCAACAATCCGAACCAGGACTACAGCGACGATGGCGTAATATTCCCGATCAGCATGCCGCAATGTGACTGGACCACTTTCGACTACGAAGTAACCGTTCTCGATCCTGATGTTGACCTTTGGGTTAACGTCTGGTGTGACTTCAACCGTGACGGCGACTGGGACGATGTTATTCAGAGTTCATGTGCACCAATTCCGGAGTGGGCCGTACAGAACCAGTTACTGTTCAATCTGCCGGTCGGATTAAATCTGCTCACCACGCCGGCCTTCAAATCATGGCATCCGAAAAGCAGTCCGGACCAAATCTGGATGAGAATAACTCTCTCGGAGGAGCCATGGAAAGGTGGCGACAATCCTGACCTGTTAGGCAACGGTGGTTCCGGACCAGGGATTGGATACGAAGTTGGTGAAACGGAAGACCTGTACTTTATCCCGGATACTACTACTTCAACGTTATGCGAAGACTTTAACGGAGACGGCGTAGTTAATATGGACGACCTCACAGATTTCGTCAACGAATGGCTTGCTAACTGTCCGTAAAATTCTTCGGGACATCTGATTTGTAACAAAAAGGGCTGTGAGAAATTATCGCAGCCCTTTTTCTTTGCGCTTTCTAAAGCTGAAACTATTTCTTCGATAATAATTTCGCAACATCTTTGGCGAAATACGTAATTATCATATCTGCTCCGGCACGTTTGATGGCGGCAAGCATTTCCATCATTGTCGCTTCTTTATCCAACAGCCCCAGGTTCACAGCGGCATTGACCATCATATATTCGCCGCTGACATTGTAGGCAGCTATCGGACAATCGAAACGCTGTCGTGCTCGACATATCACATCAAGATAAGCTATAGCCGGTTTTACCATCACAATATCGGCACCCTCTTCTATATCGAGCGCAATCTCGGCCATCGCCTGGTTGCTGTTAGCAGGATCCATCTGGTAAGTCTTGCGGTCGCCGAACGCCGGGGCCGACTCAGCGGCATCTCTGAAGGGACCGTAAAAGGCGGAAGCATATTTCGCCGCATAAGACATAATCGCAATATTTTCAAAGCCGTTTTCTTCCAGCGCTTCACGAATGTACCTGACCCGGCCATCCATCATATCCGAAGGGGCAACAATATCAGCTCCCGCCTGAGCATGCGAAAGGGCTATCTTGGCTAACAACTTACATGTTGCATCGTTATCGACTTTACCGTTTTCGATAACACCGCAATGGCCGTGGTCCGTGTACTCACAAAGACAGACATCGGTAATAACCAACAAGTTCGGGGCCGCTTTTTTAATCTCCTTAATCGTTCGCTGTACAACGCCGTCATCGATCCAGGCCTCTGAGCCGGTATCATCTTTCTTGCCCGGCAGACCAAATAGCAACACCGCAGGTATTCCCAACGATGCAACTTCTTCCGCCTCACCGGCAATCGTATCCGGCGAAAAGTGAAAACAATCCGACATCGATCTGATCGGTTCCTTTAGACCTTTGCCTTCTTTGATAAACAACGGATAAACCAAATCATCAACGCTCAGAATAGTTTCGCGCACCAGCCTTCGCATTGCATCGCTGCTGCGCAGCCGCCGCATCCTTTGTCTTGGAAAACTCATCGAAAATTCCTCTCTCGTATTCCGTAATTCGTTAGGCAATTTCTCCTTTACGACTTTTTTCTCTCGCTTTCCTCTATGGCATCAAGCAGGCCGTCGACGGTGTGTTCAGTTGCCGTTACATTTACAGCAACACCAAGTTCCTTCAATCGCTCGGCGGTCACCGGCCCAATCGATGCAACCTTGACGTTAGATTTATTCACCAAATCGCACGAGATTTGATTGAAAAATCCATCAACCGAAGAAGGGCTCGTAAAAGTTAACCAGTCAATTGTCCCTTCGTCTAATCTACCAGCCAACCACGACGATTCGCCTTTTTCTTCCTCGGTGGTATAAACAGAAACGTTATCGACTTCCGCTCCAGCGTCTGCCAACAGCTCAACCAATTCATTCGAGGCAAGCTCCGAGCGCAAAAGCAAAATCTTTTTATTTTTTAAATTCGAAAAACCGAGCAACTGTTTGCCTAACTGTTCGCTGGTAAAGACACTTGGCACGAAATCTGCCTTTATGCCGAACTCGTCCAGTTTAGCCGCAGTCCTGCTGCCAATCGCAGCGATCTTCGCAGAGCAGAAAACTCTGGCATCTTTTTCCAGGCCCTCCATAGCGTCAAAGAATATGGTCACACCGTTGCCGCTGGTAAAGATTATCCAATCGTATTGATTGATTTTTGCAAGCGTCCGAACGAATTCGTTTTTTTGTGTTAACGGCAGGATTCTTATCGTTGCAAACTCCAGAGGATTGCCGCTGCGACTTATAATCTTCGCTGCAAAATTGGTATTGCCGACAACGTCTCGCGTTACTACAATATTCTTACCGAACAAAGGCTTCCTACTAAACCAATCGAGCATTGCGCCACTATCCGCGGCGGCACCGATAACGATAATTGCCGGCGGCTCGATCCCCTTTTGTTTACACTCTTCACTGATTCTCTCAAGCGAAGCCTTCACAATTTTTTGGGCCGGGAAAGTGACATTTGCAATTACCGCCGCCGGTGTATCTTTATCCATACCATTTTCAATCAGCCGCCCAGCGATAGAATCAAGATTGCCCACCCCCATATAGAAGACGACGGTGCCGGGGAATCTGGCGAGCAGCTCCCAGTCGATGTTGGTGCCTTCCTTGCCTTCGGCCTCCCTTCCGGTAATAAAAACAACCTGCGAGCTGAACTCTCTGTCGGTCAGCATAATGCCGGTATAAGCTGAGACCGCGATACCTGCTGTTATGCCGGGTACGATTTCAAAATCGATCCCCGCCTCAGCGAGAACCGCAAGCTCCTCCGCCACCCTGCCGAAGATGCACGGGTCGCCGCCCTTTAGCCGTACAACCGTCTTTCCGCCGGAAGCCTTCTCTACAAGCAGCTTATTGATTTGTTCCTGCGTGGCGGAGCCTTTGCCGATTCGCTTGGGCACGTGAATAATCTCGGTGTTCTTTCCGGCAAACTCAAGCAAAGCCGGATTGGCCAATTTATCATAAATCACGCAGTCGGCTTCTTTGAGAACCTCCGCCCCGCGAACGGTAATCAAATCCGCCCTACCCGGCCCGGCTCCAACAAGATATACAAAACCTTTAGACATAGTATTTAGTGGTTAGTGAATAGCATTTAGTGAGGCTACGATACCAAAATCCCACCGAAAACGCCATTGATTTATCTGTCATTAGCAAGCTTATAAAATGTAAAAAGGACGGTCATAAATTGAGGATATAAAGATTCAGCAGCCGCCAAAGGTGGAGATAGAATCTTCGCTTATTTCAACCAGCACATTATTGCAACCTGCGCCAGCAAAAATATTCGCTCAAAATCCATATAAATCTGTCGAAGCGCCTAAAGAGCACGCATGAATGCGACCAGGTCTTTCTTCTCCTGCTCGGTCAATTTGGTTCCCGATATCAAATTGAAGAAGTCGACCGTATCTTCCAGTGTCAGCAAACGCCCATCATGCATATACGGCGGCGATTCCTTAATACCCCTGAGAGGAAAATTCTTAATCGGACCGTCTGCCGAGGCATATCTTCCGTTTACCATCTGTGGCTTATAGAACCGCTCGGCCTTCAGATTATGCATCAGATTGTCGGTATAGTAAGGCGGCACATGGCATTCGCCGCATCGGCCTTTGCTGAAAAATACATCCTGGCCATGAAGCTCAGCTTTTGTGGCTTTGGCCGGATCGAGCTTGCCGAAAATATCCAGCTTTGGAGCCGGTGGAAAATCCAGAAGCGCCTGAAATTCAGCCATAAAGTGAACCTGACTAGCGCGCTCGAGAATATTTACTCCCTTCTTGGTGGCGATAACCGGGTCACCGTCGAAATAGGCTGCTCGCTGCTCAAACTCTGTAAAATCTTCAATGCTTTTCAACGCACGCTGCGAGCCAAACAACCTCTGGATATTGACCCCTCGCAGCGGCGGCGTATCGAGCCGGTGGCGAAATTCCTGCGGCCTAATGTCACCAACCAGATGCGTTGGAGCCGCCGTATGGCCGTTGGAGTGACAATCGAAGCAGGTCACTCCCCTGCTCGGACGCGCGCTGCGGCGGTCCTCGGTCTGATTGAATTGCTGCTGCGGAAACGGCGTGACCAGCAAACGCAAACCCTCAAGCTGCTTTGGATTCAATATGCCGTTAAAAAGCTCGTAAAAATTGTCGATGGTGACAACCTTCCCCTGCGAGACGTCCCCGAGATCCGGTCGGGTCGTAAGAAATATTGCCGCCGGGAATTCCGGAAGGAAATGATCGGGCAGGTCAAAATCAAGGTCGAAACGAGTCAAGTCTCGCCCCTCCTGCTTATTAATTTCATCTATCACGAACTGGGGGAATAACATACCGCCTTCCATGTGATTTGGATGAGGCAGCGGCAGGAATCCTTTTGGAAAAAGGCCCTGTTCGCTAATTTGCTCCGGCGTCATTTCCGCAAGCCTCTGCCAGGTCATTCCAGCAGGTAGCTTCGCCCGGACACCTTCCTGAATCAGCTTTCCTCGCGACATAGTGACACCTGTTGCCGGCCTGTCGGATAAATCGTATCTTTCGTTGAGCAGGCTCATCTGGCGCTTCATCACTTCGGGCTTGGCGGCCTTCATCCTTCCCATGACAGATTCAAAATCCTCCGTGATAGCCACAGGTGCGTAACTGGTGGGTTTTGCTCCTGCCCCCATGCTGAAACAAAAGGCGAGAATTAAGACCGATATGCACAACAGAACAATTTGTGTGAATCTATATTTTTTTACGTACCTCATACACGACTCCTTTCGATTAAAGAAACTTCCTTCTCTATTTGTGAAATACGCTAATCCTGCATTAAAGATACCTCCTAACGCAAAACTGTCAAGCACATTTTATACGAGAAATAAAATTTTTTTAGCGCACATTTTACGTGCTAAATTACACTATATTAACGGAAGCTGATATCAGCCAGATTTACACGAATTGGTGGAAATGTTTTGAGTCCGAACTCAGAAGCAAAATTAGTTGAAGCAGCCCAAAACGGCCACTTGGAAAGCTTCGGTGCCCTTTATGAGCGTTATCACAGCTCTATGGTCGCATTGGCTTATTCTATGCTTGCCAACATAGATCTCGCTGAAGACGCTGCGCAGGAAGTCTT
>CAZQXE010000004.1:21727-39031 GCA_964597115.1 uncultured Pirellulales bacterium | reverse complement strand
CTTCCTGTGGTGTGTTAAAATCATACCTCTTGGAAACAAAAAACCGTCTGATAGCAGGATTGTTAGAATTTGCAATCACATCTGCATAGCGTTCTTTTACCCTGTCCACAGGCAGGTCCATATTCGACTGACCCGAACATATCCACACATCACCTATCAGGATGTTTTTAAGAGTTATATGATTACTGCCGTTGATTTCCATGTTGTAGGGACCACCCGCTTTTAATGCAGAAAGCGTGACCGCCCATTTGCCATCTTTATCGGTTGTGCCACTGTATGTTTTGCCGTTAAAGTTTATTGTTACTTTTTCATCTGCGTCAGCCCAACCCCAAATCTTTGCACTGTCGCCTCTTTGTAGTACCATTCCGTCGCTTACCAAAAGCGGAAGCCTGACCTGGCAAACGGCTGTTTGGGAAATGATCAATACATAACAGCATAATGTGAAACCAAGTTTTTTTACGTTCAGCTTCATAAGTAATATCCTTTTAGTTTTTTATTGGTTAAGATTTCGATTATGTGCAGTGCTTGATTTACAAGTTGCAACTACCCATGAATCATACCTGACATTATTTTAGCTTAATTCGACTATCCTGAACAGCAAGAAAAAAGCGAAAACAGTTTACAGGTTATAATTGCATAGGGCGTAAGCAAATTAGAGGGTTTCCCCCTGGGATGCCCCATGGCATTTTTTTGTGAATTGCGTGATCCGCACCACAGGAGCGGGGGGCTGGCTATTTAGCCGCAGGGCTTTTTTTATTGAAATTCCAATTTTTAACCATTACCATAGTGTCCGTAGTATTTTAAGGCCGGGTCGCATAGGGCAGAAATCGGATTCTGCTTTTGTTGCCATGGGAAATTATCGAGAACCAGTAGAAAGTGAAAGGAAAGAAAAATGGAACGCACGATATTAAAGAAACGGTTTTTTGAGCAAATTACTATTGTTTTCGTGATACTACTTCTTGGTTGTGGGCTGTCATACGCTGCCGCTGCCGAGCAGGATGCAGTAAACAGAATGATTGTTCACGCCGACAAAGGTACTGAGCAGATAAGCAAGCACATTTACGGTCACTTCTCTGAGCATCTGGGGCGGTGCATTTATGAGGGCTTCTGGGTTGGCGAGGATTCGCCGATTCCGAACACTCGCGGTATCCGCAACGATGTAGTCGAGGCGTTAAAGAAGATTAAGATGCCGGTACTTCGCTGGCCGGGCGGATGCTTCGCCGATGAATATCACTGGATGGACGGCATTGGCCCGAAGGAAAAGCGACCTACGATGATTAACACTCACTGGGGTGGCGTCACGGAAAACAATCACTTCGGAACGCACGAATTTTTCGATCTGTGCGAGCAGTTGGACTGTGAGCCTTATCTTTGCGGCAATGTCGGCAGCGGGACCGTCCACGAGATGCAGCAGTGGGTCGAATATATAACTTTCGACGGTGTAAGCCCGATGGCGGATTTGCGCCGAGCCAACGGACGAGAGGAACCATGGAAGGTTACGTACTGGGCCGTTGGTAACGAGAACTGGGGCTGCGGTGGCAGGATGACACCCGAGCATTATGCAAACCTTTACCGGCAGTTTGGGACATACCTGCGAAACTTCAGCGGCAACCGGCTTTACAAGGTTGCGTGCGGACCAAGCGGTGGGAATTACCGCTGGACCGAAGTATTAATGGAGCAGGCCGCAGGCGGAGGAAGGAGAAGAAGGGGAATGAACGGCCTGGCCCTGCATTATTATTGTGGGTCCGGCAGTAAAAGCCGTTCTGCAACTGAGTTCACTGAGGTAGACTGGTTCGAGCAGTTGAAAAGAGCGCTTCATATCGATGAGCTTGTTGTGAGACATTCGGAAATTATGGACAAGTACGACCCTGAAAAGCGGGTGGCGTTAATTGTGGATGAATGGGGCGCGTGGCATAGCGTCGAACCGGGAACGAATCGGGGATTCCTTTATCAGCAGAACTCGCTGCGGGATGCTCTCGTTGCGGGTGTCAGCCTCAATATCTTCAATAATCACTGCGACCGCGTGAAAATGGCCAATATCGCCCAGATCGTTAATGTCCTGCAGGCGATGATTCTGACTAAAGGCGAAAAGATGATTCTTACGCCGACATATCACGTCTTCGATATGTACAAGGTCCATCATGACACCACGATGCTTCCCGTAGAATTGCAGAGCAATGATTATCAGTTTGGCGACGACAAAATTCCGGCGGTTAACGTTTCAGCATCGAAAGATGGTTCGGGCAATATTCACATATCTCTCTGTAACCTGAATCCGAACGATGCCGCCGAAGTCCGCTGTGCACTTGAAGGTGTCGAGCCTAAGAATGTCTCCGGGCGCATTTTAACAGCCGATGCTATGACCGCTCATAATACCTTCGAGAATCCTCAGGTCGTGAAACCTGCGACTTTCAGCGACTTTAAGATCGAAGGCAACGTTTTAACTACGACGCTCCCGTCAAAATCCGTTGTGGTTTTGGCGATTAAATAAACATTTGGATTTGCATATATGTTTAGCCTCCACCCCCACGGTGGGGATTTGTGGGTGACGAATAGATTTTTTTTGCACGAGAACGTTAAGGTGAAAGGAAAGAATAAGATGAGGCGCAAAGAGTATAGGAAAAGGTTGTTTGAAAATATTACCGTTGTTTTCATGGCGCTGTTTGTTTTTTGCGGACTGGCTTGCACAGCCGAAGCCACGGGGCAGGGGGAATCAGCGGTTAACAGGATGATTATTCATATAGACAAAGGCAAGGAGCAAATCAACAAGAACATTTACGGCCACTTCGCCGAGCATCTGGGGCGATGTGTTTACGAAGGTTTCTGGGTTGGCGAGGATTCGCCGATTCCGAACACTCGCGGTATCCGCAACGATGTGGTCGAGGCGTTAAAGAAAATCAAGGTGCCGGTGCTTCGCTGGCCCGGCGGATGCTTCGCCGATGAGTACCACTGGAAAGAAGGTATCGGCCCGCGAAATAAACGGCCTAAAATGATTAATACGCACTGGGGCATGGTAACGGAAACAAACGCCTTCGGCACGCATGAGTTTATGGATCTGTGCGAGCAGCTCGGATGCGACGCTTACATCGCCGGCAACGTGGGGTCCGGCACGGTCGAAGAGATGCAGGACTGGGTCGAATATATGACCTTCGATGGTGACAGTGAGATGGCTAATCTTCGTCGAAAGAATGGTCGTGACAAGCCCTGGCGGATCAAGTACTTTGGCGTTGGTAATGAGAACTGGGGTTGTGGCGGGAATATGACACCCGAGGCCTACGCTGAGCTTTACAATCGTTACCAGACCTATGTGCGGAGTTACTCCGGCAACGAAATTGTTAAAATTGCGTGTGGCCCGGGGAGCATAAATTATCACTGGATTGAAACCATAATGGACAAGGTCCGCAATCGGATGAATGCTGTTAGTTTGCATCACTATGTCCGGGGATCGGGTACCTGGGGCCAGAACCAAAAGGGCAGCGCGACGAAGTTCGACGAAAAGGAGTGGTTTGCGCTGATGAAAAACACACTCACAATTTACCCGTTGCTAAAGAATAATATCGCGATAATGGATAAGTACGATCCGCGTAAAAGCATCGACTTGTTTGTAGATGAGTGGGGTACATGGTGGGACGCAGAGCCCGGCACGGACCCCGGCTTTTTATATCAGCAGAACACCATACGTGATGCCGTCTCGTGCGGCATATTTTTCAATGCGTTCAACGAATACTGCGACCGCGTAAAGATGGCCAATATCGCACAGACCAACAATGTTCTGCAGGCGATGATACTGACAAAGGGCGAAAAGATGATTCTTACGCCGACGTATCACGTCTTTGAAATGTATACAGTGCATCATGATGCCACGGTGCTTCCCGTTGAATTGCAAAGCAGTGATTATCAGTATCGCAACGTCAAAGTGCCGGCAGTGAGCGTTTCGGCATCGAAAAACAGTTCGGGCATGATTCACATATCATTTTGTAATCTGAATCCGAACGATGCGGTCGAAGTACGATGCGCACTTGAGGGTGCCGAGCCTGAGAAAGTCTCCGGGCGCGTTCTAACCGCTGATGTTATGACCGCTCATAATACCTTTGAGAATCCTCAGGTCGTAAAGCCTGCGACTTTCGATGACTTTAAGCTCGAAGGCAACATTTTAACAACGACGCTACCGTCCAAGTCGGTTGTGGTTCTGGCGATTAAGTAGACACTAAGATTGCATAGTCCATAGAAATTTATACTCATGCGTTTAGCCCCCACCCTTGTGGTGGGGGTTTGTATCTGAGAATAAGGTGCATCACAAATGGTCAAGACGCAAAAGATAAAGGTCAAAACAAAAGGCAACTGTGACGTCGTTGATATTACGGATCAGGTCAGCGAAGCAGTGTCCCATTCTGATATTAATGATGGAATTGTTACACTTTTTAATATTGGCTCCACGGCGGGGATAACGACGACCGAATATGAGCCGGGACTTGTCAATTACGATATAGCAGCGGCGTTCGAGAAAATCGCGCCTGAAAATGCCAGGTATGAGCACGAAGAAACGTGGCATGACGATAATGGTCACGCACATATACGGGCTTCGTTATTGGGCCCTTCATTGAGCGTGCCTGTTGTTGACGGCAGACTAACGCTCGGCACCTGGCAGCAAATCATCCTGGTCGATTTCGACACAAGGCCAAGAACCAGAACTGTAGTTGTACAGATTGTTTCTTAATGATTTGAAAATATGCTTTTCGTTATGTGTAATCACGGGAGGTTATTATGAAAGTGTGCGTTTTTCCCATTGTGTCATTAGTTTTGATGTTTCATTGTCAGGTTTTTGCAGAGGTGGAAGACCCTGAAATGAAGGCGTGCGAGCAAAAGGCTCTTAAGGTTCGGCCTTTTGATTTAAGCAGCGTGCGGTTGCTTGACGGCCCGTTTAAACATGCTCAGGATTTAAGCGGAAAATCTCTGTTGAACTATGAGCCGGATCGGTTACTGTCCAAGTTCCGAACGACCGCAGGTCTCGAACCGAAGGCGGAGCCCTATTCCGGATGGGAGGCTCAGGGCATTGCGGGACATTCTCTTGGACATTACCTCAGCGGCCTTTCGCTGATGTATGCTTCGACTGGTGACAAACGCTTCAAAGACAGGGCCGATTACATAGTTGATGAGCTTGAAGAAATTCAAAAGGCAAACGGCGACGGTTATGCGATGTGCGTTCCCCGCGGCAGAGAGCTTTTCGGGGAAGTTTCTGAAGGGGACATTAAAACGCAGAGGTTTGATCTTAACGGCTGCTGGGTCCCGATTTACACGCTGCATAAGGAGCTCTCAGGCCTCAGGGACGCCTATGTGTTATGCTCGAATAAAAAAGCTTTGGAGGTCGAGCAAAAACTCGCTGACTGGTTTGATACAATTATCGACGACCTCAATGACGAGCAGATGCAGAAAGTGATGTATTGTGAGCATGGCGGAATCGCCGAGGCCCTGGCCGAATTGTCAGCCAATACCGGCCAGCAGAAATATATGGCGATGGCCAAAAAATTCCACCATAAGGAAATGATGGACCCGATGATTGAAAAAAGGGATATATTGCCGGGCTACCACGGCAATACGCAGGTCCCGAAGATTATAGGCATGGGAAGAATATACGAGCTGACCGGCAATACCAAGTATAAAACCGGCGCGGAATTTTTCTGGGACAGGGTGGTTAATCATCATTCTTACGTCACCGGCGGTCACGGCCTGAATGAATATTTCGGCGAGCCGGACGAGCTCAATGACAGGCTCGGCACAAATACGACGGAGACCTGTAACGTTTATAATATGCTCAAGCTCACAAGTCATTTGTTCTGTTGGGAACCGAGAGCGAACGTTGCAGATTTTTATGAAAGGGCGATGTATAATCATATCCTTTCGTCACAGCATCCTGAGGATGGAAGGGTGATTTATAACCTTACACTGGAAATGGGCGGATTCAAACGATATCAGGATCCCAATTGGTTTACATGCTGTGTGGGCACCGGCATGGAAAATCATTCGCAATATGGAAATTCCATTTATTACCACAGCGATAAGGAATTATATGTGAATTTATTCATCGCTTCGGAGCTTGATTGGAAAGAAAAGGGGCTGAAAATCACGCAAGACACTAAATTTCCCGATAACGATGAAACAAAGTTGACGTTCACTTGCAGATTTCCTGTTGCATTGGCGATCCATATTCGTTATCCGTACTGGGCACAAAAAGGTGCGGAGGTAAAAGTAAACGGCACGATACAGAAGGTGACATCCATGCCTTCAAGCTTTATTAAGCTGTCCAGGACATGGCGGAATGGCGATGTGATTGAAGTCAGCTTCCCAATGTCACTTCATTTGGAAACTATGCCTGACAATCCCAGGCGGGTTGCCGTTATGTATGGGCCGTTTGTTTTAGCGGGTGAACTGGGTCCGGTTGAAGATCCGAATGCCCAGGAACTGATGTATGTTCCTGTGCTGCTGACATCAGATAAGCCGGTTGAGCAATGGGTTAAGTCGGTCGCCGGCAAGGTGAACACATTCGAATTGGATAACGTTGGCCGGCCAAGGAACGCTGTGCTCTATCCGTTCCATAATATGCACGAGAAACGCTATACGATTTACTGGGACATCTTCACTGAGCAGGGATGGGCCGACAGGCAACAAGAGTACGAAAGGATTCGAAAAGAGAAACTGGAGCTCGATGCCAGGACAGTGGATTTCGTCCAGCCGGGTGAGCAGCAGCTCGAAGTAAACCATAATCTGCAATTCGAAAAGTCGGACGCCCGTCCCTGGCGGCAGGGACGCCACAGCAGGCGGGCATACGACGGAGGATGGTTCTCTTATGATGTCACGGTAATCGATGAGCCTCTGATTCTTCGAGTCACTTACAATCAGGGTCGCAGTGAAAGTGTGATATTTGATGTAGTCGTTGACGGCGAAAAAATTGCCGAACAGATGCAGGAGAAAGGTTCCGGGCTTTTTGATGTTGAATATAAACTTCCGGAAAACCTTATTAAGGGTAAAAATAAGATTACCGTCAAATTTGCCAAGCCTAATAAAGAATCCCGCAGCGGAAGTGTATTAGGGCTTCGTGTGCTCAAAGAAAAGAAATAAACGGACTTATTAAATGAATCTGTAAATAAAAGGGCTTCCTGTGATTTAATAATCGTTTAAAGAGGTTTATTAAAGGGCTCATCAAATGGTTTTGCGACATATATGCTTGTTATTTATATTTTGTTGTCTTGCTTTGAACGTAGGTGTTCGGGCGGCGCAGGAGCATCGAGAGAATCCATGGGAGGAAACAATTCAGGTTTTTGAAGAATGGGACAGGAAGAATTCGTTCCTTTCGGAAGCGGTATTGTTTGTGGGCAGTTCGAGCATTCGGATGTGGCCGACTCGCGAGTGTTTCGGAGAATTTGATGTGATCAATCGTGGGTTCGGCGGCTCTCAAATTTCGGATGTCAATTACTTTGTAGAACGGATTGTGCTGCGTTATGAGCCGAAGATGATAGTATTTTATGCCGGTGACAATGACGTCGCAGCCGGCAAGAGCGCCCTGCGTATTCTTGAAGATTATAAAAAGTTTACGGAGCTGGTCCACAATAAGCTTCCCATGAGCCGGGTTATTTTTGTAAGTATCAAACCAAGCCAAAGCCGGTGGTTAGTCTGGGCTGTGATGGACGAAGCGAACATGTTGATTAAGGATTTTTCTGAGAAAGATAGTCGGCTGTTTTATCTTGATGCGGCCACGCCATTGCTAACTGAGGACGGCAAGCCGAACCGAGACTTGTTCTTGAAGGATAATCTGCACCTGAACAGCGAAGGCTATAAGCTGTGGACTAAATTGCTCAGACCTGTTATTAAAGCGACATTGGAGTCGAATGTGAAATGACAGAGAGTATCCAATCAAGAATCCGTCATCCAGAATCGAGATAAAAATTGCGCTTGACGTTGGTGTTTTGAAAGCTTACTATTGTTTTTAAGTTCTGAGCGGCAGAAAAGGCTTTTTTAAGGTGTCAAACCGGATGAACTTTATCATTCGAAAAACGGTTTGTGCAATAGCATCGCTGCTGATAATTCATTTTTTATATGGCTGTGATCAGCAGATCGGAGCCAGCGGCAGGAGTACGCTTGCATCGACGATAGATTTAGGTCCTACCATAGGTTCAATAGCCGAAATAGTTATACCTGAGGCGGTCCATCTCGAAGGGTATGGGCTGGTAGGAGGATTGATGGAGACAGGTTCGGCGGAATGTCCGACACATATCAGAGCGTATCTTACACAGGAGATACTGAGGCAATTGCCTGCACAGAGAACTATGGATGTCGGGAGATTTCTTAACAGTCCTGAAACGGCGGTTGTGCTGGTGGAAGGGGTAATGTCCACTATAGCCTCGAAAGGTCAGAGCTTTGATATAAGGATCACCGCGTTGCCGGGCACACAAACGACTTCTCTTGAAGGCGGCAGGCTGTATACCACCGAGCTTAAAATAGCGGGGACATTCGGACTGACAACGAGAATCCTGGCGCAGGCGGAAGGCCCGGTCTATGTGGACAGAATCAGCAACTCTATGATGGACAAAAAGACAGGATACATTCTGGCGGGGGCAAAAGTTCTTGATGAACACAAGGTGGGCCTGATACTTCACAATACGGATTTCGCAACCACAAACAACGTACGAAACCGTTTGAACGGACGTTTTGGCAGCGGCACAGCCAATGCGATTTTGCCGGGCCGAATCGAATTGGCGATTCCATACAAATATCGAGAACAAAAGCAGAGATTCATTTCAATCGTCAAGGCGATGTACCTTACGTGGGGGCCGGAGATTAACAAAGAAAGAATAAATACGTTTGTCAGCAGGCTTGCTGCTTCCCGGGATGGCTATGAAAGTGAAGTTGCCCTTGAGGCCATAGGCAACGAAAGTCTTGGCAAGCTGCGGGTTTTACTGAATTTATCTGATGAGCAGGTTAGGCTGCGGGCTGCACGGTGCATGCTTAATCTGGGTGGTGATGAAGCTCTGGAGACTCTCAGGCAGATAGCTTTGAATAAAAGCTCAACCAACAGAATTGAGGCTTTGGAGGCAATAACCGCCGGCGCGGAACGCAAAGATGCGGCCTTTATTTCACGCAGATTGTTGCGGGACGATGATTTCAACATCAGATTGGCTGCGTATGAGCAATTGCGGAAGCTGGACGATATTGCCGTCGCAAGGGAACTTGTCGCAGGCGATTTTTATCTGGAACGAATTTCACAAGTCGAACGCAGGACGGTTTATGTTTCTCGTAGCGGCACGCCGAGAGTCGTATTATTCGATGCACCGATTTATTGTGTCGGTAATATTTTTGTGCAGTCGGAAAGTGGTGATATAACGATAAATGCACCGACCGGTGCCGAATATGTCACTATTCTCCGCAGACATCCCAAACGTCCCGGTGACGTAGCGCAGTTGAGGAGTTCCTTTGAACTAAGCGATATTATCCGAACACTCTGTGATGAGCCGGCCAAAGAAGGCGAGCAAAAACGCGGAGGTTTGGGTGTGCCGTATGCCCAGATGGCGGCTCTTCTGCAACAGATGTGTGATAAAAGTGCGGTCAGAGCAGAATTTCGTACCGGGCCCTTGCCAAAAATCGGCCTAAATATCAAGAAATGACAAACCCTCGGCCGATAACTATATAGCATATTGCTACAGAAATACTTGGTTGACACTGCAGTAAATATTACCGGACGTTGACGACAGGATATTAAATGAGACTTGAAAAAATTGTTCTTAACGGATTTAAAAGCTTCGCTGACAAAACCGAATTTGTTTTTGATTCGCCCATAACCGCTATTGTGGGACCCAATGGCTGCGGCAAGAGCAATATCGTCGATGCGGTAAAGTGGGTTCTTGGGGAACAAAGTGTCAAGAGCCTGCGAAGCGGGCAGATGGCTGACGTTATATTTGGCGGAAGCAGCAGCAGAAAACCAATCGGTGCCGCTGAAGTGAGTCTGTTCATATCCAATTACAATGGAGCAGCGGGGCGGCAGTTGCCGATTGAAGCCGACGAAGTCCAGATAACAAGAAAGATTTATAAAAGCGGAGAGAGTGAGTATAGCATCAACAATAAAATCTGTCGTTTGAAAGATATCCGGGAATTGTTTATGGACACCGGTATCGGTACACGGGCCTATTCGATCCTCGAACAGGGGCAGATTGAATATTTGGTAAGCGCTTCAAAGACAGACAGAAGGTTCATTTTTGAAGAGGCCGCCGGCATAAGCAAGTACAAAGCACACAAAAAGGAAGCGCTTCGCAAGGTCGAACGAACCGAACAAAATCTGCTCCGACTTGCGGATATTTTGGGCGAAGTCGCAAAGAGACTCAGAAGCGTAAAGCTGCAGGCGGGTAAAGCGAGAAACTATCTGCAATATACTCAAAGGCTCAAAGACCTTCAGGTCAACTATTCGCTGGTCGAGTATGCAAAAAATCATTCGCAGTTGGAAGATAAACAGGCCACCCTTGGCCGGATTTCAGAACAGTTCGAGCTGCTGGCAACAGAAGTGGCAAAGAAAGACAGCCTTATAAGCGGGCTGGGTGAACAGATAATAGAGACTGAGCACAAGTTGAACAGCACGGGAAATCGTCTCGTCTCTGCTCAGAGCAAGATTGACCAGCAGCTTCAACGAATAGATTTTTCGCGAGCGAGAGTCTCGGAGCTGCAACAAAGGAAAACATCTGCGGCAGGAAAAATTGAGAGACTTAAAGAGCAGAGAAACATCTTCGAGCATAATTTAGCCCAGTATGAGAGCGAGTCGGCAGGCTGCGAAAAGATGCTCGCAGAGAAAAATCAAGCGGTTGAGCAGGTACAGAAAGACATCCGAAAAATTGATGCTGAATGTGCCTCGCTCGAAGCGCATCTGGAGGATGAGAAATCGGGAATTATCGATATTGTCAGGAGGACCGCGCAGCTTCACAACGAAATACAGAGCATTTCGGTTTATCGCAACAATCTGTCGAGCCAGAAAGACCGTCTTGCCGGACGAGCGGAAACCGCCCGTGCGGAATTGGAGGAGCTGCTGACCGAGAAAGCACAGCACAATGCCCGCTTGAGTGACATCGAGAAAGTACTGGTTGAGTTAAAGGACAGTCTGGAGTCCAAACGCAAAGAAACGCAGGGGCTCGATGATTCTCTGGCGGCGGACAATAAACGGCTGGCCCACAGCAAAGAAGTACGAAGCGCGCTGAGCAGCGAGTTGACGATATTGACGGACATGGAAAGAAGATGTGAGGGGCTTAAGGCGGGCGTCAAAAGCATTTTGCAGAGTCGGTCAAAGCAGAGCGGCAAATTCGATTATGTCGAAGGAATACCGGCAGATATCATCGAGGCCGACGTCGAATATGCCAATGCCGTCGAGGCGGCTCTTGAAGGTCAGACCGATGCTCTGGTAATCAACAGCACGAGCAAAATGCTGGCGGATACGGAGACACTTGCCGAACTTGACAGCAGAGTTAATTTCATATGCATTGACAGGATTGAGCCTTTTGTGGATAAAAATGATTTGTCCGAATTCCCTCACGTTTTAGGCAGACTCGTTGAATTTGTGAAGTTCGACAGTAAATATGCACCACTGGCCTGGAGGCTGCTCGGCAAAACGTTAATTGTCGAATCACTAAAAGAGGCTGTCAAGCTGGCCAGTAATACTGCTAACGAATATAAATTCGTTACTTTAAAGGGTGAGCTGGTAAGTGGTGACGGGATGATAAAACTCGGACCCCTGGGCAAGGCGACAGGTCTGATATCACGCAAGAGCCGGCTACGCCAACTGCAGGAAACTATCGCCAATATTGCGTCTGAAATCACAGCTCTCGAAGATCAGACTGACAAAAACGCTCAGACAAAAACTCATCTGGAAGCGTTGTGTAAGGACCTGCGCACGGCTGTTTACGAAGCGAACACCGAAAAGATGCAGGTAAGCTCGAAACTCAGCGTGATAGAACAGAATATCAAGCGTCTCAGAGAAGAAGAACCTTTGATAGCGAGTGAAATCGACCTGCTTGCCGAGCAGATAGCACAGTCCGTGCAAAAAGAATACGACTCGAAACAAAAACTTGAAGAGTTAGAGGTGGTGAATAACCAGAGAACTACGAATATAGAAAAGCTTGAAGCAGAATTCACTGAGCGAAAACAACAGCAGCAAACGCTGACAAACAAACTTACCGATTTGAAAATCTCTCTGGGTCAAATCACGGAGCAGAGCAAGGCGTTGAAGCAGATAATCGTGAGTCTGCAAAGCCAGATGCAGGAAAACCGAACAGCTACGCAAACGGCGCAGGAGGAAATACAAAGCTGTGTCAGGGAATTGGCTGGTGCCGAAAGGGACATTCTCAACTGCGAAGCGGCTGTCTCGGAATTGTTTGTCGAAAAAGAACAGAGCCAGGAAAGCACCCGGCTGCTGCACAATGAGATAGAACAACTAACTAAAGAACGAAAACAAACTGAGGAGCTAATCAGACTCAAACGTGCCGAGAAAGGCCAGACCGAGCAACAAATCAATGAGCTTAAAATAGAGCTGGGCCAGTTGGAGGTAAAGCAGCAGGACCTTGTAGAGAGAGTGCAGGAGCAGTTACAGATGGACCTGGCCGCCGCTTATGAGAACTACACGGAACAGGAAGTTGACTGGGACAAAATTAGAGAAGAGATGGCTGAGCTGCGAGGAAAGATTGAACGGCTCGGTAACGTAAACGTCGATGCAATAGAGGAGCAGGAGAGTCTTGAGAGCCGGCACGAGTTTTTGAGCAATCAAGTACAGGATTTGAACAGCAGCAGGGCCCAATTGCAACAGTTAATAAACCGCCTTAACAAAAAGAGCAGAGATAAATTCAGTCAGACCTTCGACGAAATACGCGGACATTTCCAGGAGATTTTCCGTAAGCTGTTCGGTGGCGGCAAGGCCGACATAATACTTGATGATGCTGAAGATATTCTCGAAGCCGGCATAGAGATAATAGCCAAGCCGCCCGGTAAAGAAACGAGAAGCATATCGCTGCTTAGCGGCGGCGAAAAATCAATGACAGCACTGGCGCTGCTGTTCTCAGTCTTCAAGGCAAAACCTTCGCCGTTCTGTTTCCTCGATGAGGTCGATGCGGCTCTCGATGAGGCAAACAACGAGCGTTTCAATATTCTGGTGCAGGAGTTTCAGAAGGATTCGCAGTTCATTATAATCACCCACGCCAAGCGCACGATGAGCATTGCCGATGTGCTGTTCGGAATCACGATGCAGATACGCGGTGTGAGCAAGAAGATAAGCGTTCGCTTCGGCGAATACGACGAGGAACCCGCCGCCGTCGCATAAGTTTAGCCCCCACACCCGTGGTGGGGATATTCCTTTGAATTGGTATTCATACCGGACCGGCGTTGTATATTTGGCCGCCGGAGGTTTTGTATTTTTCGAGTACTTTGACCGCTTCGGCGCGTAATATGTCACGCAGGACGGTTATTCGGTGTTTTTCGAGCTCGCCAATCCAGTTATTTGGCTTTGAGCCTTCGTCGAAGCCAATCTTTCGTGCATCCTCATCACGGGCGGCGCAAATCAGTCGGTTAATGCCGGACCAGGGCACGGCGCCAAGGCACATTGCGCATGGCTCTGTTGTAGTTACAAGGTCATAATTGAATCTGCCGTTCTCTGATAAGTCGTATCGGCCCAATACTTTTTGCGCAAGAGCTATCGCGACGATTTCCGCATGCAGGATAGAACAATTGGAGGCCATTACCATATTGACGCCGGGAGCTACCAGGTTTCCCTGACTATCGAATATTGCAGCAGCAAAAGGGCCTCCGGTTTGTTGTTCTATATTTCGACCGGACAGCTCTATTACAAATCGCATTCTATCTTCAATCTGCGAGTGGACACTTCCGGTCTGGTCCAGGAAACTCTCTATCCAGTCCGGCAACTGTATTTTCAATTCAGGTAGCTTCATTATAATTAGCCCCGCAATTTATTGTGGGATTTAACCTATGCGATGGGGAGTATTCTGTCATGCTGATTATGAAAAGATTACTTCTCTGCTATCGAAGACGGGCCCGTCCTCACAACAGAGTTTGTATACGCTTTCATTTGAGCCGTCGACTTTACATTCGATAACACAGCTCTGGCACAGGCCGATGCCGCAGGCCATTCTTCGCTCCATGCTTATCTGACAATCGATGTTCTTTTCGTCAGCTATTTCAGCCAGTCTTGCCAACATCGACTCAGGTCCGCAACCGTAAATAATTGTTTTTGGGGAAGAAGCATCGGATTGTTCAAGCCATTGGACAAGGCAGTCAGTGACAAGTCCGTGATAGCCGGCGGAGCCGTCGTCTGTTGCTACAAGTGATTCGATGCCATACTCGGCGAATTCCGGTAATGAGAATCCTAATTGTTGAGAGATCTCATCCAGGCGGCCTTCAAAGGGCAATTCCGTCGCTGTCTTTGCGCCGGCGAAAGCAGTCGCTTCGGTATCGGGATATTTAGACGCGATAACCTGCGCCAAATGCTGCAACGGCGGGACTCCCATGCCTCCGATAACTAAAAGGGCCTTTTTCCTGCCGTCGGGAAGCTTAAAACCATTGCCCAAAGGCCCGATTATATTGATCGAATCGCCGGAGGACAAAGTTGTCATTCGCAGTGTAGAAGGCCCGACGACGCAATAGAGGAGTTCCGCGAAAGTCTTGTCCCGTTCGGTGAAAACTTCAGAAAAGCTAAAAGGTCTTCGCAACAAGATGTTACGTCCGGAAGAATCGAGCAGTTCTTCTGGTATGTTCCCTGTGGACGGCAGGGCGGTGCCGGAGATATCTAACTGGGCGAATTGACCCGGTTTAAAATCAGCAAAGACTTCCGCAGCTTCTTCTGAGAATTCCAATCTGAGCCTGTGGAATCGTTGGCCGATCTGTCTGTTGGAAGAAACTATAGCGTTAAACATTCCTTTGGCCGACGACGTGCATCTTTCCGACATAATCAGCTATTGTCCCTATCACAAAATGTCTTCATAAACTCTGACACCATCCACTATCTTACAGACGTGAACAGCATACTTGTTTGTAAACTCCGGCCTGCTCCGCGGATAGGCGGCACCAACCGCATCTTTCACCGCCTCGACACTCTCGGCCCGTACCAAAGCTCCCGATGCCCCTTTGTCACCGCCGCCCAGCAGGCGCTCACCCAAGACCCCCGGCACGGTTCGAACGATGTCACACATCGTCTCTAATTCCGGCCCGGATATTTTATAATCATCTCGCATGCCGATCCCATCCTGCCTGAACATTTGCGCGACAGTCTCGATGTCGCCGGTCTTCCATGCCTCGAGCATCTTGTACAACCGCTTCTGCGCCCCGAAAACATATCTCAACCGGTCGCATAAATCCGGGTGACTTTCGCCGAACTGGCCCATAATCTTTTCATAGACCGCCTCGTCTTTAATATCAGCCAGGCACGATATGTCGTACCCGGATTTTTTTAATATCGAAACGAGCTGTTCACATTCTGCTCGCCGGACCTTGTATGTTGATTTTTCCAGGCCGGGCCGCTCCGTACCCGTATCGAGGACCACTATACGAAAATCGGTGGCTCCCTCACCAAGCTCAACGTACTCAACCGACCGCTTCGCCGGGTTATAGTATGTGCCCATTCCCTCGCGGGCGAACAGTATCATAACTTGATCGAGCACGCCGCACGGCGAGTCGATGTAGTCGTTTTCAACCGCTTGGGCCAAATCGACAATGTTCATTTTATTTTTTACTTCGATATTATTGGCGTCAAACAGCGAAAGAATCAGGTTCAAGCTCAAGGAAGCCGACCTGCTCATTCCACCACCGGGGATGTTTCCGTATATAACACCGTCGATGCCCTGTGAGAGCTTGTATCCTTCCCGTCTTAAAATATAATCTACTCCGTATGGAAACCGTCCCCATGTATGTGCTATCGCTTCTGATTTAGGCTCCGGAATGTTGCCCAGTTCGAATTCGATAACGCCGTCGTCGGGAAAGTTTCCGCTAAACAGCCGGACTTTTCCGGTACTATTCGGCTTATATGCCATCCAGATAAATCTGTCCGTTCCAACACCGAACAGTTCCGTGCCGTTGTAATCGCCGTGCTCAACACCGAGGCAGAAACGTGAAGAAGTCCTTCTTATCTTGCCGCCCTTGACGTCGATACCGTTGTCTTTTGCGAGCTTTAAGATTTTGTCCAAAGCCGCTTGTCCTTCTTTCGTTAGTTCCATTCTACGATTCTCAAAAAGCCTTCGTTATTTTGCTAAGCCGATGGGGCTAAACAACACGTACAGGATCAGCGTTATGATCACAACTACAATACCGGCTACCTTGGCTCCGTTGGAGGAGCGTAGGTCAAGCTTCGTTTTTTGCTTGAACTCAATAGGCTCGGCCAGAGGTTTGACAGCGGTGATTATGGCCATGATTAAAAGGCACAGGCCGAAACAAATCGCCATACGGTTGAGGAACTGAATCTCCGGTCCGATTTTGTATCGCCCGAGCAGGTACATTCCACCATAAGAAACAATATTGGTCAGCAATCCGACCACACCGGCGATAGGCGGCGCCTTCCGCACAATCAGGCCGAATACGAACACCGCCAAAATACCGGGTGATATCAGTCCCTGACTCTCCTGAATAATGGTGAAGATGCTGTTTCGAATATTAGGATTACCCAAACGTGGGGCCAGTAGTACCGCGATGACCGAGAACACCACAACGCATATCCGGCCGAGCAGCACCATCGCCTTTTGTCCCGCCTGCGGATTGATGTATTTCTTGAAAATATCCATCGTGAAAATCGTGGACGCCGCGTTCAGCATTGCCGCCAGCGAGCTGACAATGGCCCCTAACAACGCCGCCAGGACGAAGCCCACCAGACCCGTTTTCTGAGGCAGAACGCTGCTGAGCAGTTGCCCCAGGGCAGTATCGTATTTATAGGCGATAAACTTGACGCTCGTAACACTGGCACCGGCGGCTTCAGCCGCAGCCGTTACGGACTGGTTATACGCCTGTAATTCCTCAGCCAGTTCCGGAAACGCCGACTTCCAGGACTTGTCGTCCGATTCAAATACAGTGTATTTTGCCACCTCCAGCTCATCGAGCTTGGCCTGTGTCAGAGGAAGGACGAACGGATTCTGTGTCTTCGTAGCGGCCTTCATGGCTGAATCATCAGGATATATCGCAATCATAAACCTGCCTCGCGGCCAGTTCGTAATGGTCTCTTCGCTTGGTGTCTTCATAACCTCGACCAATTTGGTGTCTCTGTTAACCGCCAGGTACTTTGCCATCACC
>CAZQXE010000004.1:19798-21627 GCA_964597115.1 uncultured Pirellulales bacterium | reverse complement strand
AGTGCCGTCCACGGCAAAACCTTGTCGTCACTGGGAAGGAACATATTCATTCTCACCTTGTTCAGTTCCCAGAAACGGTCTATCGCGCCGGTATCTTGCGTAAAGGTCTTAACTCCTACAGCACCGGTCTTGACGTTCTCTATAAAGGCAAGCTCATCCGTTGTGGCACCGAGCTTCTTGAATGCGTAGATCATCACAATCGCGCCGCCGAGTATCAGGGCGCTACCCTGAATCAAATCGGCCCACGCGCAGGCTTTCAGTCCGCCGGCAGTCACGTAAATCATCGCAATGAAGCCAATCACCAGCGCCGCCTTCGATATCGGAACGTCGTAGCCCATCTTGCCCGCCATTGTGTTGACCGTAAGTGCTCCCGAATATGTAACCGAACCAAGCAGTACCATATAGATGAAAAGCGTCGCTACGGCCATGATAGTTCGTGCCGTTGCATTATAGCGCACTTCGAGAAACTCTGGCATCGTATAGATACCGGCTCGCAAAAAGTATGGCAGAAATGCAAACGCCACGACCACCAGCGTAATCGCCGCCATCCATTCATAGCTTGCAATCGCCAGGCCCACATGACTAGCGGCATTGCCGCTCATGCCCACCAATTGTTCTGAGGAGATGTTAGCGGCTATTAGTGAGAATCCGATCAACCACCATTTCAGGCCGCGACCTGCCAGGAAGTAGTCTTCGCTGGTTTTTTCGTGCCGGCTCTTCAAAAGCCCGATTATAATCACTGCGGCGATGAAACCGAGGAATACAACAATGTCAATAGGATTAAGCACCATAACAAATCCTTTCCTTTATCTCATTCCTGTTGCTTTAGTTTTTGCCGAGTCGGTCACTACTATATCTGTTTTGTTTGTAATCGCAACAAAACAAAATCGCAGATAAATTAGGTTAAATATCTCATAAAAGCATCGCCTAATGCGTCTATTATATCGGTGGCTATCAGGCTAATTTGGCCGGTTTTTTCCGCTGCGATGTCTCCTGCTAGGCCGTGTATGTAAACACCCAGGACCGCAGCGTCAAATTCGCTCAGCCCTTGGCCGAGCAGGGCGGTTATGACACCCGTTAAAACATCACCTGAGCCGGCTGTGGCCATGCCCGGATTGCCGGTTTTGTTAATATAGGCTTTCTCGCCGTCGGTAACGACCGTCCCTGCACCCTTTAGTACCACGATGGTTTTGGTCCGTCGTGCCAATTGAGCCGCCTGTTCCTGTCGTTCGCCGGGCAGTTTTTCTCTGAACAGGCCGGACCATAATCTTTTCATTTCGCCGGGGTGAGGTGTCAGAATCAGCCTGGCTTTTAGTTTTGCGGGCCAGTTTTTTATGCCGGCCAGATTATTTAAGCCGTCGGCGTCTATAACCAGTAGAAGCTGGTCTTGTTCGAGAAGAGTTTCAAGAACCAATCGAAGTTCGCCGCTGATACTAATGCCGGGACCAAACGCTAAAGCATCGTTTTCATCGATGATTTCGAGAATAGGATTGATGGCCTTTGCTGATATTCGGCCGAGTCTATCTTCGGGCAGGGCGATAGTGGTAAAGGACGATTCTATCGAAGCGACCATCGGCAGGACGCTTTTCGGCGTTGCAACTCGTACGAGACCGGCACCGGCACGAAGAGCGGCTCGACCTGCAAGGGCGGCAGCACCACTCATGCCGAGGCTTCCAGCGATAATGCAGATTTTGCCGTAATCGCCCTTATGGCCGTCAACCGCTCGCGGCTTTAGTTTTGGAATTGTTTCTGTTATCTGCATTTTATTTGCCTGCTTCTATTTTTTTGTTTATCAGCGTTGCGGTGACGGCGGCGGAAAAGCCGTTGTC
>CAZQXE010000004.1:0-19698 GCA_964597115.1 uncultured Pirellulales bacterium | reverse complement strand
GCGACGGGTAAATCGGCTGTGCCGGCAGTAACTATCGGCAGAACGGTTTTAGAAGCCGGCACATCTTTCTGCTCAAGTAAAATTGCCTTAGCTGTTTTTTCGTATCTGGCCTTCGGAAACTTATTTGTTTTGACTAATGCCTCGAAGAGTTCCGGCTCGGCCCTGGTGGCAAGGACGTTGTTACCTTTTGCTGCAAGGCTCTCGAAAATACCAATTATCTGTTCGGCGGTTTTACCGGGACAATAGATGACTTCTGGAAATCCACAGCGGATTTGACGATGGTGGTCGATGCAGGCAAAGCCCAAATCCTCGAAAGGCAGGTGACGGAGTCTTTCGACTGCTTCGTCGATCTGAAGCTCGCCGCTCCTGACCTGCTCTAACAATGCTTTTATTTGCTCAGCCTGAATGTTTCGTTTCCTTTGATTTATATTGCATATATCACATTTTGGATTGTGTGAACTGGTGGTAAAACCACCAGCTAAATATCCGTAACGAAATACTATTCACTATGCGCTTTTGGCTCCAACGTCAAATCTGCAAAGAGCTTAGCCTTGTATTTATGATACGCCAAAGAGGCTACCATAACTGCGTTGTCAGTGCAATATTGTTTTGGCGCAACTAACAGCTTTTTAGGCGGGACAGCGGTTTCGCACATTTGCTGTAAGGCTGTTCTCAATTGGCTGTTGGCTGCGACCCCGCCGCCTAACAAGACGGTCTTTGCGTCAATTTTTTTGGCCGCTCGCTGAGTTTTTTTAACGAGGACATCAATCACCGCTGCCTGAAACGAAGCAGCAATATCAGCGATTTCCTGTTGGCTCATCGAATCGACCTTGTCTTCGCCCTTCATGTCCTGACCGCGACAATAATACAGCACTGCTGTTTTTATGCCGCTGAAAGAAAAATCCAGCGAATCCCGTCCCAACATCGAGCGGGGAAAATCTATCGCCTTTGGATTGCCGTGTTTCGCTGCATTTTCAATACTTGGCCCACCGGGGTAGGGCAGCTTGAGAATCGTTGCTACTTTATCGAACGCTTCGCCGGCAGCGTCATCGATAGTGGAGCCTAATAATTTTGGTTCTAACGGCGAATGATAGTCATAAAGACTTGTATGTCCGCCCGATACTATTAAAGCGACAGCGGGTAGTTCAAAAACTTCATCTGTTAGCATTGCCGATTGCAGATGAGCGTGTAAGTGGTTGATTGCTATGAGCGGTTTTTTCCAGGCGAAGCTGAGAGTTTTGGCTGCTGTAACTCCCACGATCAGAGCAATCGTCAGGCCCGGCTGATTCGCAACAGCAATGGCATCGATATCATCTTTGCCTGTTTCGGCCTGCTCCATTGCCTCTTTTATAACAGGATATATTTTTTCGATGTGTGCCCGCGAAGCGATTTCCGGTACAACGCCGCCGTATTTCTCATGTAGTTTAGTTTGCGAAGCGATTATAGATGATTTTACAACCTTCCCATCGGTAACGACAGCAGCAGCCGTCTCATCGCAACTGGTCTCAATACCAAGAATGTTAATCGTTGCTCTTTTCTCATCCATTTCCATCGCGGGAATATTAGTCTATTGGAAAACTTATGTCAATGTTGTAGGAGATGGTTGACTTATTGATTCTTGATGTCTGCGAGGCTTTTGATTTTGTCGATGTCGAGCTTGCGGATGTAATCAACAAGGTTCTTCCATATACTGTGGAAGCCGAAGCCGCCTTTGGTCATTTCCTCAATGGCCTCGTCCTTGCTCCAGCCTTGTACGGCGATGCGATAAATTGCACACATTGTTCCTGTCCGGTCGGATCCATATTGACAATGCACAAAGACCGGAGTGCTGTTGCTGTCGGTGACAATTTGAAGGAAGCGAGCAACATCTTTGGTCTGAATATTCCACGTCGTCGTTTTGATATGCTCGTATGCCAGTCCTGTCCCGTCAAGCTCATCGCGGTCCGAGTGAGACGACCGTAAATTAACGACCGTTTTTATGCCCAGCTTCTCCAACTGTTGCATACCCTCGGCATTCGGCTGCGCGCCGCGATACAAATCGTCTGAGACCTTGTGGAAGTTCGGCAGGCCTGGTAGATCCAATTTCCGGGCCCATTTTGCACGAGTCGCGGCGTCAACACTCGGATCTACCTTGGTGTTTGAATTGCACGATGTCAGAGTAAAATATACAGCCGTACAGATTGCTCCAAAACAGATTATGGATACGACAATACGGCGATATTTTGTCTGCCTTGCTTTTCCTGATTTTCTCATATTTTTCTTTTCGGCTTAAGACATAATCAAATTTAATCAGAAGATTCCTTTTTACTCGTCGATTTGGTTAGTAATAATATCTGTTTACAGATGCTTTTGCAAACGTGCGGGAGCGAGAAGCGGATTGGAATCATCTCAGGCAACTCGAAATCCGTACAGATATTTTGCTGGAAATCCCCCTGGAGATCCCTTAGCGGGGCGTCGTCGATAATGTCAATCTGTGACAGGTCCGAATAATCCAATCCGAGTTGCTTTGCTGTCTTGATGATTGGCAGGTCTTCCGGCTCGATATTGACTAATTTAGCGCAGATGGTTTCGCAGGCGATTGGATCGGTCCCGCCAATAAGCCAGCCCAAAGGTCTGGTTCTGCCGCGAATCGGCCCCGACCCGTCCATCGCTACGACACCGTCAATGATGGTCAGGGCAGGTTTCATGAATTTGAATATATCAATGAGCAATTCGCAAAAATCGTTGGCGTTGCCGCCTTTGGCAAAGTGCCACAATGCCTTTCGCTTGCCCGCTACGCAGCCGAACATATTTTTAACCGCGAATGTCGCGACCAACTGCTGATGCGATTTGAATTTGGGCAGGTTTATAATGATATCGGCGTCGAGCGCGACCGAGCTTATACCGATCCTGGTTTTTTTCGCTCCTATCCGGCACCATTTTGGTTTATTGAGCTGTATTACCGGTACGCCCAGTCTTTTTAGAGGCTCTTCCAGTCTCAATGTTTTTGCACAGGCAAAGACATTAGCCCATGCGGGTGAATCCCCGACGAAAGGCTTTGCGCCGAAATCTTTTAAGAGCCGGGCAATTTCGATAATTACCTCAGGATGGGTCTGAGTGGCATGACGGCGCGACCTTGGGGCGATGAAATTCGGTTTGAGCAAAACGCTATCGCCGGGCCTGACGAATTTGTCCAGTCCGCCGAGAAGCTCGAACTGTCTTTCTATAGCTTCGGCGATTTTGGACCGGCTGTAATCACTACACTGAATTAATGTCACTATCGGATTGGGCATACGCCGCTCAATCTCATATCATTGTGCAAACGAGTAAGTATATCCTGACGGCCGGTTTACGTTCGGGTGGTGTGCGCTGATCTTTGCTGAAGAACAGACTGCCCTGGGGATTGCTGAAGAACAAACCGCCTAATGCCGTCTGGTCGCTGATGTATTTTTTAGGCCCCAGGTAAACAAAATCGCCCCGGCTCATTTTCAGTCCGAAGGCAGCGGCAGTAAAAGAGAATTCGCGTAATTTTACGCGGGCATCTAATTTCGGGATCGTGCTTTTTGTCGCCGGGGAAATTACCGGATAGGCGGTAATGTTACAGATGCCTTTTTCGTCCTGGATTTTATCTGCTTTTATTCGCAGCCCGAAAATACCGGGTCCGACGTTAGCTTTTTCCCTTGAACCGCTAACTCCGGTGAAATGGATTTTACCTGGGGCGTTCAATCCGGTAATGGCGATAGTTTCGGTCTGGCCGTCCGGCAGCATTAGCGAGACGTTAGCTATCTTTTTGCTGTTGGCTGCAAGCAGCAGGGCGATAATTTCATCCCAGTTTTCGGCCTGGCCAAAGCGAACCGAAAACGAGTTGGCTTCGAAAGCGGGATAATCACTGAGTCGCAGCGGCCTTATGTACAGCCTCTTGCGGATCTTGTCCAGGTTGCTGATGTTTTCGGCCGGTATTTCGAAGATATGGACATCGAAATTTAGCGTTTTAAGCAGTTTTGGTTGCTGCGGCTTGCCTTCGTGGTAAGGGGCAAGGTCGCCGATCTTAACTTTATCCAGTACGGATTCCTGCTCAGGTTTTGAACAGCTCACTAAGCAAAAGAAAAGTAAACCCACGGCTGCGATTTGAAAAACACGAATCATGGCAGAAAGATTAGCAACTCTGTAATTACCTGTCAATATATCTCCCTATCCTCGGTCAGCCCCATTAATTCATCTTCGGCTCAAATTCCCACCAGAGGTGGGGATAGTCCCGGCCTTCATCAATCCACCAGATATAGGGTATCGAGAGTGCATCAATTTTCTTGACCGGCTTTCTCATTTTGTATTTAATAGTGCGATTCTTATGAAAACAATACTCAAATTGGAAAGGTATAGAGAGAATGAAGGTTAGTAAACGAGCCCAGGAAGTGCCGGCTTCAGCGACTATCGCTGTTACCGCACGAGCGAAAGAGCTGAAAGCTCAGGGCGTTGACGTAGTTGGTTTCGGCGCTGGGGAGCCGGATTTCGACACGCCCGATTATATCAAAGATGCAGCTATCGCGGCATTGAAGTCCGGTCAGACCAAATACACGGCCGCGGCTGGTATAATCGAATTGCGGACCGCTATCGCCAATAAGCTAAAGAAGGACAACGGTCTCGAATATACTCCCGAGCAGATTATCGTCAATATCGGCGGCAAGCACTCGGTTTACGAGGCGATGCAGGCGGTGCTCGATCCGGGTGATGAGGTTATTTTGGGTACGCCATACTGGGTGACCTATACGGAAACGATAAAACTTGCAGGTGCCACAGCCAGGATTATCAAAACTGACAGGAGCACCGATTATAAGATTACGCTATCGCAATTACGCGATGCTATCACGGACAAAACCGCTATGCTGTTAATTAATTCGCCGAGTAATCCGGGCGGCTTTACGTATACACCTGATGAGTTGAAGGCCATCGCGAAAGTGCTCGAAGGAACAAAAGTGATGGTTATTTCAGATGAGATATATGAAAAATTAATCTACGGCGATACGAAGTTTGTGAGCTTTGCATCGCTGAGCGAAGATGCTTACAATCGAACTCTGACACTGAACGGTTTTAGCAAGACGTTCTCCATGACCGGCTGGCGTCTTGGATATACGGCAGGGCCGCTCGAGGTCATAAAGGCAATGGGGCGTCTTCAATCGCACATGACATCGAATCCCACGACCTTTGGTCAGTACGCGGCGATTGCAGCTTTGGGCGAGCCTGCAGATGAAGCCATAGAAAACATGAGGAAAGAATTCGAGCGTCGAGGCAAGTATATGTCCGAGCGGCTGAACAGTATCGATGGCGTTGTGTGCCCGGAGCCTACAGGTGCTTTTTACTGTTTTCCTGATGTTTCAAGCCATTATGGCCGAAATATTAATAGTGCTAAAATCAATGGCAGTATGGACTTTGCAAAAGCACTCCTGGAGCAGGCCAACGTTGCCGTGGTTCCAGGCCTGCCATTCGGCTGTGATGATAATGTGCGTTTGAGTTTTGCCTGTTCGCTCGAACAGATTACCAAAGGATTAGACAGACTCGAAAAATGGCTAAGTCAGTAAGGACAAGGAAACGCACTGACTCATCCAAACAGCGGGTGAGTGATTCGTCGGTATCCGAACGACCTATAATAATCAGCAATCGCAGCGCCTTGTCAGGCTGGCCGATGATTATTGGCTGGGCTGCAATGCTGGTTTTCACCATCCATGCCTGCACGCATATGGTCGCTGCCGGTGATACGTGGGTTGCGATGACCTGCGGCAGACACTTTATCAATCACGGAGTGGACACTGTCGAACCGTTCAGCGCGAACTCACACAAACCGGGACCGACCGAAGAAGAGGTCAAGACATGGCCGAAATGGGCCCAGTGGATAACAGACAAAGTCGGCCTGGAAACAGTTAAATATTGGCATCCTACCGGCTGGGTCAACCAGAACTGGTTAACGCATGTTATCTTCTATTCGTTGATTCCAAAATCATCCTATGCAGACGGTGTCAGCTTTCCTTCCAACGCGCTGGTTTATTGGAAATTTGCAATCTACATAATAACCGTTGTCTGTGTTTTCTATACCGGCCGTTTATTAGGCGTCAATCCTGCGCTAATGGCAGTTTTTGCATGCTTTGCAATGTTCACAGGACGTTCGTTTCTTGATGTTCGGCCCGCAGGTTTTTCAAATGTGCTGGTAGCCGTCTTTCTGTTTATCCTTGTCCTTACGGTATATCGAAACGTTTTGTATATATGGCTAATTGTCCCGCTAACGGTTTTCTGGTGCAATGTCCATGGCGGATACATATATGTGTTTATTATGCTCGTTCCGTTTATCGTATGGCATGCACTAATGTTATTACCCAAAAAATGGACTTTATCAGGGTATAGTATTCTTGCCTGGATGGCACTTTATGTATTGGCTTACAAGTTCCTTCACCACGAGCATCTTTCACCAATAAAACTAAGGTCTGACTTCTTCTTTTATATGTTACTCATTTTTATCGCTGTTAGTATTGCAATTACAATCCGTAAACAAACTGCAGCAGGAGCATTGCATTCTTATCATATTATCGCTTCGGTGGTTATTTTCCTTTGTCTACTACCCCGGTTCCTGCCGGTAATTCCCAAGAACATAGCAATTCAGCAGCAGAATGTGCTTGAAAAGTACATCAGCAGCTCACTACTTTCCTTCGTTGCTATTTTCTTCTTCATGATGTTCTTGAAGCTCGTCATAGTTACATTCAAAGACAAGATTATTTTGAGCCTGAGCTTAAAGGGTATCTGTCATACAGTGGCCGTTGGTTTCGTTGCCTTTGTATCAATGGCTATTTTCAATCCGTTCCATTTGACAAACCTGACTCATACTTTTGTTATCAGCGTCAGCAAACACGCTGAGAGATGGCGTGACATTCGCGAGTGGCATCCTGCTTTTGACTGGAGTAATCCTGTCGGTACAGGAACGCCCTTTTTGGTAATGTATATTCTTGCATGGGTGGTTCTTATAGTCTGGATTGTGGCCCTTATATTGACATCTCGCACTGTCAAACGACTCTCAAAGCGAAAAGCCAAGGATTCCGGTGAATATCGATGGTCTAAGATTGATCTATCGATAGTGGCTATTGCTGCTATGACTATTTACATGGCCATTCGTTCTCGCAGGTTCATACCGGTAGCGGCTATTGTTGCCTGTCCGGTGATAGCGATGTTTATTGACCAGATGATTCGTTCGGTCTCGGCATTGTTTAATCTGCGAAAGCGTAATATTCTGACTGTTCCGCGGATGCCCCGTGGTCTTCAACTTTATTTTACGCTTGCCGGCATTGTGGCGACCTTGTTTTTCGGTACGTGGTGGGGACTTAAGTACAAGCGTGTCTATCTCGATCCCTGGCCACGCGATCCTAAATTCAATTCGGTTTTAATGCGCATGACCGCTTCGGACGCCAAGCCTTTTTATGCCCTGAAGTTTATTAAAGATAATAAGCTGGAAGGTAAAATGCTCAACTATTGGACCGAAGGCGGCTTCATTGCCTGGGGTCAGGAGCCTGATCCAAATACCGGCCGAACACCTCTGCAGTTGTTCATGGATGGCAGGGCACAAGCAGCTTATAACCGCAGATCCTTCGAAGAATGGACAAATATTATGTTCGGCGGCTTACCCGGTTCGATTGGGTACGATACAATGGCAAGAGCCCAGATGAGAGCCTCGATGACAAGACGAAAACTGGGACAGGTTTTGACCGCTGAAGATTATGCAAAAATTGGCCGGTCAATGAGCCAGGAGCTTGCAAAACGCAATGTCTGGGTAGTCCTGATGCCGGCTTCGGTATATAATGATCCTGATAAAGGAACTTCCTATTACAGTATGAAGGGATTTGATCTTGATCCCAATTGGCGGATCGTCTTTTTTAATAACAGGCAAAAGCTGTATGTTGATATAAGAACACCTCGGGGTAGGAAACTTTTCGAAGGCATATTTAACGGCAGTACCATTTATCCGGATGATTATCACAGGAACCTTATCAAGACCCATAGCTGGCTTTTATTCCGTCCGGGGATAGCCGAGAAAAAGAAGGGACTTGATTTTGCCTTTAAGGCCTTCAATGAGAAACCATCCCAAATTGCAATGCTGGAAATAATGACTTATGGTAAGAACTTCGTCGAGCTAAGTCCTGTTGTAGATAAATTTTGTGAAGATTATTTTAATAAATTCAGGGAAAACGAGGCTATCTGGGCTAAAGAACATGGGCATATTCGCAGAGTCGAAGCGGTACGGTTGGCATGTTTCAATTTGAGGGACCTTGCCCGGAAACGGGGAGACACCAAACTTGCAGAATTCTATGCTGATAGAGTGAATGAATATTTAAAAGAAATATACAGGTTGTCTAATAGCACGAGTTGGTAATGGTTTCAATCAGTGTTTTCTTTCCCTGTTACAATGAGCAGGAGAATGTTTACCGAACCGTTGAGAGGGCACTTGCCGTTCTGGAAAAGCTCAAGGCAGATTTTGAGCTGATTATCGTAGACGACGGTAGCTCTGACAGAACCGGGCAAATTGCCGACGAGATTTCCAGCCGTGACGACAGAGTTAAAGTTGTGCACCATCAGCGGAATCTCGGCTATGGTGCTGCTTTGCAATCCGGCTTTAGGGCATCAACAAACGAGCTTGTATTTTATACCGACGGCGATGGCCAATTCGATATCGAAGAAATGCCCTCGCTGTTGCCGTTAATGGAGCAATATGATATAGTAAGTTGTTACCGTCTAAACCGTCAGGATAGTCTGATCCGCAGAATCAACGGCTGGTGCTGGACCAAACTGGTTTGCCTTCTGTTCGGAATGAAAATCCGTGACATTGACTGCGCGTTCAAGTTGTATAAAAGAGAAATTTTTGACAACATAAAATTGTCGAGTACCGGTGCTCTTATTGACACCGAGATTCTGGCTCAGGCTGTCCGCAAAGGTTATCGCATAACTCAAAAAGGCGTGCATCATTATCCTCGGGCAGCCGGTGCACAAACCGGTGCGAATTTACATGTGATATGCCGTGCATTCAAAGAGCTTTTTAAGTTACGAAGCCAAATCCGGGGTGGGAATTGATTATTAAGATAAAATACGACACGCGAAATGCTGTGTGTGATATATGAATGAGGGAAAAGTCAATCTGTTTATCTACGGCTCGCTGCGAGACAGCAGAATCTTCCAGTCAGTCAGCGGCTTAAGCTTTACAAGAAAAGCCACGAAAGCTGACGATAAAATCCTTTTTGCCGAGCCTGCCTTACTTCCACATTACAGGAGAGTCAGCCCGGACAATGTCTATTTCTACGCCATCGCAGCCCGCTCTTCGAGGATTGAAGGTTTGGTAATCCATGATGTTCCCGACTGGGCAATGACTGAAATCGATAAGTATGAAGGAAAGCGTTACGAAAGAGAAACAGTACGAGTCAATACGGCGCAAGGCCTGGTCGAGGCCCGGGCCTACCTGGCAACTCATGACTCAATGCAGAAGCATTTCGGTGACAGATTCCATGTTAATCTGATACACGAGCTCTGGCTTAGAAAACGCATCGAGAAATTCATCAAAAAGCACACGCGCCCCGGCGAAAGAACGGTTGATGCTGAATCGGAGCGCCGAGCCGACCGGGAGCTGCTTGCAACCACCGAGCGTGATCTTGTCATGAGCCATTATCGTACGGATGCTGTTAGTGATTACTATCTTGAGCGCGAACTCGACCGTCCCCGTCCGAGCATAAAGCACTTGCATAAGGATCCAAAGGTCAAGCCAATTATAAGGAATTATTTGGCTTTGGTAGTGAGACAGGTCCTGCTCAATCAGCTTGAGGAGCAGGTGCATTCCGGGTATCGTTTTGAGCTTGAGCGCATGCGTATTTCAGAAAGGTACTTCAATCGCTCGGTTAGTCTGCATGTTGCTTTGCAGATTATGAATGAAAACAGCAGTGCTGTCGGCTTAATAGTTGAGAAATGTCTTCAGACAATGCCTTCTGACAAATACGACCTCATTGATTATGTCAAATATGCCGTACGTGGAGCAAAGAGTATGTTGGATGCTCGCGTGGTTCTTGCGAAGCTGGCTCGAATTCGTTCGAATCTTCAGCCAGGACTGGTGCCGCTTGGAGCTGAAATCGAGTTGAGTAATCTTGGTCCGGCAGCCGTCGAACCGCAAAGGAGTACCCAGAATGCGTATGATCCTGTGTATGACGGTTTTAAATATTTCTACGATTTTCACCTGGATGTTTTATCCTGGAAGCTCGGCGGATATATTGATGACCATAGCGGCTCAACCGACAGTGCGCGCCGGACCGGTTTTCTGGAACTTGCACCGGGAAGATTGAACATTGCGGGCGAGCTGTCTCGACCGACAACTGCGGACCCATGGCTGCTTAATCAGTTGATACAGGAAATTGTGAATTTTTATGATGTCCATCCGCACAGTTTGCACCTTTCTTTCCAACTAAGAAACAGACAGATTGACAATCAAAAAATTCTCCCGTTAGGCTTCGTCAAGTGCCTGCTTGTACTCGGCGGCGGACCGGAACTTAAAAGCACAGGTAGACTGTTGGTTTCGAGGATGGTACATAACGAGATAACACAGTATCCCGAAGTAGCGTTTGGTGAGGAACTCGTATTTGCCAGAACCAGCAAACGCAAATGGTACCTGGGTGGGGATGATATTGCAAACAAACCCCCTGCGCAGGCTATTACTTATGTCCAGCAGTATAAATTTATTCGTCTGGAAAAAAGAGCCAACTACGAGCCGTTGATACTGTGTCTCAAGGGCCTGCAATTGGCTTATAATCCTGCCGATTATTTAACTGCCGAACAGTTGGCCAGTAATAAAAAACTGCAGCAGCAATATGAAGAGTTGAAACAATGGGCTGCTGAGCCGACAACAATCAGTAAGCAAACAATAAGCAGATTTGTCAAAGCCGTACAGGATGGCTTGATGAACGAGGGGCACCATCGACCTGCCCATACACTGCACTATATAGACTGGGTGCTTGGTGCTTTAAATGTACAACTGCGTATGTTCAATAATCAGCTCGAAAAAACAAATGGCGTTTGAGCGGCACACAAAAACGCATACCCACGAATCTCACCACGGAATATCTTCGTAGCTCACATATCGATTTAATAGAGCCGATGAGAATTTAACAACGCTGCGATTTAACTGTCAGTTTGAAGTTGCCTTTGTTCTATCTTTTCTTTTATGAATTTTGCTGTGTGACAGGCAGCGTCTTTGCCGAAATCAATGCACTTGTGTATGCCTGAGTTTAAAGATTTTGCGAATTCGTCCGATTTGAACGTTGAGTACGCCGAATTCTTCTGGCTTGATTTTTGTGAAATCCAGGCTTCGTCGTCAGGTGCAGGTGCCAAAGTATAAATTGCGGTTGCAAAGCCGGCAAAATAGACTATCAGCAAAAAGATGAATTTTATTCTCCAACCCCTCACAAAAAACTCCCCCCTTCATAAAGGAATAATTTCGTTTGGTTTCAGGCCACCCCCCCAGCCGGTCTTTAATATTTGCTTATACTAAATATGTAATATACAAAACCACAGATGCCAAACGCAAAATTGGAAAAACGGAAACTTTATTCTCCCAGAACCTGCTTCAATGTCCTACAAACGACCGCGATTTGGTCTTTAGTCAGGTTATTATAGAACGGCAGGGCGATAGTGCTTTTACTTACGGATTCGGCCACAGGAAAATCGCCCGGCTTATAACCAAACTTCTCTACCATAAACGGTTGAAGATGCACGGGCGGAAAATAATTGCTGACCTGAATGTTTTGTTTTTCCATTTGTTCCAGAATCCGGTCGCGATGCTCTAAAGTAAAGCCATCCGCGAGCCGCACAATATATACAAACCAGCTTATATCACAACCATCCGCTTCTGTGGGAACTATCAATCTATCATCGTCGGCTAACATTTCCTGATACCACTGAGCAACCTGTTTGCGTTTGGCCTTAATTTCTTCGATTCTCGAGAGCTGTACGATACCAAGAGCACAGTTTATATCGCTGAGCCGGAAGTTGTAGCCCAGTCTGTCGTGACCCAGCCAACTACCGGTTTTGCTCCTTCCCTGATTGCGAAGCGATACGCATATATCCGCCAGATTATCGTCATCGGTTAATATCATTCCGCCTTCGCCTGTAGTTATCTGTTTATTTGGATAAAAGCCGAATACGCTCATTATGCCGAATGTCCCGGCCTTCTTTCCATGCAACGACGAACCCAGGGCTTCACAACTGTCTTCAACTACCACAAGATTATGTTTACGAGCAATTTCACAGACTTTGTCAAAACCGGCTGGATTGCCAAAAATCTCTACGGGCAAAATGGCTTTTGTCTTGTTGGTAATCCGGGACTCGATTTGAGTATAGTCGATGTTCAAACTCTTTGGGTCAATATCAACGAAGACCGGCCTGGCACCAGCCATCATAATAGGCGTTGCAGAAGCAATGAAAGTAAACGGCGTGGTAATGATTTCATCGCCCGGTTTAATCCCCAGTGCCGACATGCACAAAAATAAGCCACTGGTTCCGCTGTTGACGGAAACAGCCCGTTTTGTGCCGATATATTTAGTAAAAGCCTGCTCGAACTCTTCTACTTTAGGTCCGAATGAAAGATCAGGAGTGCCAAGTACCGCACTTACCGCTTCGATCTCTCTGGCGGTGATATCCGGCCGAGACAGATATATTCGCATAACAAAGTCTCCTCATTAAAAAAGTGCCAAGAGCATAAGAACAACTCACGAAATTTTACAGGCTGCGGCTCACAAATCAAGCAGTAATTGGTCATTGGCTTATTGTATTTATCTTTGCCTTTGGCGAATTTGTTGGCCACTTATGGGACGTGGTATTGCCGGGACAATTGATTATTTGCTGCTAATTTAAGAATTGCATTTGTATGTTAAACAATCCTCAGTTTAGAGCCGATTAAAATCACGGATTAGATATATATTGCTGGGAATCAAGAAATGGCAAAAGGGAAAAACGTACTGACGACAGGTGACGTGGCCAAAATTTGTCATGTAGCTCCTCGAACAGTTTCAAAGTGGTTTGATAACGGCGAACTCAAAGGCTATCGCATACCCGGCAGCAAAGACCGGCGGATACCCGTCAGCGAGTTGATTCGCTTTATGAAAGTACATAACATGCCTACTGCGGAACTTGCGGTCGGCAGTATCCGGGTGCTTATCGCGGACAGCAGCGAAAAGACTGCTACGGTTTTGGTTGATGCTCTTCGCAGCAAAACCGATTATGAAGTCCAGACCGTCCAGAGTGATTTTGGGACAGGTGCTGTCGTCCAGAAATTTGCGCCGCATGTTTTGCTGGTAAGCCTTTTAGCTAAAGATATCGATGCGACAGGCATCTGCAGATACATCCGCTCTAATGACGATTTAAGAACCATCAAGATCATAGCACTTGCGAACCAGTTGAGCGATTCCGAGTCGGGGGCTTTATTGCAAAAGGGCTTTGATGGTTACGTATCTTACTCTGCCGATGTTACTGAGCTTGTCAAGAAGATTGAAGAAGTCATCGCGATTATCTATTAGACGCATGTTTGTCAAATAATAAAGACTTACACAAATTACCTGCATAATTCCAGATATTTTACCACAGAACTGGCCCCATTTCAAGGACGATACTTTATATTAAAATAATATGCTGAGATGAATTTTATTCCGTTGTTTTTATCATCTGTGCCAGTAGCTTTACTAATTCTTCGGGTGTTACTTTCTTTTCACGTCCGTCAACAAATATGACCTTGTACGTGCCGTCAGGGAGCTTATGTTGAAGCAGCACTGCATTTGGATCATTTCGATTTATATTATCACCGTACCATATAACATCTTGACCCTGGCGAAGCAAATATTGGTATATAAACTTGCTGCTCGTGACGTCAAACGTATCACCTCTCCAGTACTCTAGTAATGACATACCATCCTGAAATATGTCTCTGCCAATCGGATCGCGGCCTCCGAACCAATTCAGCATTAAGATCACTGAAATGATTATCACTGCCGCCGCTACCGATTTGCTCATCCTCAAATCTATTATTATACTGATTGTGTCCCAGTTGATTTTATGCCGCGGAAGTTTGCTTGGGATGTTTTGTTTTATTTCCTCACAAAGACCTGGATTGACTTTTTCTATCGTGCGTTGGCCCAGTTCATTCAGTAATTCTTTTAATTTTTCTTCTTTCATGGCAGCGAGCCCTTTCGGGTAGCTTGCTTTCTCAGAACTGTCAAAGCTCTGTTCAGTCTGCTTTTAAAAGTTCCTTCCCTTATACCTTCCGCCTCGGCAGCTTCGGCGATCGTCAATTGCTGCATATAGTGCAGAACAATCGTTTGCCTCAGCTTCATTGGCAGCCTTTCCACGGCATTCCTCAAAAATTCCAGTTCTTCGTTATGTCCAACCTTTTCATGCGTCGTGCTATTGTCCGAGACTTCGATGTCTTCAATACCCGCGACTTCCTTATGCTTACGCCAAAACAGCTTTGACGTGTTGCTTGCAATACGATACAGCCAGCCGTTCAGTGCTTTACCATCTCTTAACTGGCCTATATGACGCCATGCATTAAGAAAGCTCTCCTGCGTCAGGTCTTCACTGATCTGTCGATCATGGCCCAGCCTCCTCATATACAGGTAAATCTGTTTGTAATACATATCTACAAGCTCAGAAGCTGCTTTTTGGTCACCGGCTCTTAATCGAGCCACAAAGAACTTCTGCTTTTGGCGCGGGTATTCCTTCTTCACGTTAATAATCCGTTGTTTATCATTAGGATACGCCAAATCCGCTTTGTGTTCCGTATTTTTTGCATTATTCGCCATTATTTTGACCCGAGACCACCAAAAAACATTGTATCCTAAATCCGGTTTTCACGCAATATTAAACCTTTGCTCGGATTATAACAATCTAAGTGGACGATAAATCGTCGCAAAGCCAATCCGGTACTGCTGCGATTCTGAGTTAGATATAGGCGGACGTCGGGATTTGTCCGCTCAAAAACTCCAAATGTTTGAGAAAACAGGCCTAACCCCAAAGGCCCGCCAGCTATCACGAATAGAAGAAAATTGTTGATAGACCGGCTCTGCTATGAAATAATGAACCGCCTTATGAAAGCTAAAACGAAGAAAATATTGATTGCGGCTGTATTTGTTCTCTGTTTCGGCGGCTTTACGCGTGCGGATTTGGCAAAGAGTATTGATAAAATTATAAGCCGCTCTTTGCAGCAAAAAGTAACATTTTCCATTCATATCATAAGGGCTGATTCCGGAAGCACGGTATATGACCATAACGCAGGAAAATCGTTAATACCGGCTTCGAATATGAAGGTGATTACCACCGCAGCGTCATTGAAATATTTGGGCACGGATTATGAATATAAGACGAAAGTCGGTCTTTCTGACGATACCCTCGTGGTAATAGGAAGCGGAGATCCGCTGCTGGGTGAGGAGAAAACCGATGCTATGTACGCCCGGGAGCGAGGCTGGATATTCAAAAATATAGCAGATACGCTAAAGCGTAAGGGCATAGCAACAATTGATGATATCGTGGTTGACAGCAGCGTTTTCGATAACCAGCGTGTCCATCCGAACTGGCCGGCAAAAGACCTGAACAAGTGGTACGCCTGTGAAGTGAGCGGCCTGAACTATAACGGTAATTGTATATATTTAAGCACAGAAAAAGTCGGTAAACGAGTGGTCATTTCTATCGAGCCGCAGACCGGTTTCGTTGAGCTTATAAACAAGGTAAAGCCAATATCGAGCGGCAAAAGTGCTGTTGGGACATACCGTAATTCGCAACCCAACAAACTCACTGTTTATGGTAAATGCAGGAAAAATGTCGGACCCTTTGAGGTTGCGATAGAAAGACCTGCTGCATTTTTCGGATTCCTGCTGGCGGAGAATCTTGCCGGGGCGGGGATAAAAGTAAAAGGCCAATTTATCGAGAAAGCGGTGGGGGATTACGACGATTTCAAAATTCTTGCTGAGTACAGCAACACTCTTGCCGATTGCCTGTCGCGGGCTAACAAGGACAGCCTGGGATTAGTGGCCGAAGCGCTGGTCAAAACAATCGCTGCTGCTAAGGCTCCGGATGGCAAAAACGGTAGTTGGGACAGGGGCCGGGAACTAATTTCTGAATATCTTTTGAGACTTGGCATTAGTGAAAACCAGTTTTATATCGACGACGGCAGCGGTTTTAGCAGGCAAAATCAACTCAGTGCGTATGCCATAACAACTGTATTATCAGATGTATATAACAGCAACAATTGGCCGATTTACAGAGATTCTCTTGCGATAGGGGGGGTAGACGGCACTATCGGCAAATATTTCAAAGAAAAAAAGTACAAGGGTAAAATCTTAGGCAAGACCGGCTATATCGATGGCGTGAAGACATTTTCGGGGATATGCAGCACGGCAGGGGGTGACTATATCTTTTCCATCCTTGCCAATAATACCAACGGCAGAACCCGCACGGCAATAAACAAAATCGCACAGTTAATCATCGATGAGTTTCATTCAGGCGGTTAATGTTATTATATCTCAAGGTTCCTCAGGCCTTGAGATAAGTCCTTGGAAAATAGACTCTTATCCTATTTGTTATCAAGCAGTCTTCTCGGAAGAGATGTAGTTTCTTTCGTGGAGCAAGCTTTTATCATACTCACAGCATTTCTTATCGATTTGTGCTTATATGCGGTTTGCTTTCGGAGGTAAAGTCATTGGAAATCTCCAGTAACTTATTAAGGCTGACCTGGCAATCCTCGATGCTGTAGAACTTCGGCCCCATTCCGCATGGTAACGTTAGCAAATCACCCTGTTGAAAATCTTTGACGTTCTCTTTTTTCTCTATTCCCCAGGCGATTCTCTTGCCGTTCCTGTACCCGGGGTATTTGGTAATGTCGAACTTCGAGGCATCGAAGCTGATAATATCTATTTCGGATGAGAATAAATCGTCCCAGTTCATATTGCCGCAGACATGCACGCCTTGCGTGACATTAAAGCTGCCGAAAAGCGCCGACCATGACTGCTGGTAATCGAATCCTGCCTGTCCCAGTGCAGGCTCATCCAGAAACAGAATTATATTTCCGACATTTAAGCCGTTGATGATGGCATCGATGTGCTGATAGGCTCTGCTGATAGCTTCATTCTGGTCGTATCCGCTGAGAATCAGAGTTGCCGGGCCGACGCACTGAATTTTTACCGTTTCGCGTCCATCGACTTTCTTTTTGAATCTCTCAAGACAGCTTAAATTGCCAGGGCTTTCGATATATTCCAGCATAGCATCGCCCAGTAGTGGAAGCTCCGGCAGAAACGGTATATCGTGCCGCAGGCTATATTCCACAGCTTTATCGACATCATCGTACGGCAAAGAGCCGATTTGCGTTACTATTTCTTTTTTGCTCATCTGACAATCTCACTCTGCTATGGATTTTCCTTATTCTATTTCAATAAGCGATGATTAGACAGTATAGTCATGATTGAGGATATTGCAAATGAAATTAAGGTTTGAAGTAGACCGTAAGGCCGTTTTCATAGACTTCCTTTTTCCAATCGGCTCCGGCAAGCGATTCGAGAGGTTCTTCGAGATAGGAAAAATACGACGGCTCGATTCCGACTATTATAGCCGATGGCGGTGATTGTTTTACCATTTCTCCTAGGTTCTTAGGTCCTACTGTGTTAGTGATATGCCGCTCCCGGTCGCTCATAAGTTCACCTATCCTGTATGCAAATACGCCGGCAGAAAATTCCGTGTAAATTTCACAACCACCTTCAAGGGCGAAGAGCGGGGCGGTAGTCAGGACCAGCTTTGGTTCTTTAGTTTTCTCTGCGATATCCATCGCGATATTGTGCACCTCCATCGGTACCCAAGCCTCCGGAACAATGCAGGCGGGAATCCTTTCTGTGATGTGTGTACCGGTGGTGATGACGACGAGCACGCCGAAAATCACCAGGGCAACGCCAATTATGACGAAGATTTTAGACGCCTGCCTGCTCGATAGTTCTGTTAAGAAAGCCAGCGGGTAGGCGAAGCTGATTATCAGAAAAGGAACCGGTGGTGCAAAGTATTGCCTCCAAATTGTCGGCAGACTCAGAGCGACGACAAAAAATATCGCCGGCAGGAAGCCTGCGAGCAGGGCACATCTGCCGCGTGATATCTTCAGTTTGTGACGAAGCAACACAAGGGCAATAATGAGATAGGCTGTAATTATGAGCAGCACGAAATATCCCGGCAGCGTCAGGCATATCGAAGTAAGGCCGAATTTGTTGTGGACGGTGCCGATTTGACGCAGCCATTCGCTGTTAAGTGTATGTATCCTGAATATGTTAATAAAAGATGCTTTGGGTGCATGGGCTATTACGAAGACAGGGTAAATTGACACAATCGCAGCGGCAATGAGAAATGGAATGATTGTCCTGATTCGCTCTTTGACGTTTTTGGCGGGCAGACTCAGCAGCATTATCAAAAACAACAGCTCAACCACAACGGTGGTCATACGCATAAACGTTGCCATGGTGAGCAGAGTACCAATGGCTGCAATGCGCCAGTTTTTTTCTTTTCGCTTCAAGTCGATTGTTACAAATAGTAGAAAGGACAGTGCGACGCATAGGACTACTACATCGTTATTCCATGCGTAGCCGTTGGCATAATCCACTACCGGATTGTATACATACAGAACAGCCGCACAGAGGCCGAATAACACGCCCCAAATCCTGTAACTGCTAAAAACGTAACGGTATATCGCCACAATACACAGCATCACCAGCATATCGGAAACTACAGAAACAAGCCGACCTACAAGCAGATAACGTGTCGTGTTCAGCACTTTGTACAAGATGGCATAGAGCAGCGGATGATAGGGCAGTTGGGCAACATATGAAAAGTCCCTGTAAATCATTTTGCCCTGGGAAAGTAAAACGGCTCCTGTGCAGTACATGTGTTCATCACGACCTACGGGCTTTGTCATACTATTGCTTAAAATTACAAGCGATAGGAATGTGAGTATGAGAATAGATAAGGTTTTAATGGTTTTCACCGATGTCTGATTATTCGATTTGGATTTATATTCCAGGGCCATGTTACCATTCTGCCAGTTCGCCAAGAAGCTCTTCGACGAGGTCTTTCATTGTCACGATGCCGATAGGTCGTTCTCTTCCGATATGACTACCTCTCGTAACCAAAACAATCTTTTGATTTTCCTTCTGCATAATATTTATTGCATCTGTTACATTAGTGTCTGCGTCAATCTTCCGGATCGGCTCAACGAATCTTTTCAGATCATCGAACTGTTCCGATGAACCGAGGGCATCGTAGATATTTATAAAACCTATAATATTTACAGGCCGATTTTCTGTTACCGGCAGACGAGTGAAAGTATATTTCTTCAGTTTGTTTAACAAAGTCGGCTTATCCGAATTGACATCAACCGTTTGCACGTTGTTCAGAGGTATCATCACAGTTCTTATGTGAATGTGCGAGATACTTACCAGTCTATTTATCATGTCACTCTGCACAGAGCTGAGAATACCTTCTTCATGCGTATCCTGCAGGATTGCCTGAACTTTATGTCTTTGTGTCGATGTTATAACAGTCTTTGAGGAAGCTGCCAGCCCGGCCAACCGTGCGAAGATACTGGCTATGAATTTGAGTAGAGGCACAATGCCGGATAAGCTCAAGACTCTGTGAAAT
>CAZQXE010000003.1:14423-39658 GCA_964597115.1 uncultured Pirellulales bacterium | reverse complement strand
ATACATCGTGCTCCGGCCAGTAACGACCACGTTCGCTTTTTAAGTGATAATCGCCGTTGGCTGGATCAGCAAACAACGGACTACCTACAGATCCATTTCCATTGAAACCGTTTTCATAAATCTGCTGAATTTCTTCGACAGATAACGCTCTGTTATAGATGCGAAAATCGTCTATCATTCCCTGGAAATGATAGCGTGGCAATCCGATAGTTGTTGTATATCTGCCAACGTTGACTTTATCATCATCATACCCACCAATAAAATCTATAGGATCAGGTGTGCACGTTTTGCTTTCACCCAATCGCCCATTTACGTATATAGTTTGGATACTTCCGTCCCGAAAAGCAACAACGTGATGCCATGTGTCAGTAGCTAATACTATTTCGGAATTAAGGTTCTCATCCGAATTTGCTGTGGTAGTCATCTGGAACCATATTTTTCCGCTATCGCCTCTCTGGATATTGTAACCTAATTCGTTTGCAGAATCGACACTGGCTCCATAATTAAGATCTAAAATGACTTCACGCTCACTTGGTGTGGAAATGGTATTTTTTTCAAAATAAAGCCAAACTGAAAGAGTAAAGTCATATTGTGGTAGCCATATAGGATTGTTATCTGGTAGTTCAAAATAGTCATCTACACCATCAAAGCTCAACGCATCGCCAATTTGACCAGTCGTCCATTGGGCACCATGTATAGTTCCATGATTATCACCGATTAAATCAAATACTGTCTTCGTACTGCATTCATCAAAGTTCCAGTAAGCAATCTGGCCTTCAAGCACCCCAGAATGGATATTATCTTGCACCCAACTATATCGCGCTTCACATCCAAATAAATCCGCTTCGGAATTATTCCAAAAGATGCAGTTGCTAATATCCGGTTCTGACCCGGCATAGGCTTCAATGCCATATTCATTACTTACTACTGTTATATTGCTAATTGTAGGGGAACTACCGGCAATGAAAACAGCCATGAAGCTGTTTCTTATGATAAAATTCCTTAAGATACTATCGGGTCCTTCACCACAGTAGAACAACACTGCGAAATCATCCAAGCTCTCTAACACCGGCACTCCGGCAGTACCAGCGACTCCATGGACTGTTATCGCCTTACCCTGAAAATTAACCTCCTCAGTGTAGAGTCCCGGATAGACCAAGACCGTATCGCCGTTTTGTGCTGAATCGATACCCTTCTGGATGGTTGCGAATGCTGTAATGGAGCTTAGGCCGTCGTCGTTGTCATCACCCGTTCCGGCACTAACGTAATAGTCCCGCGGGCTGTCTATGCGATATGATACGTATATTTTCGAAGGCTCACCAGAATCGTAGTAGAAGGCATTCCCATCCGGGCTCAGAAACGGATTCTTCAGATCACCCTCGATAGACTCGAAGAAACTAAGTCGCTCCGGGCTGCCAAAAAGAGTATTTGCTGATTCCCTTGTTGCTCTAAACAATTGCTGTCTGCCATTACGTGTGGAAGAAAAAAAGAGCACCAAACCATCGGGTGAGACAGAGGGGTGTAAATCAGCAGCAGATGAATTTAGTTCTGAAAGATTGACCACGTTACCAAATGGTGCATTTATAGACTGTCTTGTGGCCATCCAAAGATCCCAACCACCCTTTCCTCCTAATAAGTTGTATCCGCTAAAAATTATAGTCAGCTCATCCCGGGTCAGTGATGGATTCGCTATGTCTCCAAGAGAATTCAGCTCAACTATATCCATGCTGGCTTGCCATAGATGATCCACCGATGGTCTTTCTGAAGCCTTAAGTCGTCTCGCATAGGGAGCGTAAGTGTAATAGTACATTCGTAATTCGTCAGGTGAGACCCATGGATCGTCAACATGATCATGGTCCTGATTGAGTTCCTCTATCTTCTCGACAGACGTAAATGAACCGTTTGGCACTTCGCGTGTTGCTTTGAATATTGACGTATATGTCCAGACCGGTCCGTTCCGCCTAGCAAAGTAAAGCGACAATCCGTCAAACGAAAGAAACGGCCGCTTATCGTACTCATCAGAATTCACTTCCCCCAGCGGAACCGGCTCTGTCCATTGTTTTGATCCGAACGTATCTCCAGCTCGTACTATCACACACAAAATTATAGAAATCAACAAACTTACAGAAAACAGGCCTATGCTTATTTTCATAATGACCACCTCCTTTGAAACACGAACCTTCAAGACCGCAATCAAAGCACATGGCTACCGGCAAATCTCCATCATCGGTACACTTTTCCGCTGCCGTATAAAATCATTTTACTATAATACAACAATTTTGTCATCTATTTTTATGGAATTGTTGAGTTTTTCCGTATTTCGTTACCATTTTGTGAAAAATTTCACTCTAAGAGAATACAAACAAACAGTTGAATATCCTTGAGACTTTGAGTGAGCCGTATTATAGTGATAATTAAGCTCGAAGCAGAAGATGTTGATTCGATTAAATTGCAAAGGCATATTGGATAGAAAAAAGGTGAAAAGGTAGCAGGAAGTGTTTTATACATTCGTCAGCAAAGTAGCACGTTTAATTCCAGAGCCAATAATCAAAAAGTTCCGTCTATATAAACTGGATGGTCTTGTTCTCAACAAAGAAGAGGAAAGCTTGGTTTCATGGGAATTATTTGCCGAAAAATTCAAACAAGAAAAATACAAGCTGCTGGAATATTGGGAAAAATATCGTTACTTGGCCGACATACAGGCAATCTGTAAAATCGGCGACGATAGCAAGGTTTTAGACATTGGGTGCGGTATATGTACTATTTTACATTATGTAAAGGGTGACAGGTTCGGAATTGATCCTTTAGCCGACGAACTTTAAAAAATGTATACATACCCAGACAGTATAAGTACATCAAAGGGTTCTGGCGAGAATATGCCTTTCCCGGATTTATCTTTCGATATTGTTTTTTGTTCCAATGCTTTAGACCATACCGAAGATCCCAATAAAACGGTGACTGAAATCCACAGGGTGCTGAAACCACAAGGCTATTTCGTATTGACGATAGAAATTTTCCAGGAACAAAAAACCAGAGATCCTGCACACCCTCATTCGTTTCGCAAGAGAGATGTTTATTCAATATTGGATGGTAAATTTACTACGATGTTTGAAAAAGAATCTCCATGGATAGGAGTAAAGACCTATTTTAACGGTTCAAGGAAAAGTCGTAATAAAGAATTGATTATGGTTTTACAAAAGGCCTGACTTTCTGATCCATACGGAAAGACCATTTAATCTGATAAATTGCACCAATTCCTGCTAAAAAAATTATGGAAGAGAACAATACCATTGAAAAAAGCAGTGCCTGTGATTCTTCTATGCCATAGAGTGATAATAGTCCCACTAAAGTTACTTCTCTGACACCAAGATTGGCTATTGATATTGGAATTCTGCCCAGAATGAATATGAGTGACCACAGCCATATAAATACTGTCGCAGGTACGGTTGTTATATTTGCACACCTGGAAGCGAGAATATAAGTAGCAACACCTCCCCCAACGCCGGTGACAATAACAAGAATTGCAATAGTCAGGTGGAATCGGGCCCCGGCAGTCGTAAAAAATGCAATCTGATCCAGCGTTTGTAATCCTTTTCGGCGAATCTTTTCGGGCAAAGGCTTTAGGAGATAACCGAAACTGGTTATTATTTTACTCCCTGTTCGACTATTTAAAAGTAATATGGAAACGATTAAAACAGCAATCAACAGTATTCCACAAACAGTTGGTAACAAATAGTGATTTTTCGTATCAGCCAATATAAGTGCGGAAGGATTGGTTATGGCCAGCGCACCAAGTCCGAATACCATCAAAACAACTATTGTTGATAATTGGTTGTAAACCATGCTGCTGAGTACATTTGTTCCTTTGCCTGTACCTTTTCTGAGAATATACCATTTTGCTCCAGTGCTCAGTATTCCAGGCACAACCAGACTATAAAGACAGGTGACCGTACTCGCACCAAATATGGTTGCGATATTTACATCACAGCCCTGCTTTTTCAAAATAAGTTTCATCCTTATGGACCGAATCCAGAACATTATTACAGTCAATCCCCAGAAAGCAATCAGGTATTGCCATCTTACGTTCTTCATGACTTGCCAAAATTGTTGAAGGTCTATCTTACTAAAAACCCATGTCAGAAGGACTGTGGTGATCAGAATTCTGATGAGAAGCTTGATAATTTTTTTTCTTTTATCGTTAGAATTCATTTTGTATCGTTGTTTTTTCCCCGTACAGGACTTTGGGTAACAAATACTCAATTGACTCAGGTACTACCGGTTTTTTTGGAGAAAGAGTTCAAAGGCGTGTTCTTTCGCGAGGATTCTTTTGTCCTGCGCCAGTTGCGAGATAGTTATTTGTTCGACCTTGCATTGACCAAGAACACTGCGCTGCCAATTATCGCGAGAGATGGCTGCTGTAATCTCAAAATTATATTTCTGAAGATTCTTCAGAAATGCCTGCATTTTGTCTGACTCGATTCGAGCAGGATGGATTTCAATAAACATACGCTTTAAATGGGGGGAAGACAGCGTTCGTTGCATGCCATCGATAATAATCGCCTCATAACCTTCAATATCCATACGCAAGAAAGTAATTGGTCGCTTATCTTCGAGAAAACTGTCAACCGTTTCGGTTTGAACCTCCACAAAGTCGGCATCCTCATCATCAGATGTGTTAACAAGGCTGTGGAGATTACAGGCCTTACCAGTGTAGAGTTTGGCAATCTCCCTCTTGTCACTCATCGCTATATCATAAACATCGACATGAGTGAGTTTGTTCATGGCAATGTTTCGCTTTAGAAGTGCCACATTTTCAGCGAAAGGTTCTACAGCATAGATATATCCTTTATCCGAAAGTATCTTAGATTCCAGAAGTACATAATATCCAATATTAGCTCCCAGCTCTAAAATTACATCATCCGGTTCAATGAACTTCTGCATGATCTCAGTTGCTTTGCTTTCCCGAATATGATCAAGAATTAGTTGTTTATGTATACTATTTTCTTTAGGGTCCAGACCGGCCTTCCTGGCGGAGAGATTCATTTTAAAATTTAAAACAGACCAGGGTCTTTCCCTGCCCAAGAATACCAAAATGGCCACCCAGCGGATGTTCCGAAACACCATAAGAACGAACAAGTAAACGTATCGAAAAAAGATCATCAGCATATTTTCCTTGTTATCAATAGTAATGCCACTGTGATAAACGCGTAAATTACCTTTATGGCCTATTTCGACCACTTCTGCAAGGGTCTTTGTGTCTTTAGACCTAAAATTCCTTGCCGCTGGACACCTTTAAGATATTGCGAGGCCAATCGAAGATTCACAGACATGTCGTTAGCATGCGACAACGTAATTACCAAAACATCAACTCGAAAGAAAGGGCTGTAGAAACAAGCACAGCCCTCGTTTCAGTAATTATCATCACAATTCCATGCTTGCCTTGCTTACATAATATATCCCCGGTGAGTACTGCTCTTGACAGCAGGCTGTTAATTTCTCTTTGGCAATTGCAACTACACTCTCCGAAGCGTCATAATTAGCTCGTTTTTTTTGCTTCTTATCCCTCCACGCACGTATCGTCGCATACCTATCCAAGGTGACTCCTTTTCAAATACTACTTCAAATTGATCATGCAAGAGCTTCATAACATCGGTTTTATTCAAACTTTGCGGATGCGCTGCATCACGCTGAGCTTTTTTCTCAAAAAGCTCGACCGTTAAGATGAAAAACCCGTTCTTCTTTAGAACCCTCACAATATGGTCGATCACCTTCTCAGGATCTGTAACATGGTCTATGACGTTACTGCAGAAAACAACGTCAAAAAATTCGTCTGCAAAAGGTATGTCCTCACCTCCGGCTTTTTGAATGTTCATACCGTCTGGATAATCGTATAACTCTTTGTATGACTCAGCGAGAGGATCTATCCCATATTTCTCGCCGTTGACAAAATGAAGCACTGTACTGATTCCGCATCCTACATCAAGTACCTTTGTATCTTCATGAAAATTGACAATGGTTTTAATCTTTTCCAGAAAACGGTATTGTTCCCAATATTCCAAGACTTTGTGCTTATTCTCTCTGAATTTTTTTGCCCAAGCTGTTTGAAATGCCAATTCGGCTGTCTGCTTACCCATTAACTTCGATATGAATTTATGAATGCCAAGGAAGCTAAGAAGAGCTTTAACCGGTCCGGGCGTTTTGCCCTGCAAAAAAATCATAAGCTTTTTCATGACACTATCTACCTCTTGTTACTTTTCTTTGCTATCACCAAAATAGTATAGGAGAGACATCTTAGAATCTTTCGATGTGTAAAGAAGGACTCAATCCCATAAAGCAATTTCTTAGGACCCAAAACAGTGTTCGAACGACCTGGAAGGATGCCCATACCATAGTAATCAACAACCTCAAACTCGCTGCCCCTGAATAAACGATTTATGTCACCAAGAGATATTGTACGTATTAAGAGTTCCGACGTACCAAACAGCTTTGGAAATCTCAACAAACGCATTATGCTTGCCAGTATCCCCATAAAGGAAAATGTATTGAGATGGAGGTCAAAAATGAAGATGCCGTCGTCTTTCAAATACATAGGTAACGCTTCAGTCACAGCCCGGCGTAGCGGTTCCTGCGCGTTCTTATATAATCGGAAGGCCGTAATAACATCGAATTGTCTGCCTTCAAGGGCTGGATTCACTTGTCCGCTGGTAATGTCGGTCACAATAAAGTCTGCTTTTTTGCACTTGGTACGAGCAAGCGACACCATGTTTTCGGATACATCAACGCCCGTAACTTTAGAGAAATGCTCTTCCAGTACCTGGGTCCAGCGTCCGCTCCCGCAGGCAAAATCCATCGCTGTCTTATTCTCGGCATTAATCTGAGAAAAATGCTGTTCAAGAACTTGTTTTTCCAGCGTGTAAATTAGCTGTATGTGCTTAGACTGTACAATTCTGTCATAGACTGTGGCCTCTTTTCTAAATTGATTACGATAATCGATCTCTGTCTTCATTAGATGACCACATATAGAACCTTAAGGACAATTGCGCTCAGCGGCGTCACTTTCATTTTGATATGAACATGTTCTTTTCGATGTACATACTGCATCTTCTTCAGTAAGTCAAAATCAACCTCATTTCCATATCCAGCCAAAAATGCACGCACTACCCGCCGAACCCGATGATGACCGCTCAACATACATAATGGATTTCTGATGATACTAAATACCTTAGTCGTATCAATAAAGCGGGACAAATCATAATAGAATGGCCCAAAGTAAAAGGCTTCCTGCACATCGATAAAATAGATCTTCCCTGACCGAGATACGACCACATTCGAAGGGGAAAAATCCTTAAAAAGTATTCTTTTACATTTAGAAGGAAACTCACCGAGACGGCTACGGATCACATGTCCACCCGGTTTTGCCATAACTTCTGCCATGTACTCATACTGACTTAGATCCCTTTTAGCATCATTGAATGCCTGCGTAACGAGGGCATGATACTGCCTCAGGCCTCGGCCTGCCTGTCGAAATAATTCTTCTATGTTATCCTGGCCGGAGACGAGTCTCTTGAGCAGATTGTCTCCATCAACATACTCCATAAGCATAAACCGACCGTCAGGACCTAACAGAAAAGGTTCAGGGATGCTAAAAGCCAGCGTATTTTTTTGATCGGACCAAGCTTGGAATACTTTCTTATGGATCGCGAATTGGTGATTCAGCGCGACTCGCTTAGTCTCCTTCAGAATATATTGACGCTTCCCCGAGATATGATAAATTCGAGACGGATGGGTCTCCGTTAGCAGTTGAGATTCCTCAATAGTCTCGCCGAGTCTTTTTTCAATAAACATTTTATAGGTTTCGTTGATCATGTAGTTTATCTAATCAATCGACCATAGGCTTCAATATATTTGTCCACTATGGAATCCCAACTAAATACCTGTACTCGTTTATAAGCAGCATCGGCCAACTCGTCTCGCTCCGATTTGTTGTTAATAAGTCTGAGTATGGCACCTCTTATTCCCTCAACGTCTCCCGGTCGGGTGAGTAGTGCAGCTTGTCCGACAATCTCCCTGCAGCCTCCTACATCGCTTGTTACGATAGCCATTCTCGCAGTCATGGCTTCTAATAGAACTGTTGGAAAGTTTTCCGCTCGTGAAGGAAATACAAAGAGTGAGCTCTCATTATACAGTCGAACAAACTCAGCGTCATTCTTGTCAAGCCACCCGGTAAAACAAATCGGAGTTTTCGAACTCTCGGCAAGTCGTTTAAGTTCGGGTAAAAATGGCCCTTCACCTATGATGTTAACCTGCCAGCCAAGTTCGATATCTTTTACCGCCTCAATAACATGCTGAAATCCCTTAAAGGCAAGGATACGGCTGCAAAGTAGAATACTGTTTGTTTTACTCGCCGGAGTAAAGCGATCCAGGGCAATCCCGTTCGGAATCACACATACGTTTGCTTGTGGACAGGCTCGCAAGATTGAAGCTCTTAAAAATTCGCTTGGTGACGTCACGAGTGAAGCTTTCTTCGCTAAAAAACGCCATGCCGGAGCAATGAGTCGGTGCACAAGATTGAAACGGTCGGGATTATGCCCGGGCACATCGGTGCCATGACAGGTCACAAGAAAAGGAATATGTCCGGACCGACTCGCCAGCCAAGCTAAAGGTGCTCCCGGTACCATAAAGTGACAATGGATAATATCGTAGCGATTCTTTTTAACTAAACGGAGTGTTTTGCCCAGGGCACCCGGCATATAGGTCGCCAGTTCGTGTGTGCGACAAATATCAGCGCGTTTCCGTAAAGCAGGTGTCCTGTAGACATCTATTCCATCCAAACACTCGAATCGTGGTGTTGCTTTGAAGTGCATAGTCACAACATCGACGTGATTACCTTTTCGCACCAGATGGCGACAAAGTTCCAGCGTAACCGGCGCCCCCCCTCCGCCTACCGGAGGAAATTCATGATTGAGCATGAGGATCTTCAGGCCGGACACGGTTATTGTAACTCCTTGCCTATTCCGGCAGACTTGAGCTCGAACAACGTATGAGATCCGATACGTCCAATATAGGTATATTTGGTCATAACAAACTGCCTTAGAGGACGCATAGCCTCGTATCTTTGTGCTTCATCCTCACCAAATGCCTTGAATCGTTCATGTGTCTTTAATACATGGAGCCAAGCCATATCATACTGCTTTATGGCCTGGTCTGTAGCAGGCAGGGATTCGGACTGCGCAGGCCATGCGGGTAATTCTAATTTGTTGAATACCGGCCACAATTCAAGAAGCGGCCGGTTCCATGGAAAGTGGCTCTTGTGTGTATCCACAATAAATTTAGGTGCTTGTTTTTGGAATCCTTGAAGAACACCCTTAATGTCATCACTAAGTGCCTCAACAGATTTAACGTGCATTTCACTGGTAAACGCATGGGCTGCTGCGGACATGCGCTGGGCCTGTACGTAAATACCGGGATACCAACCCCATACAAAGATTTTTTCATCCGTTTGTGTTTGTTTTTTAATGTACGCAGCAACACTCTCCCAGGGAGGTTTTTGTGTACTCGTCTTGGCAGACCTGACAGCCCTGAACTGCTGGACATAGCCCCTTCGTTTCTCAGGCAATTTAGTGCGAGGATTTGTATAGATGGTAGCACTATGCGGACTCTTTGAGATCCCAAAAACGAGATGCTGAGATAAAGCGATCATGAAGATGAGCCCGAAGGCCCCTACTACAATCCAAGGAACTTTGAATTGAGCTGCTTGAAGTTTATTAAAATAACAACCAAGAATAAAACTGCCCAACATTGCAGCCGATGCATTGAGCGGAAGGTAATACTGTTCATATGATCGTGGACTGATCCAGACAAAGGCCATGTCCAGGATCCACCAGACAACAAAAAGCAGGATGAATCTGTCCTTTTCGACAGCTTTCTTCATGCCAACACGTACAATACTTAAGACAAGTGAACCCAAAGCCAGGATAATCGGGGTGATCAGGATTCCGTAATACCGGAAGATACGGGGAGTAACTTCTTCCATAGGTACAAGTTGACGACCCTTGGCAATGTATGAACTGACCCTTCCTTCCTGTCCGGGAAAGAACATACGAATGATTTTGGCATAAGGCCAGTACTCAAACGGCACATCATCAGTAACCATCCAGACATAGACAGGCCCGAGGCTGATTACCACCCCTATCAGGAGCAATAATATATCATTCCTTGTTTGCTTCCAGGTGCGCTTTTTTATGATTGGTTGAATAAGAACAAACAATCCAACAGCTGCAATGGCAGAAAGCCCCGTCTGTTTGAACAAGGGGCCCCAGGCCACAAACATGCCGCAGAGTACAGACCACCACCAACCACCGCCTAAATGACGCATAACAAAACAGCTTATACCAATGATCATACACGCAATCATATATTGCTCTTTGACATTGCCGAACTTGGCAATCACCGGTGCGGACAGGTAGAGGGAAGCAATGAACGTACTAATCCCTGCAGCCCATTTACCCCATAAACGCCATAAAGTCACAAACATAAAGACCAGGGCTGCGATTTGAAAACCCATTTGCACAAGCTTAGGACCCAATTCACTGAATCCAAAGAGTTTAACACCCAGCATGTTCACAAGGAGAGTGCCCATGCGTGCACTAACCTTGACTTCTGATCCAATCTGAGCCCCATCCAAAACGCTCTTGGCACAATACACATACGCTCCACTGTCGAAGGGACCATTTGTGTTAAACTCAAAATACTTGCCCATGCAAAATGGAATCGCAACCAGAATGGCTATGATAGTGTATGCCAGAACCGACTTATGGACATTTAGTGTGGGGCCTGCCGGAGTCTGTGGTGAACTTGGGTGTCTGGTTATTGTTTTACGTCCTCGGGCAGCCTTGCTCATTTTAAATCTCCAGCTTCTTCGGACGATTCAAGTATCTCCTTGATTACATAGGTCGGGCGATTCTGTGACTCGTGGTATGTTCGTACTAGTAATTCGGCAAGCAGACCCATAAGAATAAACTGGATCGTGGCAATAATAAGTACAGCCGTTAGTATCAGTAGTGGATTTCCACTCATATCTGTGCCGTGCGAAAGTTTCTGATAAATCACGGTCAAACCAATAAGAATTGAACCGAGCAAGCTCAATAGGCCGAGACCACCAAAGATATAAATTGGTTTTGTGGAGAATGAGCCGAGAAACTTAACTGTAATAAGGTCCAGAATGACTTTCCAGGTTCTTCCCAGGCCGTATTTGGCGGTGCCTGTGGTTCTTGGTCTGTGGTTGACTACACACTCAGAAATTCTGGCCCCGCTCCAACTCGCCAAAGCAGGGATAAATCTATGCATTTCACCGTATAATTTCGTTTCAGCCAGGACTTCTCTGCGGTACGCCTTGAGTGTGCAGCCGTAGTCATGTAGCTTGACGCCCGTGATTTGTGCGATAAGCCAGTTCGCCAATCTGGACGGAAGCAATCTGGTGAAGGCGTTATCATGTCTTTTTTTTCTCCAGCCGCTTACGACATCAAATCCTTCGTTAAGCCTGGCAATCATTTGGGGTATATCGGCGGGATCATTTTGTAAGTCGGCGTCAATCGCAACGATAATCTTTCCTCGTGAGTGGGCAAAACCGGCGCTGAGAGCTGCGGTTTGGCCGAAATTTCTGCGAAAACGAATGACACGAACATTTTTGTCATCCTTTTGCAGTCGAGTTAATATGTTGAAGCTGTTGTCGCTACTCCCGTCGTCCACAAACACTATTTCATAGCTGTAATTACCGGCCAGAGTTTGAGAGATTTGTTCGTAAAGCGGGCCTATGCTGTCCTGTTCATCCAGCAGTGGTACAACGACCGAAAGTTCGGGAGCTTTTTTGTCCATACCTGTCTTCCTATAGTAATGGTACTATGATAGTAGTTAAAATATCGGCTGTAAAGCTGAACCTGAGTAGTCAAAATCCGTTGCTAAAAAAGTGAAAAGCCAAGAAATATGGAAAATACACAAGAAAAGATTTTCTTGAGAGTCCAAATTCCACGGTAGCTTCGGATAGGAACCGAAATTCAATTAGTGCTACAGGTCCCGAACTATTTTCCCACAGCAGCGTAGTTAATGTAGTTAATATAGGCTTTTACGGTAGTTCTATCGAAATCAGCCCATCATGTTTCGGTAAGCTGATCCCTGAAATAGTTGCTGTTGGTATTGTAAACAGTAGTTGTGAGGTTTATTTCTCGGACGTTGATCCTATGAATAATTATTTGACTGTGTGCTAACCTGCAGATTGTGGATAAGTTCAGTGTTTATATCTAATCGAAAATTCCTTGCTCAAAAGTGTTTTTTTGCTAAGATAGAGGTCATTAATTAGCCGAAATTGACAACGCAACATAATTTGGAGACTATAAAATGAAACGATATTATTTTGTTCCGGTTTTTACTGTTATTAGTTTCGTATTATTTTTACAAACCGGCTGTCAACAGCAAGCCAAAGTAACAGAAGAACTCCCTGTTACAGCACATGAGCCAAACAAATCCGGTCCCAAAATCACGTTAGAGAGTAATGTTCTCGATTTCGGTGAGGTAGGATTCGATATAAAAAACGTCGGTGAGTTAAAGTTTACAAACACCGGAGAAGCACCGTTAAAAATTACGAAAATCCAGAGATGTTGCGGTGTCGTCGCCAAGTTAGACAAGATGGAGTATGCGCCGGGCGAAAGCGGAGCATTAAAAATCGAGTGGGAATCGAAAGCAGTACCAAGCTTGTTTATGCGACAACTGGCTATAATTAGTAATGATCCGACAACTCCTGAAGTTAAGCTGACTGTAAAAGCTAAAATTGTGGCGAAAGTTGCCTGGGAGCCGGAAAGATTGAAACTCTTTCTGGATGAGGAAAATGCCAGTTGTCCAAAGCTTACGCTCAGAAGCATTGATAATCAGCAATTTTCAGTAACGGACATAAAATCGACCGGTGATTGTATAACTGCTGAATATGACCCTAATATGAAGGCAACAGAATTTGTTATTGAACTAAAGGCAGATACAGAAAAACTGGCAAAGAATCTGAAGGGACGCATCTACATTGGTCTAACTCATCCCGAAGGAAAGATGGCTACTATTCTGTTCGATGTACTGCCAAAATTCACAGTCACTCCACCGTTGATTATTGTTTTCAATGCCGAACCACAGAAGCCGATAGTAAGAACAGTATCTGTGCTCAATAACTATCAAAAGGACTTTGAGATTGAATCGAGCTCGTCAAAAGACAATACTATGAAAATCTTGAACCAGAAAAAAATCACAAACGGTTATCAGCTTGAGGTTGAAATAATACCCCCGCTACCCGATGAAGGTAAGATAAAATTTTCCGATGTATTTTCTATGAACATCAAAGATGACGAGAAGCTGACAGTTACATGTAACGGGTATTATTCAAAAATGAAACCCAAAATAAAATAAAAAGCTTTTGACTACTTCTGTCCGGGAAACGGCTGAATTTTAAAATCTGCAAGGCGTATGTCCCGCCGTATAAAAACCTAATGTAATAAACAGATTCTGGGTGAAGAATAAAACCAACCTGGCGTATGAAGCGATTAGTAACTTGCATTTGTGTATTGATGATAGGGACTTCGTGTGTATTGACTAAGTCTGCAAAAAGCCCAAAAAAAACAGAAAAAGGGCGTTCGGAGATACAGCCGGTACCATTGATGAAGTCGATTGACAAAACCGATGTGCTTACTTTTTTCTTTACCGGAAATGAGCTTGGGGCATTAAAACCTTGTGGCTGTTCCGGCGGACAACTTGGAGGACTCGACAGACGCTTTGCAATACTTGACAGCGTACCCAAACAAAGCAGATTAATTATAGATACCGGCTCGCTCGTAAAAAACGACGGCGAGCAGGACCTGATCAAATTTAATATATTAATCCAGGCTTTCGGACTACTCGATTATGATTTGGTCAGCCTAAGCGAAAAAGACATCGAAATAGGCAAAAATCTCAGCTTGTTGGATGGCACCATTACGGCTGTCAACATGATAAGCTCCCATAGAACAGCTGATTTAGATTTACCCGTTAAATTTTCAAAAAGGCTGTTATTGAAAGATAAGACTGTCACCGTAACAGTTGCTGCATTTAACGCAAAATCTGAATCAATAGAGCGGGTTCGGGAGCTTTTCCCACCCGAAGCTGGCGGGCAGTCTATCAATATATTAATCTCGAACCACTGTGACCCCGCCATCATTGATTCTATTGCCAGTAGTTTGCCTTTTGTAGATTGTCTTGTCTGTCCCACCGAATCTGATGAGCCGATGGTTATAGGAGATCCGGACGGAAAGCCTTTGGTTTTTTCGGTAGGTCGTTTCGGCAGGCATGTTTGCGGACTACAAATAACAGAGGATACCAAAAGCAAGGATGGACTTAAACTGAGTTTTTTCGACATTCCAGTTGGGGAAGATTTGGAGCAGGAATCATCTCTGGTTGAATTGTACTCAGATTATCAGCAGATTGTCAGACAGTATAATCTTTTAGAGAAATATCCACGTTTTACTTTGCCGGATGGATTGAAATATGACGGCTCGGATTCCTGTGCCTCTTGTCATGAGTATGAATATATTGAATGGATGAATAAACCTCATGCAAAGGCATTCGCAACCCTTGAGAAAGCCGGCTCACAGTACGATCCGGAATGCGTCATTTGCCATGTTGTCGGTATGGATTACGAAAGCGGATTCATCTCCGAGAGGAAAACGCCCCTTTTAAAAAATGTCGGCTGTGAAAACTGTCATGGTCCGGGCTCAGAACACAATAAAAACCCCGAGGTCGTCTTGACCACCATAACTGAACCAAATTCGGTATGTATTACATGCCACACGCCTGAGCATAGCAACGATTACGCAGGAAATGAGGAAGAAAAACTGCAACTAATCAAGCATTGGAGGGAACCAAATGAACCCAGCAATGTCAAATAATAAGAGCATAAGAGTAACTTGTTGACCTGACTTATGCATTATTATAGAGACTAACATGATAAAGACATTGCTAATAACGAGCATTGCGACGGCAATTTTAGCGGTTTGTGTCTTTGCTTTTCTCGCTTTTAATGTGGTTTTTGGTGATCGCAGTGATGAGCAAGTCAAGGATTTTTTAAATTCGCCCAGCGTAATTGAGAAATTCAATAGTTCCGCTGGAAATAAGGGAAATAGAAACGAAAGCAGAAGCTCACCGCTTGTACAGCAGGCAGAAGCCTTTGCATTCTATCTGGATCCACCTAAGGAAAAATTGTCGAAGAACACCTCACAAGGCCAGAATTTCAGGAATCTTAAGCCCACTTCTGCACCGGTTTCGCCAAAATTCACAGTTCTCGGCACCAGTTATTGTCAAAGTAATCCGGAAATATCGCAGGTGTTTATCGATGAGCCGGGCAAAGGGCGGCACTGGGTCAGACAGTCCGGTAAAGTTGGCCATTTACTCATTGAGCAGGTCAAAGACGGCCTTGTTGTTGTCAAAGGTAGCGAAGGAACCTTTGATCTCAAGATTGAGCAAACGCAGAAGGGAACAAGCCTCCCTAAAGGAGGATTCCCCACTTCTGCAGGCAAGGGCACCCAAAACCGTCCAAAACTCACTTTACCGACTTTGGAGAAAAAAGATCCGCGTGATTTTATAAGAACAGATGATGAACCATCGGAATCGGAAAATAAAAGTGCTGAAGAAGATGCGAAGCTGGAGGAGCTCGTAAGCAAGCTCAAAGATCTTAATTCCGATGAAACTAATGCGGGAACGGTTAATAATAATAAGGCCGCGAAGATGGAAAAACTCATTTCCAAGTTCAGGTCTTCCCGCGTAAGTGCCGAGGAGGCGAAAAGGTTGGGCAATTTAGGTGAGAAGTTGAAGGACGTTCAGGAAGACCCAAATCGATCGCTATCAAGAACAAACAATAATAAAATGAAAACAGGACGACATAAATCTAAAGGATCAGCGAAAATATAATCCCTCGCATTTATTAGTATGGCTCTGATTTCGTAATAAACTGCGAAATAGTGTTTCCAGATAAGTGCCGGGCAGCGAAAAGTAAATTTAACAACTCCCCCCCATTTGTTGTGAGGGTCCCCAAAAGAAATATGATGCTTTTGGGGACCCCATACGATTAGCAAATTTCAAACTGACAAACCAATAATATTGCCGATTGGTAACTTCCAACTGGCTTAAAATTGAAGGCCTAAATTTTCCCTGTCCATGGTGAGAAAAGCGACGATTTTTTACCTGAAATTGGGGAACTTTTAGCCTATTTCTATGTCTGATTAAGTAGCCGGCCCTCGATAGCCGGTATTGTAGAATTGAGTTTATAGTTACGCAAAAGCTTCTATGGAAAAGATTTATGTTAGTTGTCTTTACGCTGCCACCTTCAGGAGATATTAAAAGCGTATTGTATAATTGTTTTTATCGGATTAAAGGGTGATATATGATGATAAGAAAGCAACTCTCTCTCAGGAAATACAGCACGATTTTTGTTTTTGCTGCAACTTTTTTTCTTTTAATCAATAATTGCCTTTTTGCTGCGGAGCAGGCGAATACTTCCGAGGAAACACCATTTGGGATATTTCCCCTGAAATACATATCCGTTGAGCAAGGCAGGAATTATCTTGCCAAGCTTGGGCTAGGCACGGTTTCACACATCCCTGGCTCAGCCGCACTCTTAGTGACAGCACAGCCGGGCGAACTCGCAAAAGTAAAGGCTATTCTGAATCTTGTTGATGGACCGGAGCCATTTATAATAAAGGAGATTAATCCTGCCTCAACAGCTAAAACTATACCATCCAACGAGCAGATTGCATCAAAAGTCGGCGACATTTCGATCGGGAACTTCTCTAATCCACCAAGTGACCAGGCAAGCACAAAAGCAATCATAGACACCTGTAATGATGCATTGGTAGTGATTGTGCCTGTTAGCTTATTGGAGACAATTGTTGCTGCTATCGGAGAACTGCCAGTTCAAGATGAATCTGAGACACCAGTCAGGCAGAAAGTAAACGATAAGTTGTGGGCAAAGGCAAAACTAACGAATTCACCCATACTGAAAACTACTGAATTGGTCGTGCCAAATGAGCAGGAACAAAAGGCGCTTGAGCTATTTGCTGCTAAACAGTCGAAAGAGTCACTACCCCTTCCGAATGGAGATGAAACCGTTAATCTGGCCCTGGCAGAGCACCAGAAACTCACAGTAGCTGAATTTTTGGGCCTTGTGGGTCCATACCTGCAATTGGACTTTATGTACAACGAGCAGGACTTAATTGGGGTTGGCGAAGTTACATTCAATCCCCATGGTAAGTTTCGAGGACCTCTCAAAGTTAAGGACTTGTATTCTTTGCTCGAATCCGTGCTGAAGTTCAGAAATCTTGTAATGACTCGCGGCAAGGGTAATCTTGTAACTATAGTTCCTGTGGGAAACGCATTAGAAATTGATCCAACCTTACTTGAGGACGACGAAGAGAAAATCGAAAGCGGCGATGGAATCGTAACTCGTATTTTCGAACTCGAACATATAAGTACGACCAGTGCGATTAACCTCCTTGATGCCATGAAGCTGTACGCAGCTCCACCAATTCCCGAAGGAAAATCAATTATAGTTACCGGATACGCACACCAAATGACTCGTATAAAAACACTTCTGAATATAGTGGACAGACCCGGAGAACCGAAAAAGTTCAGGTTCAGGCAGCTACGATACACGATGTCCCAGACACTTGCTCCTAAAGTTCAGATGCTGGCTGAGCAATTAGGTTCTATATCTATTACCATTGGCGATGTGCCGAGATCTGTGCAACCAACGGTTAGTCCTAAGAGACCGACCGAGACAGATGCCCAATATCGACTCCGACAACGCCGGGAACAGCAAGCCGCCGCCCGAAGAGCAACTATAACACCTGCAGCACCGGCTGAGCCAACTCAGCCATCTGTCTATCTTGATGCCGATGAAAGAACAAATCGCATCTTAATGATAGGACTCAAAGAACAATTAGATACGGTCGAGGAGCTGATAGATACTCTTGATGTAGCCCAGCAGGACCCGCGATCTCTGCAATTGTACAAAATCGAACATGTTGATGCCGAAGACGCAAAAAGGAAGCTGGAAGAGCTTGGTATCATCGGCCCAAGTTTAGAGACTACAAGGCCTTCGAGAATTACCGCCACGGACAGGTCACCTGCAACACCAGGTTCACAGCCCAGAACCGCTCCAACCAGAACTCGTATAGCCGAGGAGTCCTCTGAGGCTCTATCGGAAGAGCCACAAGTAGTAGTAATTGAAGCAACAAATTCGCTTCTGGTTAATGCTACGGAAGAACAACATACCCGTATAGATACAATTATTAGCTACGTTGATAGCCAAACGGAGCAAAGGGAGATACCTTATAGAGTCTACCAGCTTAAGAACCAGGGACCGGCGCATGTGAGAGAGATCCTGCTGCCATTTATAGAAGAAACTATTGAAACAGCTCGAGGCGAAGAAGATAAGATCCAGGAAACAAGAAAAAGGCAGGAAGACCCAATAGAAATAGTAGCGGATCCGAATACGTCCTCAATAATCGTTTATGCGAATAAAAAGCATCAGGAATGGATAGGAAGCCTTATAGAGAAATTAGACAAGAGAAGACCGCAGGTCCTGATAGACGTAACACTGGTACAAATCTCAAAGACAGACGCTTTCGATTATGACCTCAATTTATTATCGAGCTTTCCAGACCTAACAAATGTATCTGGTGTAACCAGCGGTATTCTAAATTTATCGGACGCTAACTCAATTATCGCGAATTTCTTTCCAGATAGAGGGAGAGACCACTATGTCGATTTTCAGTCCCGTAATGGTGTTGGCACTGGATTTTATGGCGACAAACATATTAACTTTTTACTGACCGCTATGCAGCAAAAGGATTACGGAAGAGTGCTCGCCAAACCAAAAATCCTCGTCAACGATAACGAGGAAGGTTTAATCAGCACAATAGACAAAACCTATGTTGAAAAAACATCCTCGATTCCGGTAAGTTCAGGCGGTGCAGGACAAGAAGCAACCCTTATCGAGACAGCAACTGATTATCAGGATTACGATGCAGGCATAACGCTTTCAATTATACCACACATCAGTGAAAGTAACTTACTTCGCCTTGATATTAATTTGAGCCGGTCGGATTTTGGAACCATTACCGGCGAAAGCCCCCCGGATACTTCGGAAAGTAACGTCGAGACAACCGTTACCGTCCCGGATGGAAGCACTATTATTTTAGGAGGTATGTTGAAACTCAACCAGGGCAAGGGTGGTACAAAAGTACCGTTGCTCGGTGATATACCTCTTCTGGGCGGGTTGTTTAGAAGCACAAGTAGCAGCGACATACAAAGAAATCTTTACGTTTTCGTAAAAGCAGAGATAATAAGGCCTGTAGAGGCAGGTTTTGCTCAAGAGGATTTACAACGTATATCCCAAAGAAACAGGACCGCGTTTGAAAAACATGAGCTTGAATTTCAGAAGTATCATGACTGGCCCGGCGCGAAGCCTCAGCCGATGGAGCCGCTCAGAGTTCTGGATGCACAATAAAAAATGAAAGATTTACTCATAAAAACTGCTAAACGCACCGGCTTAATCGATGCCCAGCAATTGGCCCGTTTTTTTGAAGAAAGCGGCAGTCACGAGCGAATCGATGAGGCCCTGCTCAACTGCCCTTACTTTACGGAAGATGTGGTTTTGAAACTGTTCGCCGAAGCATTTGGCTGGGAGTTCCTGCCGGAAATACCAGCAAAAGTAGTGCCTTTGGAATTCATAGAAGCTGTTCCCGCATTGTATGCCCAGCATCATTATCTCATTGGAATAAAACCCGAAGACGACAACGGCGAACTTACCGTGGTCTTGTCCAGACCGTTAGATGCGAATGCTCTGGATAATGTATCAAAGATGACGGGCCTGCCCGTCAGGGCGGCAATATCCACCCGTGCCGCTATTACCTCTGTGATAGATATTGCGTACGAGCAGAGGACGACGGTCATCGAGGAAGTGGCTGAAGAGCTTGATTCGCAGAACCTCGACATGCTCGTTGATGAGGTCTCTACTTCGGATGACCTTCTGAACGTAGTGAATCGGCCTCCGGTTATAAGGCTGGTCAACGATATTCTTTTCCGCGCCCTGCAATTACGTGCAAGTGATATCCATGTTCATCCTTACGAAGAAAAGATTCAGATTCGCTACCGTATCGACGGTATTTTATATGACACTTTGAGCCTGAACAGAAATGTTCTGCCATTAATCATCTCCCGAATTAAAGTAATGGCGGGCATGGACATTGCGGAGCGCCGGCTTCCACAGGACGGCAGGTGCAGCGTTCGACTGGGTCAGCGTGAAGTCGATTTGCGTATCAGCACAGTACCTACCAGCTACGGCGAACGCTGTGTCCTGAGGATTCTTGACAAAAGCACCGGCCTGTTCGCGTTAAATGAGCTGGGCTTGTGGGGAGATGACCTGCAAAAATTAGATTCTCTGCTCTATCGCTCTCACGGAGTTATTTTCGTAACAGGCCCGACTGGCAGCGGGAAAAGCACCTCATTATATGCCTGCCTGAACAGAATCAACTCGGAAGAGAAGAATGTAATAACTATTGAGGACCCGATTGAATATCAGGTCAAAGGTATCAGCCAGATTCAGGTCGCCACCAAAAAAGGAATGACTTTTGCAACCTCCCTCAGGCATGTGCTGCGTCAGGACCCGGACGTTATAATGGTCGGTGAAGTTAGAGACATCGAGACCGCACGCATGGCGATACAATCTTCACTTACGGGTCATTTAGTTTTCAGCACGCTGCACACGAACGACTCGGCCGGAGCGGTAAGTCGACTTTTAGATTTGGGCGTAGAGCCTTATTTAGTAAGCTCATCCCTGATCGCCATAATAGCCCAACGGCTGTTGCGAAAGGTCTGTCCGAACTGCAAAGAAGCCATGAAACCTTCGGCACGTGACTTAAGGGCACTCGGACTTGGGAACGGGAAAATATCCGATTCTATCAAGGAGGGCGGAGAATTCTTTGTCGGTGCGGGTTGTGATAAATGCTTCCAGACGGGCTATCGCGGCCGGACAGGTATTTACGAATTGTTATTGATTAACGAAGAAATTCAGGACATGATATACAAAAGAGAAACTGCCGGTAAAATAAAGAAGATCGCTCTTGAGATGGGGATGCAAACCTTGAGAATGGACGGTGCCAGGAAGGTGCTGGCGGGAGTTACAACCGTCTCGGAAGTGCTGAGAGTAACACAAGCAGACGTGATTTAGAAAAGCATCTCGTGAAAATGGCGAGGCTTTAGCGAACCACGATATAGTTAAATGAGATAAACTAAATGCCAAGATTTCATTACATAGCAATAACAGCGGGTGGTAAGAAGGTCAAAGGCGCTATTGCCGCCGAAAGTTCGTATGTGGCGCGAAAGCAGTTGCGGTCACGGAGTATTCACCCTACCTCAGTTACAGAGGTCGGCTCCAGTGCCGAGCGTAAGACCGCCTTCCTGTCGATTTTCTCCAGAAGCAATAAAAACCAACTCATAGAATTTACAAAGCAGATGGCGACACTGCTCCATTCGGGAATCAAGCTTACCGAATCGCTTTCGGTTCTTACTATGCAGATGTCGGATGCACGGTTCAAACACGCTCTTACCGACATCCGTGACCGTGTCGTCACGGGAGAGTCATTTACTGATGCACTGGCCGATTACGGCGACTATTTCGACGTCATATACATAAGCATGATTCGTGTAGGCGAGGTTACCGGTACATTGGCGGGGAGTTTTTCGATCATCGGCAACTTCATGGAAAAACGCCGGCGGATCGAGTCCAAAGTCAAGACAGCAATGGTTTATCCAGCATTTCTAACGGTTTTCTGCCTGGCAGCAATAATTATTTTGACCACGGCGGTCATTCCGAAGATAGGTGAACAAATCCGCAGCACTGGACAGGAATTGCCCTGGATTACGAAGCAATTAATGAACGTCAGTTACGTGCTGACCAGCGCATGGGTATTGCTGGTTTTAGCGGTAATTGTTGGGATTGTATGGAGTCTTAGACGGTTCTACAAAACCGAACGAGGGGCTTATTTACGAGATAAGTTTCTGCTTTCTCTACCGATATTCGGGCCACTTATTAAGCAGCGCGTCATAGCACGCTTTGCATCTACGCTCTCGACATTACTGGGTTCCGGCCTTGCAATGGCCGAATCGCTTCGCGTTGTTTCGGAAGTCACGGGTAACGTACTTATGAAAAGAGCAGTTCAGCAATCCCGTGAGCGTATTTTAGCAGGGGCGGATATTGCAACACCGCTGCGGGACAGCGGAGTTATCGACCCTGCCATAGCACACATGGTAGCGGTTGGTGAAAAAAGCGGCGAGCTTGAAACTATGCTTAAAAATATAAGTGAAAACCTGGAGTCATCTACGGACGTAGTCATAGAAAGGTTGAGTGCGGCGGTTGAACCGCTTATTATAATTATTATGGCAGTAATAATCGGCATAATTGCATATGCGACGATTTTGCCGATTTTGGAGGTTTCCTCCGGTAAGTTTTAAGTATATACCTTTTAGCAGCTTGAAAGTTAGTTTAAGGAGTTTGATATGGAGATTAAAAGAAATAAAAGAACAAGAGCAAGAAAAGGTTTTACGATGATAGAGCTCGTAGCCATGCTGATTATCATAGGTCTGCTTGCAACCGTTGTCGGCACTAACGTGATTGGAAAAATAGAGAAAGCTAAAGTTACCACTACCAAAGCGAGCCTGAAAACCCTCCAATCGGCGGTAAACCAGTTTAAGATGGACACGGGCCGATATCCGGAGGAGGAAGAAGGCCTTTCGGCTCTCGTCGAAGAACCAAGCGATGCAGTAGGCTGGCAGTCAGGTGGGTATTTGGAAACAACAGATGTCCCGAAAGATGGCTGGCGTAATGATTTTTACTACGAGCGCGATCCGGCCAGTGGCAAGCCATTTGTAATAATAAGCTACGGGAAAGATGGCGAAGAAGGCGGTGAAGACAACGATGCTGACCTTTACAGCACTGACGCCTTTTAAGTTTATGAAGGCCAACCAGCCTAATAACCGGAAAATGCAGGAAGAATATAACGGCATTCAACGGGTTTGTCGCTTTCGTGGCTTAACATTCATTGAACTGATAATCGTGACTGCGATCATCGGGATGTTTGCAGTCATGGCACAATCACGCCTTTTCGGCTTGCTTTGGAAGAACACTTTTAAGGCACAGGTTCAGGAATTTATATCGACAATGCAAATGGCAGCTACAGCCGCCTCGGAAAGTGACAGAAGATACGAAATTATCGTTGATCTGGCAGAACAGAGTTTTTTGCTTCGTCAGATAACCTCGCCCGATTTATCCGAAGTCCTGGAAGAGGAGATTATTATTGAGAATCAGTTGAGTAATAAATGCCGGATCGTTTATATCCAGTTTGACGACGGAGATTATACAAACGAGGGCCGAGCAAAGTTCAGAGCTGGTCATTCGGGGTGGGCATACGGTGGTAAAATCGTCCTTATCGACGATTCAGAAAAACTTTATTCTATCGTAATCAATCGCCTCAATAGAATTATAACATTACAAGAAGGTGACGTTGAGCTTTTAGAGCCGAAACGTAAAGAAGATGTTCTATTCTGAAAATAATAAGTTCTCACGCAATATACGATGCATAGTACGCCGGGGAAAAGATAAGGCTTTCACCTTATTAGAAGTTATGACGGCGTTGGCAATACTCGCGCTTATCAGTTCCAGTGTATTAGTAGTTATAGACCGCTGCGTAGCCTCATCAGCGAATTCGACACTTCGGATGCAGGCTTTCGAAGTTACCCGTGAGAATATGGAAAAGCTTCTTGCTTCCGATTCAGTCGGAGAAAACGTTGAGTTTGGCTACAGCGAAAGATATCCCGACATCGCCTGGCAAACAGTCGTGGAGTCATTTTATGAGCCGATAACCGCGAGAATGTGGATTAGAGGTGTTTGTTCGGCTGAATACAAGGATGCGGAAGGGCAGGAACAAAGCATTGAACTGACACATTGGCTGACCGATTTGACAAAGGAACAATTGCTTCAAATGGTAAACAAGGAAGACAAAGAACTGTGGGACAGTCAGCTTATCGAGACGATGGAAGAAGCCGCCGAGTATGCAGGTGTTGATGTTGAAACCCTCGAGCAGTGGATTGATGATGGCATGCTTACTGCTGAGGATGGTTCTCTCGTCAGACACAACCTCGATATCTTCAAACTCAACGACGGCAACCCGAGTGAAGAAGACAAGAAACTTCAGATACAATCTGAATCCGACTTAAAGAATCTAACAATAAAACAAGATATGTCAGAAGATCAAAATGCCGATGAAGTGCTGGGATGGCAGGATGAGATTGACCCAAAAACAGGTTTGACATACGGGGAACTTGAAAATATGGAAATCTCTGAAATTTGGGAATTACTGAAGGATTAACAACGATAGGAATTTTGATTTTAAGGAAGTCAATCGGCTGTATATAATATGAAAAAAACTTTTAACACATTCCAATTACGCAGTGGTTTTTCGCTGGCTGAGGTGCTTGCATCCCTGACAATAGGTGCGATGATATTGGTTGCGGTGCTTGGAATCTATAGCCGTGCCGAGCATTCTGCCGCTGCAATCACGCAAAGACTTTATAATTTTCGGCTGCCATCTGAAGTCCTGCAGCGCATCGCCGAAGACCTCGACAGTATAATTTCGTCCAACTCAGATACACAGATCACCATTGAGAATGGTATCGAACACGGCTTTTCAACTGCCAGACTTACAATTAAAAGAACTATTAACGATAACAAAAATATTGAGCAGAAATTTGAAGAGATCGTTTGGCAAACCAGCTACGACTACGAGAGTCTCACTGACGGCCTGGTCCTGTACCGCAGTCACAGCGGGATGACGCTGGAAGATAAAATGCTCAACAATAGCAAAGAAGACTGGGAAAGGGAGCTTTTCGTGCCGATCTGCTCCGGCGTTACACTCTTCAAAGTAAACGCCGTTCAGGGCAAACAGCTTTTAGATAAATGGAATGAATCACTGCCTACAGGTATTAAGGTAACGCTTTCTTTTGCTGAGCCTTTTAAGAAAGTGGATGGTAGTCTGGATGTGCCGGATGAAGAAAAAACCATACGAACTATTGCTGTCGACAGAACCAGAAAAATCACGTTCTCAATGACAGGAGCA
>CAZQXE010000003.1:3827-14323 GCA_964597115.1 uncultured Pirellulales bacterium | reverse complement strand
ATGATGAAAAAACATTATCAAGAAACAACGAAAAAAGATTATCAGGTAACAATAAAAACACGACCAAAGTCAAATGACGAATAAAAATGAAAAAAATTGGGATAATTCTCATAACCGCCCGGGCATTGTGCTGCTGGTAACGTTGGTGCTATTAGTTGTGCTCGCGACGCTTGGCTATACTTTAAGCAGTCAGGTTGCCGCTCAACGTCACCGTGACCAGTATATCATAGACTACAGTAAAGCCCGCTATGGTTGTGAGTCCGGGGTGAAGTATGCTCTCGCCACTCTCGAGGAAATCGACCCACAGTTAATCAGCCGGCCTAATGAGCCGGATTTTTCCGATTTATTTGCCCTCACCGAAGTTCAGTATCAGGAACTTTTAGAACAGTGGGGCATCGAATCCTGGAATATCAGTCTTAACAAAGATAAAAACACCGCTGCCATGACCGATATTAAGGATGCAAATAACATAAGTCTCGATGAAATCGGGAATACCGACCTTGCTGAAGTTGATTACATGCCAATTCAAGGACCATACGGCCCACCATGGCCGTTTGTAACCGATCCTGTTGAATTCGAGATTGGCTCTGTAAAAGTTAAAATTGAAATCGAAGACGAAAATGCAAAATACCCCCTCGGCTGGGCACTGCTGGCTGATAAACAGACGGAACGAGAGGTCGAAGCTGGATTCGAGACTTTTTGCGAGTGGATGAGACTTGATGCCGAGCAAATAGATTCACTAAGAGAGGAGCTAAAAGAAATAGGTGTAATTAAACCATTCAAGCTCGACTTCAAGCAAATTACGAAAACGGTCAGAAGACCGGCAAAACGGACAACTAACAGGAATACAAGCAGAACAAGAAGAACTTCCCGAACACCACAAGTAAGCAGGAAAGTTATACCCGTCTCCAAACAGATTTCCGAGCAAACCACGCATTTCGCAAAACTATTTCACAGTTCGCTGCTTGATACCGAGGCACTTGCCAAACCCACTGTATTTGGCCACAGCAGAAAAGATTCGGCTCTGAAATATTTGGGAATATGGGGTTCGCAGAAAGTCAACATAAACACGGCTCCGCGACATGTGTTGGAGGCAGCTTTTATTTTCGGCGGTGACGAAGTTAAAATCGCTGACACAATAATTCTACAAAGACGGCAAAGAACATTCGAAAATATAGAAGATTTGAAGAAAACGCTAATTGGTTATTCCGATTCGATTGATAAGTGTGAAAAGTATATCACAACTGTCAGCAGATTCTTCACAATCAAAATAACCGCAACAAGCGGAGTAGCAAAGGCATCGTCTATTATAGCGATAACAAAAGATGGTAAAAAAGTGCAACGAATTGCCGTAATCAACGGTTGAACAGCAACGACTATTTAGGAGCTTGGTGATAGTGGAATCTCAGAACTGCTTGGGAATTTACATAAGCAAACACAAAGCAACAGTAGTCTGCCTGGACTCACAAGGCAAGGACGGAAATATTTCAGGCTGCTTCAACGTCTCTATTGAAGACCAGGAGCAGGCAGATATGCAAACACTGGCGGGTCTTATTGCCCATGGCTGTAACAAGAGAAAATTGAAATTCTCAGAAGTTGCAGTGGCTATGGACAGCACTATGTTAATGCAGCATAGCGTTCACAGTGAGTTCAGTGATCCCAGGCAAATCAGTGCGACTATCAGATTCGATACGGAAGAGGCACTCGCGACAGACATTAGCGAGGTTGCCCTGGCCTTCGAAATAACTTCGACCGATCAGACCGGCTCGGAATTAACCGTTTTTTCCGGACAGCGAAAAATATTATCTGACACTCTTGCTTCTCTTCAACAATACCATTTTGATCCCGTTACTATGGAACCGGACGTGAATTGTCTATCAAGATTCATGCGCCGTAAGATGCTCTCGGCTGAACCTGAGCAGGCTGGGACATTATACGGGATACTTTCTCAACGCAACGGCTATCTGATTATACCGCCCACAACTAATGGCGATGGAACGAAGAAAGCATCCGTTGTGCGAACATTCCTTGTCGGCCCGAAACAGGATAGAGGCGATTTGCTCGCAAGAGAGATTCTTTTAACCGCGGCTTTAGCTGAAAGCACTGAGCCGATAAGCTCTCTGAGGATTTTTGACTCTAAGGGCTCTGTAGACTTTAAGCAGCTTGGAGAGAAGCTGAGCATAACAAGCAATGCAACGGATCTTTATGAGGCGGATGGAACCAAGACGCAGGCCCTGGTCGATTGTGCCGATCCTGTCGATTTTGCAATTGCCTACGGGGCAGCTTTGGCCCATTCAGATAAGGCATATAGCGCAAATTTCCGCGACGATTTTAATCCGTATCAGGGTAAGAAACTCAAATTACAAAAGATGCTGAAATTTGCGGCGTTATCTGTCACAGCTCTTTTAATTGCTTTAGGGCTGTATTTACAAATACAGTTAGTTACTGTTAATAGAGACGGTAACAGCTTACGCAGCAAATTTATTAAAGACTACTCGGCCGTATCGTTGGACAAATTATCAGAAAACGAGACAATTAGAGATGCTGTTAAAAAACTCGGCCGTCTGCAAAGACGCATTGAAGCGGAAAAAAAGGGACTTACTCCATCAGATGAAAATTCGATATCATCAAAGCTGACTTTGGTGTTGGCAGCGTTCAATAAATGTGCCGCACAAACGAACTTAAACATAGATACGATCACTGTCACGGCTCGGGACATATCCATAATAGGCGATACATCCAGTCGGCAGAATACAGATAAGTTTTTCAAAGACATCAGGAAGAACGGACTGGATATCTTGCAAGAACGTTATGGTTTAAAAGGTAATCGTGACACTTTCAGCATAAAAGTAGAGCCAAAGAAATAACTGAGGAAACACTCGATGAAAGACATATACAAGAATCCAATTCTTTATTATATAGCTGTTCCAGTTATAGTTGGCTTATGGTCATTATTAGTATGGGCAATATACCTGCCGGCCGCAGAGGAGAATATCAAAAATCAACAGGAACAATACAGGGAAGCTGAGGGAATAATGATGGAGATATTAACTCTTGACCCCGATCGACTGGAGTTCGTTGACCCGAATGACACTGATGCGGAATTTACATACGCCAATGCGATCCGTGAGGTTGCTCTTAAATGTGGAATACCTCCAAGTAAATACGAGCTTAATTCAGGTATGATTATATCTTCTCGAGAACAGAAAAGCCAAAATGCTAAAGTAGATTTAAAGCAAGTCGACATAGTAACATTTGCCAATTTTATATCGATGATTCAATTCCGCTGGGCAGATTTGCAATGTGAACGCGTTAAACTCACCAAGAAAAAAGGTGTGCCTGATATGTGGGACGTTGATATAGAATTCAAATACTATTATTAACCCGGATTTCCCAAGTCGTTCGTGACAAATCGACATAATTTTGATAGTATAGAGCTTATGTAAACCGTGCAAGCCAGTTTCGACCATCTGATACGGGAGAATCCAATGGGTGAAGCACGCAAGGACGCTATGAGGCTTGATTCCGACGGCAAATTAATGCTCTAATTTCACGGTTCTTTTTGCCCTTTGGGGCCAACCTCATTGGAGAACCATTTTCTCAAAAACACGCAGGAAACAGCCGAGCCTTGTCAATTCTCACCGGCAGAGCTGGTGGATGACTATAGATTTAGGGCAATTATCATTCATAAAATAAAGAGTCTCATATAAAGTCCAGTAAAAGTAACTATCGTCAGCAAGGGATGCGTTGGAAGATGATGCAAGTCATGTTCGCCATATTGTGCGTATTGACCTTCAGCAGCAGCGTATTGGCCGTCCGAGGCCGGCCGCACCTGGACACCACCCTGGGTTATAATGTTCTTCTGACAGACAATGATACCCTGCTGCGCGGCGTGAGTTTGTCATGGGATGGCGGAGACCCCTACGGCAGCCTGTCTAAGGTCATGCCGTCGCAGGCAGCGCTCAATGCCCTGGCTACCGATTACGGGCTGAACGCGGTTCACCTTTACCTGGAGGGTGATTCCTCCGGCAACACCAACCCCGTCGGCTACAATGCCGCCGACTGCGACACCCTTGTTAAGCGATGCGCCAACGCCAGCCTGTACCTAATCATCACCATCGGCTGCAACGGGGAAAACGGCACGATCCACAGCATGTCATGGTCCCTGGATTTCTGGAACTTCTACGGACCGCGTTATAAGGATAAAACGCATGTCATCTACGAAGCACACAACGAGCCGGTACCCTGGACCCTCTATTCATGGAATGACTCCGACTGGAACAACCAACTGAGGTTTTATAACACGATTCGTGCGGCCGCCCCGGAAACCTTTATCCTGCTGGGTTCGTTCATGGGGTTTGTCGGCGATCCTCGATACGGAGCTAATTACCTGTCCTCGCGGGGAGTAAGCTGGAGCAACGCTGGTTTTGCCCATCATGGATATGAAAGCCTTGCCGGTATCCAAAGCGCTATTTCCTTAATGAAGACCAGCACCTCATACCCGGCACTGTTATGCACGGAATTCTGGCCGGGGGATACTGTTGGACAGGGTTACAACAGTATGTACGAAAGTCATTTCAATGGCTGGATGCAGTTCCAATGGCTCGGGGCGAGTAATGCGGACCTGCTGAATTTCAAGTCCAAGATCACCGCTGCCGGCACGGTCTGGACCCCGGACCTGGCCACCTGCAACTGGCCGGCAAAAGGCACTCTGAATATTCCACCAAACGGTTCGGCCGTCGGCATCTTTAGCCGAGGCGGCGGCATGTTTCTTAGTGCAGACCCCGCAAACAGTAATAATCTAAAGGCTGACATAGCAAGCTATACAGCAAGACAGAATGACGCGTTTATCATCGAAAAGACAGGCCCCCGTCTTGTGAGTTTGAAAGCGGCTAATGGATTATACGTAAGAACGACAGGGGCAACAGATTCTTTGACCGCCCTAAGAGCGTCCGTTAGTAAAATGGAAAAATATGAATGGCTGCGCCTGGCAAACGGCGACATTGTTTTGCGAGCTTATGGCGGTGGCGGACATCTGATTAAAATCAACGCGGCCAACGGTTATATATATCCCAACGCAGATAACGCAAATGAAGCGGCAACGAATTTTATCACTGTAGATACTCCCGGCAGCCCTCCTCCACCTTTGACCGGTAACCCTTATTACGGCTCACCGCTAATACTACCGGGCGAAGTTCAAGCAGAGGATTTTGATCTTGGGGGCGAAGGTGTGGCGTATCATGATAATAACGCGGGCAACAATGGTGGACGGTATCGCACTGCTGAAGATGTTGACATCGAAAACTGCTCGGAAGGAGGATTCAATGTCGGCTGGATTGAAACGGGTGAGTGGATTGAGTACACAGTGGATATCACGACCGTACGGGGCGACTACGTTCTGGATGCTCGTGTCGCGACCCAAAATGCAGGGGGAGCCTTCCATGTTGAATTCAAGGGGATAAATGAAACCGGCAGCCTGACGGTCCCAAACACCGGCAGGTGGCAGAGCTGGACAAATGTATCGACTACTGTCACTTTCGACCCAGGTGTCCAGATCATGCGGTTTGCCAGAGAGGGCACTGCCGACTTTAACTTAAATAAGTTTACTTTTTCATATATCGGCGGCAATGGCGATATGGATCTTGACGGTGATATTGATATGTTGGATTTTGCCCTGTTCGCGCTGTATTGGCAGCAGACCGGCTGCGGCAACTGCGGCGGCGCCGACCTGACCGGCGATGGCAAAGTCTGGATCGACGACCTGGAATCGTTCTGTGACAACTGGATTGATATGTAATATGGTTGTGCAGGCTGATCCCTGCGGTCTTTGTGTAGAAAGCTTGCATTTGAAAGAACCGACATCGGATTTGATTTAGATCCTGATTGCATCAACGAAACAAAAGTCAGGACCATAAATGCTGCAAATGTTATCAAGCCAAAATATCAGAATCAAAGAAATCCAAGAAAGTGAATATTAAGATATACCATGGTGCTTGCGGCCCTTTCTTTTCATCTTAATGTACTTCCCCGCCCATTCAAAATTCTATTAAACAATTAAAATATGAGTAATTAGTTATTAACATAAATATCTAACAGTTCTAAACGGCGCCATCCGCCTTTTACTAACAGGAGATTCTTCAAGACACCATTCGAAATGCCTATAGTTTTCATTAATCTCACATGGGCCTATATTGTCTTAATTTTAATAGAGAAAGCGTTTGTGAAGATTTATCCTGTACGTCCGAATCACAAATCGTTAAAAACCTGGCGTATGCCCATTTCTGCTTTTGTTCCGAAAAAAGAATTCTCAAAATAACGTTTTCCTACTGAAAAATGCCCTAATTTTCAACAAACTTTGAATCCGGGTCTGTTTTTTAACGATATAAGATTGTCTACACTATGGTAGGAGAACACATTTATCGGCCGGTTGTAGGGATAATACAATGCAAATTAAGTATGTTGTTTCAACAATGATATTCTGGGGTCGTGAGCATCCGCTTTCTTTCGAGCAGGAGTGCCAGTTCTTAAGCTCGCTGGGTTTCGGAATAGAATTGTGGCCTAATATAAAAGGCCAGGACGAATGTCGTTATGAGAGGCGTAACTGGTCCAGGCTCGCCGCTGCAACCAGTGATATGGAAGTAGTGATGCGTTCCCGCGATGATGGTCCAACATTAGGACAATGGAATGAACAAATTGAATGCGCCAAGCTTCTGAACGCAAGTATTGTGACCGACTTGCAAAGCATTGGTATTCCTGAGGACACGGAGTTAAACGGATGCGGCTTTGCCATGGAGATAGTCAAATTGGCTGAGCAGAATAACGTTAAATTGTGCCTTGAAACGGGCCGACTGCCTTTACTAAAAAAGGCCGGTAAGAAACTTAAATCCGTTTGGTATTGTCTCGATACCGGATACGCCAATTTAGACAGCGAACATTCCTTCAAACAATATGTCGATGATCTGGGGCCGAGAGTAGCACATCTGCACCTAACCGATAATTACGGTCACATGGACGATCACGAACCACCAGGCTTACAGGGCGGCATGCCCCGGGAAGACTGGGATTACCTGTTAAATGTTTTGAGTAAGTACGATAATGATCTGGTAGGATCATTTGAAATGTCTCCCTGTGTACCGACTGTTATGATACGTCAGGCCAGCGAGTTCCTGTTCGACGAGCTTAATTGGCCTAATCGGCCTCAAAAGCAACCAGGCCACACAAACGTTAGCTATGATCCAATATAGTAAAAAAAGGAATTATAACAGAACTGATTTTCTCATTGCAGAAACAGGATTAGAGCAAAATCAAACTTGCTGTCATTATAGCATGCAGTACGACGCAGAGGTAAAAATTAGGATTGACGAATTTGTGTAAATTGTGTATATTAAAATGAGGTTTTTGCTTATTATTCAATCTATTCTATGGGAGACATTTACCATGAGAACTACTTTATGTATGTCAATAGTGACTGTACTACTTATCGGCGGCTGCTCTACACAAGACAGCTCCTACAGACCCGATTATAACTTTGGTGAAGTGGACAAAATTGCCATTGTAGCCATTGAAGGTGCTGTAAGAAGCGAGGCTGCCAAGAATCAAATTGCAGATCTCTTCATGATGGAGCTGTTGAAAAAGGGCTATGCGCCGGTGGAGCGTGCCCAGGTCAAAGCGTTACTTATGGAGCAGGAGCTCCAGTCAACGGATTTGACTTCTGCCGAAGGGGCTGTTGAGGCCGGGTTGATCTTAGAAGTCCCCGCGGTCTTTATAGTCAATATACCACACTTCGGAGAAAATATATCGATGACAGCAAAATTGATGGACGTCAATGACGGCATTATTTTGTGGATGGGTCGTGGTGAGGGTAAGGGAGGAAGATCCTTACTGAACGTTTTTGGAATCGGTGCCGGTGCCGGCAGTGAAGATGATGCACTATTAGCCGACTTTGATGGCGGATTATTAGATAGCGGAACAGGCCAGCCCTTATCCCCTCAAGAAACTAACAATATGCAGAGTATTATCAAGAGAATCTGTCACAGCCTGCCTGCCGTCAATACCAGCATGTAAAATATAAAACCCAGGAATGACTATAGCGACTAAAGTTTAGAGTGACTAAAGTTAAAAACATCTTCTAACTTTAGCTCACTCTTTTGTTGTCTATGATGTTTATGCATATCCGGCAGCGGACAGAAACTCTTCAATGTTTTCCGTCGAGACATCGGGCGGCATGCCTCCGCCACATGATAGTATGATACGGCTCTTATCTTCAACCGAATTGAGTGCTGCTTTTACACTATTATGCACATCTTCGCGCGTGCCGGCGGCAAGAATGTCGCGAGTAAGGATGTCTCCGAGTAAGGTAACAGTATTGTTCGTAAGCTCTTTCATCTGAGCCAGAGTGTGTTGGAAGCTGAAGTTGAAAAGATTCACCCCGATCTGGGTCAGATAGGGTGCGCATACCAGGCCGGCAGCATCATTGTGGAAGAATTTCACACTTGTCTGAAGCGATTGGAAGACGCGTTTGAGATACGGCATCGCCACCTGCGTAAAATCCTGCTCTCCCAGGAAACCAACGATATCATCAAGGATTAATATGCCGTCGATAGATGGAAAAGTCCGGGCCTGAAGTTCCAGCCAGTCAACAACAAAATCCGTTACAACTCCGAGCAGTCTGTGGGTTTCTTCGGGATTGGTACGGATCGCCATAAGAAATTCCGTGCTGCCAGTTAAAAACGTAGCTATATTTAACGGTCCGCGCGAGACTGCAAATTTTATACTGTGACCTTCCTGCTCGATCCGCTCCTGGTAATGTTTTAGGCGATTGATGACAAATGGCAGCAATCCATCCGTTTTGGGATTCGGCTTACTGAGAGAACTAACTGCCTGTATATCGGTAATAATCTTATCTGCGTATGGCATTTGGCTTTCATGCCAGGAACATTTTGCACCGAAAGCTGATGGTTCGGTGCACATTCCAAATTCGGCCCAGAATCCGGGCAGAAAAAGAATCTCAGGAAATCGCCGAATGGCTTTAAGATTGGCATCAAACCACATCTGGTCGCTTGAGAAATAATCTATGGTGGACATTCCAGCCCAGCCCGGTAGCCATGGGCAGTCAATAATAAAACCTACCGGCAAAGGTTCAAACACCTCACCTTCAAGAACACGAACTAACTTTTCCCACTGCTCGCCTGTCACAGTAACGACTCCTTTCCTTGTGCCTTACGAATAAAATGAACGATAACCACCAGCATAATAAAGGCTATGACGCCACCGATACCAATCCAGCCGGCTTTCTTCTTGACCATGTAAACCGCACCGACGCTAACTAGTACGACGGCGATAATCATCAGCATGTTCCACACGATTCGCCTGCCGCCCCGGGGCATATCGTCACCGAGCAGCTTTTTCTGATTCATTACCAGCGCAAAAGTTATGTAGGCAATCGGGATAAGTATAAATCCGAATACGCTCGTCGGCACGGCCAGGTACGGTGCGGCATCATGCCAGGCGAAAGGCCCGACTAATCCGACTGCCGGCAGGATGCATCCGAGGCGATACCACAGTCCTTTGCCCTCAATGCCTATGATTTCCGTTACACAAAAGCCGTTGATTAGCATCAGGATTATAATCGAAGAGATTGCCATACCCACAACGCCTATGCCGAACACGTAGTGTGCCACGACTTTGCCCGTCAGCGGCGACAGTGCCATAGCCAGGTGATTCGCGTCACGGCGAACGAGCATAGCAGCGATCCGCCTATCGGCAAGGGGCAGGCCAGAGACCAGTGTCGTCTTTAAGGCAGCGATTTTCTTCCCTGCCGCTTCGATCCGCACCTCGTCCCCGGATGCAGTGGCTTCCGTAAGTTCCTTGTTCAGGCCGGCAAACTGCGAATTGAAATTCTCGGCCCCAATCTCTTTCCTGACTCGGTCCAGTGCCAGTCCCTGGAACCTTCCACGAAGCGCCAAGTCTGGCTTGACGATCTCTCCATCCTGCACTTCGCCCAAAAGGCCCGGAGCGGGTTTCGTATGGAACTGCGATGCAGAAGCGATTACGACACAGCCGGTCGCAAGGATGAACGGAATGAACAAACCCGTGGACAAGTCGAAGATGGCCAGCCCGCGGAAGTCCCTGTTCCATCCACGCTTGAGCATCGAGTAAGGCAGAAGGAATGTCATATTGATACCGACCGCGGTCGCCGCGGCGGCTACCAGTACGTCCTGCTGCTCAGTGACGATTCTGTTAGTCCAATACTGGCGAAAGCCGGGACCAACGGCGGCGAGAGCATCTTTGAATGTATCGGCCGGTTCCCAGAGCATGCGGAAATTCGGAACAATTCCATTGAAGACCTTGCCCCAGTTTAATTGACCCTTAACGCTCATATAGACGACCACACCAAAAAATGAGATTACGATCGCGGCCACCATAAGCTTTAGCAGCAGATTGAACAACTTGTAGCCGAGTCCCTGGCTATCGTAGAGATAGACCATGATAATGCA
>CAZQXE010000003.1:0-3727 GCA_964597115.1 uncultured Pirellulales bacterium | reverse complement strand
ACGATACCGAGAATCATTGCCAGCGGCTGAAGCCACAGCAGCGCGAAGCCTGCCAAAACGCCCAGGTACAAGCTGCTCGACAGTGAACCGCCGCCAAGAGTAATAGCGCTCTGAAGCCAACCAGGGCCCGATAACTTTATGTACGTCTTAAGAATCGCCCCCCTGCCTTTGGCTTTCGCCGCCACTATCATTTGACGATCATTCTCAATTTCGTTTGACGCCATATTTTTATCTCAAAAAAATCCTATAATCCCGAATACACTGGGACCTCAGCTCCCGCTTTTTCGGCTGAAACGTAGGCGCTATAGATTGTCGAGATACAGTCGGCTGCCAGGTTACTGTTACTTTCGACGGGCTCACCGTATGCTATGGTCCTGTAGAATGCCTCCATTTCCTGCGGATAACCGGTAAACCAATCCTCATCCGGCGATGGATTTGACCAGCCTTGTTTGGTGCCAATTTTCTCAACTACGTATATATCCTTGAAATATTCTTCGGCCGGATTGTAAGTCTGCATAGCAGTGTTGGGATTAATATTACACATGGTTCGATGGTTGTTCGCGGAAACCTCGAGCCAGTTATGGATGCCGCCGACAAGGATATCCGAGGCGATAATGTCCGCAATCGTACCGTCCTCAAAAACGACGTGCATCAGGGAAAAGTCATCTATGTCGTGGTAGTCGGCGCGGATGTGCCCTTTGTCCTCGAAGGCGGGCAGCCGGGTGATTGCGTGCGTGCGAGCCGAAACTGACTTCGGCAGGATAGGTTTGCCGTTTCTGGTGTTGCCCTCGACGCGTTTTAAATAGAGTGCCGCCGTAAGCGGGTGACAGCCCTTGCCTAACATGACGCCCCCGCCGGAAAACTTCCAGTATGCGTATGTCGTCGCGTGCGAGCCCGAGTGCGCTTCTTCGCCGTATATCCAGAGAATCTGGGCGCCGGTTTTTTCGATAATCTCACGCTCTTTTTGAATTGAAGGCGCATAGACCCAGTTCTCTGCGTAAAGAATACTGCCTTTGCTTTTTGATTCTGCCTTGAGCATCCGCTCGACGCTCGCCATAGCGTGCTTGAGTGCATCTGCCTTCGGGAAGGTATCGCCGTTAAAATCTTCCGAGCCGTCGCCGAAGTATCCCGTGAGCGGCTTTTCCACTATAGCAAACTTATCAAGCTCAAGAGCCGCAACAGCAATCGGTTCGTGAGCCACCGGCGGCACACAAACGTGAATGACATCAACTTTATCAAGCAGCTCTTGAAGGCTGTCGCAGGCACGAATTCCTCGCTCGGCGGCATAGGCTTTAGCCTGTTCGGTGTCAGTAGCAAATACACCTTCGATTGCCACATCGGTACTATAGACCTTTTTCAAACATTCAAAATGAAACTTAGCGGCAAAACCCGCGCCGATAATTCCGGTACGAATGTTCTTTTTCTTCATTTGAATTTCAGTCTCCCAAATCAAAGGGCGAGATGTAATCACCAAATTTTTCGCGTGCTTCATTCAGGCGCTTAATTGTAGCGTCAAGCGTTTCGTAAAAAATATCAGGACCATTAGGCACACTTTCTCTATGGTACTTCCGGACACGTTCGATCTTAGCCAGGTTCTCAGGCACCCGGATAGTGAACTGCTTGATGTAATCCTCTTTAGTGTACTGCTTATCGAGTACCTGCTTGAACAGCGGCACGAGATCATCATAACGAGGAATCTGGCCCGTCGGGCAGGTAATCGCATCCGCATCGCCATGAACACGCAATTCCATCCATTTAATCCAGACATGCTTGTCACGCACTCCGTTTACAAAATTGTCTTCCTTGTCTCTAAGGAAATAGTTAACACCAAAAACCAAAGGTGGCTTCTTTATACCCTGGACAAAGTCTATATTGTTCTGAATATACTTGCCTAATGGAATGGCCAGAAAGTCCTGAATACTCATCAGGTTTATTTCCATCTTACCTTCGGCGCCGATAATCGCAAAGGTGGTCTCGGTCTCGAGTGAAGCACCATACAAAACAATGCCGTGGGCCCAGTCAAAACTTTGCTGAACCGGCACATACGCCTTGGGATCACGGCCTCCATACATGAGACCTCCGAGAACAACACCTTCGGGATTGTTAAGCTCAGGGTCACAATTGGACAGCGCCTTCAAAGCTACCGTATATCGCGCGTTCTTATGAGCCAGGGGAATTTCTTTCCCTTCTGAATCTTTCTTTCCTTTGAACCATTGGCCTGAGAAGCTGACGCCTTCTTCCGGAGTCTCCTCTCCCATGCCCAGCCAGTAAGGCTTGTTATCCGCAACTAAAATATTACCGATAATCACTTCGCCGGGCTTGTGCAACACATCCCAAATTAAAGGGTCGTCCTGGGCATTAACATTTTGAATAATGCCAAAGATTCCCGATTCTGCATTTACCGCCCTAAACTCACCGTTGATTTTTCTGAAATATGCAATGTCGTCGCCCATGATGGTCTCACCCGGCAGCATCGCCGTCGATGTCTTGCCGCAGGCACTGGGAAAAGCACCCGCCAGATATGTCTTGCGTCCGCCTGGGCCGTACACGCCAGATATGAACATGTGCTCGGCCAGCCAGCCTTCCCGATCAGCTTTGCGAATCGTAAGTCTCAAAGCCAGCTTCTTAAGCCCAATCGTATTTCCGCCATATTGAGTATTGACGGTGTATATCGTGTCGCGCGTGTAATCCATATAAACGCGCTTGTTTTCCACATCAACGCTAATCATATCATCATTCATTTCACCGCACGAATGTAGAAAACAGAAAACATTATCATCACTGCCTATCCCGCAGAACTGCTCGTACGCACTTCGATAAAGCAAATCTTCGCTGTGTGCCACATACCACGAATCTGTTGCCTGTAGGCATGGAATACTAAACACCGAGCCGGCCGGACCCAACGACAGAAACCTCAGAATCATGGTCCTGCCTTTCATGGAATCTTTAAGTAAACCACGAACTTCAGCAAGACCTTCCTCTCGTTCTATCTGATTCAACGCCTTACTTAGAGTTTCCGTCTTCGGCACCAGATACCTGGTTACTCTCCTGTCGCGACCCTGATCGTCAGGGCCGTCGAAGTGAGATGTATGCCCCTTTATCTCAAGTGAGTTCTCTTCCCCGCTCCTGACTGCCATATCTCGTACGTATTTCACATCTTCTTCTGAATCCGTACATACAAAAACCGTCTCCGGGTCTGTTAACTCTATCGCATCAGCAACAAACTCGTGTATCTTTACATTATCCACAGCCATTAGCCTACTGTAGTTTTCCGCCGTCAATTTTTCTTTCAATAACTCTTTTACATTACTCATTTATTGCTATTACCTCCTATACATGTTAATCCAAGTCCAAACAAACCAAGAGATTGTAATTGTACAGCCACCGGGAGTCAACTTCTTTTTCGAGCAAACTCGTTTCCATCGATTTTGCCTTGTTTGGAGAATTTAAGGGTGTGTATCCCTTTTTCTGGTTGAGAGCAGGATCAGGTTCCTTATTGCCTCAGTGTTTCGGGCTGCGAGCCATCGCTGCTCAAATTCCTTCTCCTGTGCAATCTGAGCTATGGCCATTAAAACCCGCAGGTGATAATTGCGTTCGTCTTTACTACCGGCCAGAACGAACAATATCCTGACCGGATCAGGGGCATGAGGGAAGTTAATGCCATTACAGGCGCGGATGAGTAAAATTTCGAACTTATTTTCACCTTCTACCACAATATGGGGTATAG
>CAZQXE010000002.1:40151-49004 GCA_964597115.1 uncultured Pirellulales bacterium | reverse complement strand
GACTTAACACCATTTTGCCTGTTTTGAAATTGGCTTTGTTTTTTCAAATAAGGTTGAATTATACTCTTAGACACTGATTTACACTGAAAAACACGGTTTTCAACTTTAGATACCTGTCCGGCGTAGCTCTATGAGTGAAGCCGGATTGCCTATATTAACATATTTATACTTGGACATTGATTATTGACTTGAATTTCCCCCAGAGTTGTAAGATTTGTTATTTCCGCTTCACGCTTCACGAACGACTATTCACTATTAAATTGTCGACTATAGATTTTAACCAAAAACCGCGTTTAATCAAGTAAAATCCGCATTTTACGGCAAAAAAGCCCATTACTTACCATTGTTTAACCCGTGAGATTTTTTAATTTATCTCATGAGGTCAAATCTCGCCACCGAGAGCACAGAGGACACAGAGATAAATCGATAATATTGTCATTCCCGCGAACGCGGGAATCCATAAATAAAATACGTAAATTTATCTCAGGAGTCAAATCCAGGTTCCCTTAAAATTCCGGAGAAAATCAGGATTTATTTTTATAATGTGATTTGATATAATATAAAAATAACCAGTAAAGAGATAGCACTAAAAACGATAGAGCGTCTGCCGGAAGACGCATCATGGGAGGATATTCAGGAGCGAATCAACTTTATAGCCGCAGTTCGTAAAGTTCTCCATGAGCTTGATGAAGGCAAAGGAGTATCAAATAGCCAAATCAGTCGGTACTCTGCGTATTTGAATGTTATCGAGCCTTCCTGGTAATACTCATATTCCGGTGTTATCAGTAAAAGCATATAATAACTTGTTAGCCAGCATTCATTATGCATAACCTTCTTGATTGATGCTACCGAACTTATAAAACCAAAAGGAAAGGTCAACACAGATGAAAAAGACAATCTTTGTCATGACACTTGTCACTTTATGTTTTTCTTCAGTGGCAATATCCGACGATGGCAGTATCGGGGATATGAATGATCCTCGAGGAAAGATGATACCATGGGACAAAGGGGCGTGGGAAACCGGTAAATACCGTAATGTGTTCCTTGAGGCCGGATTTAAACAGCAAGAGATTGACACAAAGTTGGCTAAGGTTTATTACGATCTCTTTGAAGGTCCGAACCGGATTTATTTCGAAGTGGGTGATTCGATGGCCTACGTGTCTGACCTGAAAAATCACGATGCCCGCACGGAAGGGCTTTCGTACGGCATGATGGTGGCAGTGCAATTGAATAAAAAGGAGGTCTTCGACCGTTTGTGGCGCTGGACTAAAAAATACATGCAACATCAGGGTGGACCTCGGGATGGTTACTTCGCATGGTCAGTTAACCCCAAGACAGGAAGACATAATTCAGAGGGAACAGCTTCCGACGGTGAATTGTATTTTGTAACCGATCTATTGTTTGCATCCAATCGCTGGGGCAATGACACCGGCATAGACTATTACGCCGAGGCCAGAAGAATTCTGGATGCTATGTGGAGTAAAGACGGGACAGACGGGATCAATAATATAATCAATGTGGAACACAAACAGATAAGTTTCGTTCCTGAATCTAACAGATATCACCTGACTGATCCCTCTTACCATGTGCCGGCATTCTTTGAAATCTGGGCGGAATATGCCAAGGATGGACACGAAGAATTCTATCGTGAGTGTGCTGATACAGCCCGTGCCTTTCTGCATAAGGTATGCCATCCTAAAACTGGACTCAATCCGGATTATGCTGAATACAGCGGAGAGCTCCCATCCGGACGTACCAGCAGGCGTGCGGCTTTCCGCTTTGACTCCTGGAGGGTTCCAATGAATATTGCTATGGATTATTCGTGGTATGCAAAAGATAAGGAATGGCAAAAGGATTATTGCAGACGGATTCAAAACTTTCTTTTTTCCAGAGGGATCGATACCTTTGAAGACCAGTACAATATTGACGGAACACTTCCTAAATGGATTCTCCCGGCAGGCGGATATCGGAAATTACGTCATTCTCTTGGATTGGTGTCTACTTCAGCCGCAGCCTCCCTTATGGGCACCCAGGCGAAAAGCTGGAAATTTGTCGATGCCCTGTGGAATGCCAAACTGGAACCCTATGAGGATGGATATTTTGACCCATACTATGACGGTTTTTTGTACCTCTTCAGCTTGATGCACTTAAGTGGAAATTATAGGATTATCAAACCTGGAATGAGTCAATAATGCACGATCATACAGCCGGTATAAACGGAGACAACGGTATTTAAATGGGAAATATCAGTTAGGAGTACTATAATGCCATCATCAAACCATCGTCGTATCACTGTTCTTAAAATTGTTGTCATTACGGCGGGAATATGCTTTTGCGTTCAATCCGCCTTGGCTGAGCCAGTTGCACCTGTGATTGGCAAATCGCTTCGCTACTGCAATCCTCTCGCTCTTGAAACGTCCTCCGAGGACGGTTTGCCAAGAGGTGTCAGACTTGGCGATGTCACCGTCGTGCGGGAAAATAACCGATATTACATGTTCTGCACAGGCGGTGGAGCCTGGGTTTCGGAAGATTTAGTAAACTGGAAATACAGTCCTGTTCAAGGGCGTGTGCCGGTTGCCCCTGGAGTCGTTAAGTACAACGGCTATTTTTATATGTCAGGCAACGGTGCGCCGCTATACCGCGCAATTGATATACTTGGTCCTTACGAGCAGGTCGGCGACTGGAAAGACCATAACGGCCAGGCATGGACAGGCACAGCAAATAACGGTCGAACATGGGAAGGCGCTTTTGACGTGCACTTTTTTATCGATAATGACAAACCATATCTATATTATCCCGGTAGAGGGTCCGAAGGAATTTATGTTGTTCCACTTGATCCTGAAAATCTTAATCAATTCGCGGCTGCTCCGAAACGCCTGTTTGGTTTTGATAAGTCACATAAATGGGAACGCTACGGCGAGATGAACGAGTATTCTGAAGTGACTTGGATTGAAGGTCCGTGGATGATAAAACACGGTGATACCTATTACCTCGAATATAGCGCCTCTGGCACTCAATGGCTCAGCTATGCAACCGGTGCTTATAACTCTAAAAGTCCTCTGGGGCCGTTCGTATATGCACCGAAAAATCCAATTCTACGGAAAACGACTGGTGTTGTCACCGGCCCCGGTCACGGCTGTATCGTTAAAGGTCCGGACGGCAACTTCTGGCAGTTCTATACTATTGTACTGGCAAATCCGCCCGGTGGCCGACGTATCGGAATGGATCCCATCGGTTTTGATGAGAATGGCAACCTCTTCGTTCGAGGCCCCAGCGAAACGCCCCAATGGGCACCCGGCGTGGTTAATGATCCTGTTCGTCAGAGTAATTCCGGCTCAATTCCCTTGACCATCAATAAACTGCGTGTGATGAACGCGCAAAGCTCCTTCTCGAGCCAACGCACAGGCCATGAAGCTTCTTATGCTATTGATAACTCCAACGGGACATGGTGGGAACCTGCTGAAGATGATAAACAGCCCTCACTGACTCTGGATTTAGGGCCGGCAACGGAATTTGACCATGTTCAGCAATTTATGATTGACTCCTGTCGCATCGAATTCGTCACAGGCGGCGGTTTTCGTTTCGGCGCTGAAAGACGACGCGAGACCACCACCCAGCCGTCCAATACAACGATTGCCCATCGGTACAAAATCGAAGCCTCCACCGATGGTGACACCTACACCACCGTTCTTGATAAGACTGACAACAACATAACAAAGTATACAGAATTCGAGGAGATTCCCCCTACGCCCTGCAGATTCGTTCGTCTGACTATGACCGACTGGCCAAGGGTGGGTAACTCGAACCTGGGTATCATGGAATTTACTGTTTTCGGCAAACCAATCGAACCGTAAAAATCCTGAGCGGACTAGGTAAAGATTTATTTACTATGTCGAGGGGAATTTAAGGGGGGAATTTAAGAAACTATGAAAGCCAGATGCTCGGAGGCGAGTGGTTTTGTAAAAACGCCTAACATACGTTTATTCCGGTGGTTCGAATTTGTAGCCGATCTCGCGGATTGTGTGTATGAAGGTCGGTCTGTGCGGGTCGGGTTCTATTTTGTTTCTCAGCGTTGTGACGAAGCGGTCGATGCTGCGTTGGCCGACATAACAGTCATAGCCCCAGACCAGATTTAATATCTCATCACGTGTCAGTGCTCGGCCGGTTTTCTTGATGAAAAATTCCAGCAGATTGAATTCTTTCGGTGAGAGCTTGATTTCTTCTCCGTCACGCGTCAGTTTTCTTGCGGGAATATCAAGCTGAAAATCTGCGAACTCGTAAATGTCCTGTTCGGCCTGTTTGCTTCGTCGCAGGAACGCCGCTGCGCGGGCAAGAAGCTCCTTGATGCTGAATGGCTTGGTGACATAGTCATCGGCCCCAAGATTAAGACCCAGGACGATGTCCGATTCCTCTCCCTTGGCGGTCAGCATTATAATCGGCATATCGAGATTTTCCTTGCGGATTAATCTGCAAATCTCATAGCCGTTAATCTTCGGCAGCATAATATCAAGAAGAATCAAATCAGGCTTATTATTAAGAGCGGAATTCAATCCCGCCTCACCATCGGCGGCGGTAAGCACACGATAGCCCTTGAACTCGAAGTTGTCCTTCAGGCCCCGCAGCATTGTCGCATCATCTTCAACTATCAGTATTGTTTCCATTTGATTCGGGCGCCTCAAATATATAACCGACTCCTTCTACTGTGCGAATAAAATGTGGCTCATCGGGGTCGATCTCGACTTTATTTCTAAGAACATTTACACTATTGTCAATATCTCGTAAAGTAATAAAGTAGGAATATCCCCAGACTGCATCACGAATTTCATCGCAAGTCTGGACACATCCGGTCTTTCTCAGGAACAGATGCAGCATCTTAAATTCCCCGGGCGTAAGCTCGACTTTTCTGTCGTCGCGTGTGAAAGTGCCCGAGGCTATATCAAGCCGGCAATTGCCGAATTCATAAACCTCAGGTTCGGCCTTACCTCTGCGACGCATAAATACCTCAGCCCGGGCCATCAGCTCCTTTATACTGAACGGTTTGGTAACGTAGTCGTCCGCACCGATATTTAAGCCCAGCACAATATCCGATTCCCGGCTCTTGGCGGTGAGCATGATTATGGGAGTATCGAGATTCTTTTTACGAATCCGGCTGCATATTTCATAGCCGTTTATTTTAGGCAGCATAATATCGAGTATAATTAAATCGTGATTCTCGGTCATAGCGGTATTCAGACCCTGTTCTCCATCCCATGCGGTCCTGACGCGGTAGCCCTTGAACTCGAAGTTGTCTTCCAAGCCACGTCGCATAGTCGGGTTGTCTTCGATAATCAACACGCTTTTCATTTTATAAATCCTTTCTCGTCGCGGCTTATTTGCCGATCGGTATTCGCACGGTGAATGTGCTTCCTTCTCCAAGTTTGCTTTCAACGGAAATTGTTCCTTTGTGCGCATCGACGATAAACTTCGCGATGCTAAGCCCCAGACCACAGCCTTCAACATGCCGTGCCAGACTGCGGTCAACCTGATAAAACCTCTTGAATATTCTCTTGACGTATCTGCGTGACATACCTATGCCGTTATCCGAAACGGCAAAACACACCGCAGCATCCGCAGTAAAAACCCTCAACGTAATACTCTTGTTGTCATAAGAGTATTTGTACGCATTATCCAGCAGATTGACCAGAACCGTCACTATCGCATCGAGATCGGCCGACACATCGGGCAAATTCTCTCCAATACTTAAATAAAACTTACACGAACCGATGTCAAATTTTGTCTTGATCGCCTCGGCCGCAGCCCGGGCAATCTCGGCAGGACTGGTCTTAACTTTTTTGAAGGCCTGCTTATTCCGCTCCATCCTCGAAAAAGTAAGGAAATTATCAATCAACCTGCTAAGCCTTTTGTTTTCCTTGCCGGTCAGTTCCAGATATTCGCGGGCCTGCTGCTGGTCTTTGTAGGTGCCTTCCAAAAGCGTATCGACAAGCAGACGCATTGACGCCAGCGGCGTTTTTAACTCGTGCGAAACAGTCGCTATGAAATCGTTCTTTAGTTTGTTAACCTTTATCTGCGTGCTAACCGCCCGCCCTGCGAAACCACCGGCCACAAGAATTAAAACTATGACAAGCACACCGGTCCATGTATAAGCAGCAATCCTCTCTCCGGCCGCCTTATCAAAAACGTCACCGCCCTTGAAATACAATTCAACTTTCCAGCCTGGAAAGTGTTCCCCAACAGAAGCTGTAGCAAACGGTTCACCTTGAGGCTCGGCAAGTCCTGTAACGAGCACTCCGGTCTCGTTAATTATTCTGTAATCTACATAAGAATCCTTGAAATCTTTTTCATAGCTAACCAGAGCCGCAGCAATGCTCTCTAAAGACAATAGAGCCAACACACTTCCATTTTTTGTTTTATGATACAAACCATAGATAGTTTCCTTTTCCGCTTTCAGCTGTTGAAGCTTGTCCACAGGCCAGCCCTTAAGGGCGACTGCCGCCGGAAAATACCGGGCATATTGAATCGAGAGCTCCTCAGCAGCCATCAATTTACGTATACGATTACGCACAGGTTTGATAGTACTTTCCAAACTCGAATTGTTACTCGCTATTTCAAAGGCTTTCTGAGCGAGGAACAAGTTCTGATCGGCATGCAGGGCGCCGCCGGTTTGATTACTAAAATAGATCATGGCAATCAACTTGCTGAAAGTCTCTTCAAACAAGGCCTTGTACCGGACCTTGCCTTCCATGAATTTCAACATCAGCAATCGAGCGTTTCCAATTAAAAAAAGTACCGCGGCATCTGCCCGTTTTTCCATTGGGCTAAAGGCTACCTGTTTGCATGTCTCGATTGCCTTATCGACCTCGCCAAGCTTTTCCAAACACCTGCTCTGCCCGATAAGTGCTGCTAAGCGCAGATGGCCTTTACTATACCTTGCTTTTTGCCCATAAAGTTTGGCTGCCTGCAATAGTTCTCGCTCAATGAATTCAAGCTCCCAGGCATCACGAAATATCTCAGAAAAAACGATGGAACTGCCCGTGTCGACTGATAACAACGGATAAAAGTGATTGCCCGCAGCATCATAGACAATCAGGGCATCACATCCACCGTCACCAATTATCGAAAAAAGCTTTTGATAGGAAAGGCTTCCGGAACCTCCAGTATCGAGTAATTCACAGCGTTTCGAACATATATTATTGGTATTTTGGACGGTCTCTGCCAACTGCTTCTGATTAATCTTGATAAGCTTCTGCCTGACAACGAGGCGCTCGTTTTTCACGACCTGGCTCATAAACCAAAGCAAACATACAGTGGGCAATATTACCGCTATCGCAAGCAGCAATACTACCCACCGCAATTGATTGGAACCTGTACCTGTTATACCTTTGGTCTTCACTCGTTTTTATCCGTCTTTTTTATAAAGGGCTTTCACTTCATTTTCCGGTAGAGCATAGTTGTAAATCCGCACATCATCGATAAGGCCATGCCAGAAGCGTCCTGTTTGTTCTGCGTTTTCGCCGATATAAACGGGGTAGTCATTTTGCTCAATACTTCCATTGTACGAACCCGACGCATCAAGCTGACCGTCAACATACATACGCATCTGACTGCCATCGCATACACCTGCAATATGATGCCACTCGTTGGCGCTAACAGTTTTTAGACCAGCAATAAGTGTATTGCCACCTACAGCAAAGTGAAATCTTCGTTCAGCTCGTTCCGTGGAAAGTCTCCATGCCGAATCACCTTTAGTAACAATAGCTGTCCATTCCGTAGAAACCGAAGCTACGTTTACCCATGTAGCAACAGTAATCTGGCCGGCAATATCGAAATTCGATTCATTCTCAATCTTTACATAGTCACCATCGCCGTCGAATTCCAGTGCTCCGCCTAAAATCCCGCCTGACGGTTGCCACTTCGGATCGCCCACCAGCGAACCATTATTGTTGTTTCCGGATGAATCACTGACATTGCCGCCCTGACTTTCATCAAACTTCCACCAGCCAACTAAACCAGCTAACTCGGCGGTGCCAAATACTCTTGTATTCTGGAATGCGTCATCCTGCGTGTCGGACCACGTAAACTTGGTGTCACGTTCTCCACCGTCATCGTCGTCGTTGACATGAACATCCAGACCTATCTTGGCGCCGGGCGACGGCTTTGCGCCCAGAGCAGACCACGGAAACTTCATTTCCAGTCTATAACCGTTGTCAGTTGTTACTAACGCATATTTAATGTCGTCATTCTGATATGCCTGTCCCCGCTCTTCAAAACTTGGGCTGGTTCCATCCCAGCAAATATTGTATGTATAATCGTTTTCGCCATAACCACCGTCCCTGGAATTGTCGGCATCAATGAAAACCTCAATGGTATCATCGTAAAAGAATTCCTCGGAATCATTCACCAGCTCATCGTCGATTACATCCACAAGCAGGTATAGATTTTCCTTATCCCACAACACTCTGTAGTTCGCCGACAAGTCATTTGGTGATGATACTGGAGAATATATTTGATTGGAAATCCCGTACTTCTGAGCTTCCGACCATAAGCCTTCTGCTTGTCCATCTATCACCGGAGCCTTATTGGTCTTTTTGATATTGGCGGGAGTTACCTTTTTTGCCTTGGCCTGAGATTTTGATTTTTGAAGAGTCTGGGCCAGTTGCATGATTGGGACGAATACTTCATTTACAGGGGGGAGTCCACTGATGCTTGCATGGATATTAAGGCTATTAAGTTTTTCTTCGGTGAGAAGTCGGGCAATAGTTCCGTCACAGGCCTCTGCCAACTGAGCAATCAATTGGTGTGGGCTATCCGCGGCGTCCGCCGGACCAAGATCGACATTAGCAGCGACAAGCTTGA
>CAZQXE010000002.1:0-40051 GCA_964597115.1 uncultured Pirellulales bacterium | reverse complement strand
GGGCTATCCGCGGCGTCCGCCGGACCAAGATCGACATTAGCAGCGACAAGCTTGATAAGCCCACCGATATTTAGCAGCACAAGCTTGCTGGTTGTTGGTGACAGTTTGCCTACAGCATCTCTTAAAGGCCCTGCCACATTTACTGAACTTTGTTTATTGATTGCCGAAATCGATGCCTCAACGGCATCCGAGTTTAAAGACAGAACAGTAGTCTTGTTCCCCTGATCCATATAACAGAAGAGTTGTTGATCATTGACAAGTCCGATTTGGTATCTGCCGATGTCCTGGTCAGGCTGCTCATCCGCCGATTGTGTCGCAATCAGATTTGCAACTGTTAACAAACGGGTCAGAATCTGCCGAGTCTGTTGAGGATTCTGACTGGTTATTGCCAGTCCGAGACAGTTTGCTATCGGAGGCATCCATGTATTTCCCTGGGCTGGAGCACTATCGGGCGGTAATGCAAACAGGGTTATCTGCTCGATATTCGCAAAGAGTTCTCTACCGAGATCAAGACCCGTCAGACTCACAATCTGTTGACCTGCCGCCTCAGCCTGAGCAGTTCCAGCTTCACCAAGAGCATGGCTGATAAGCCCAATTGCCTCCGGTGGAATAGCTTCAAAGCCGGCCCTGCTGAGATTCGGAGTCCTGATCAAATCATAAGCCAGACAGTTATGCCCATCCATAAAGGCTATATTTGTCTCCAGGGTAACTCCACTTTCGTTAATGGAGAAAGAAGCTATCAAATCATCGATATTTCCGAAATCGACAAAGCCGTTAGCCATATAGATTTCTTTGGGGATTTTATCTTTCGGAAGCATCTTTGAAAGATTTCCAAATACCTGGTCTACGTTCGCCCAGACAGTAATGGCGTTTTCCAGACGTGACTTTTTGCCGATCTTGGCGAAGGACTTATTGCTCGAAGCAAGCGTCGGCTCATTCGTAATACCTTTATATTGCTTTACACACCAGGTCAATTGCCCGGCAGAGGCAGCTTTCGGCGAAGCAAGTATTATTATAGTATCGTCGTAGGCAGCACCTGCCCCCCCTGGAAGTGCTACGCTTTGCATACCTTCCACGGCTTCCATAGGTCTTCCCGCCATACCGAGTGCCGCCAGGAGCAGACCCCGCAGCATATCGCTCTTGCCGGGATACAGTATCATTAAAGCGGGTGGATCATTTTCAGAGATGCCCGTTATTCCAAATCCCATTCCCCGTATTTTCTTGAATTCAGCAATCATGCTTGGATTCAAGAGGGCACCCACCATATCTGCAGGCGAATTCCATTCATTAGATTGCTTAGGCCCCTCAGATCCAAATCCACTGCCAATAACTGCAAGAGGATTTTCCAACGGAGTTCCCTTTAGCATGTTAAGGATGGTTTCGATTTGCCTGCCGGGACTGCCCAATTCCACGTAGACCATGGTCTCAGGCGGCATTAGTGCGGCCGGATCGGCATTGGTCAGATCATCCAGTAAAGGCTTGGCCTTCTCGATAAGATCGGTATGGTCACTGAAGCCCGCGACCAGTTTACTCAATACCGCCCTTGCCTGCTGCTCGTCCCGCTTCTTGTAATAGCACATACCCTGACGATACAGTGCCTGCGCGACGTGAGACCTCTGAGCGGATTCATCTTTGATTATCTGCTCATAGATTTTAATGGCCGCATCTAGGTCACCTTCAACTTCCTCTGCGTACAGGCCTTCCTGCAACAGCACGCTTGCAGGCCTGGCCTGAGCTGTGCAGTTGAATATACCAACCGCCAGCAAAAAGATGATTGTGAATTTCTTCAAGCCGTTCATAATTGTGCTCCTTTCAAATAATAAGTTAACAAATAATTTGTTGTTTTAACAGGAGCAATTATGACAACTTAATGTTACTGTTTTGTTACTGTTTTATCCTTTTTTTATTTTTTTATAAGTCCATCTTCTTTTTTTGACTTTAAGACAAAAGCAATATCTTCTTTTCCTGATAAGATATGCCCAATCACACTTTATAACATAATAAGTGCTTCTAACTGCAGCAACTAAAATCAGAGTTAAGAAAAATTGTAGACGAGACAAGCGAATATGCTATAATATCTTTTCATGAGACCAATGTCTATTTAGTTTAGTGCAAGTACCTGATGAGCTTCTTCCTTATGCTAAGATGCACTTTTTAAACACTAAAAATAAAAAATTTATCGATCTCTGAAATCGATGTTTAATTCACAACAAAAATTATCAAGGTGGCTTCCAATTCTACGAAATTATAAACGATGCAAATACGACACAAAGAATTGCACCAACTTAAGAATTGGCAGGCCGATTCAAAACCTAATCTTTTTCACTCTTTTCTATCTATACCTCTGGCTTTACGTGGACATGCGACTTATCTATCATGGAGCCGGCGTTATTACAAATTTCCCATCCTTTTATAAAGGCTGGGCTTTTTTTCAAACGTTTCTATCATACCCAGGTGGACCTCTCGAATATCTCTCAGCTTTCCTGTCTCAGCTCTTCTATTATTCCTGGGCCGGAGCCCTTGTTGTAACAGTGCAAGCCTGGCTGATCAGTGTATGTATTGCCTATCTGTTGAAAGCTATAAACTTACCGCGAATTAGCTGGATTTGCTTTATTTTGCCAATTCTTCTACTTATTACCTACACCCGGTACACCTACTTCTTTACACCAACGCTGGCATTTTTGGCTGCGTTGATTTTCACATGCTTGTACTTAAAGATGACTTTATCACGTACTGCTATTTTCAGCCATGCGGGCACTTTTCTTTTCCTGTCCGTAATCCTGTATTATCTTGCCGGTGGAGCATTTCTACTTTTTGCAACTATCTGCGTAATTTACGAACTGATTTTCAGGTTCCGGTGGAAAATGAGCTTGTTTTATTTATCATCTGCCGTTGTTATTCCGTACGTGATGGGTATTCTCATCTTCGGTGTTAGTATTATCGATGCCTTTTGCAACTTGCTACCTTTCTCCTGGAAAATTCTCTATTACGAAACTCGCAGGAGAGGAGTAACAACAGTCTACCTGCTCTTTCTGCTCCCACCCTTAATACTTCTTGTATTTGGCCTTTGGCAGGTACTCGGAAAAAGACTACATTTTGTCAAAAGCAAGACCAATAAAGAAACTACAAAAAAGCAACAAAGCAAATCCTATAACCTACTAACAAGGATATTTAATTGGTATAGACACTCACCAAAACTCAGATGGGTAATCGAATTACTGCTTTTGCTTGTTATTGCCGGCAGCGCCGTTTTCCTTTCCCGCAATGACAATCTTAGAACACAGTTCAAAGTCGATTACTTTGCTTACCACAAGATGTGGCCGGAATTGATCGCATCCGCTCAAAGTAATCCCACCAATCCTCTTATAGCTCACGCAGTCAACAGAGCTTTGTATCATACCGGCCGACTTGGTTATGAGATGTTCTTTTGGCCACAGGACCCGGATTATCTGTTCCTGACTGATCCAGCATACCAGTGGCATTACTGGCAAAGTGCTGATATCTATTTAGACATTGGCCTCATCAACACTGCTGAAAACGCGCTGACCGAATGTCTGGAAGGTCTCGGAGACCACCCTATGATTTTACAGAAACTGGCGCTGATAAATATGGTAAAGGCCAATACAGATACCGCGAAAATCTACCTTAGTGCGCTTAATAAAACTCTTTTTCATGCTGACTGGGCCAAACACTACCTCAAGCAACTTCAAACCGATCCCAATCTCTCATCTGATAAATACATTCAACAATTACGCTCACTTTCCCTTGGTAAAGACTACTCCACACTTTCAATACCAACACAAAATATGCTTCTTCTGCTATTAGAACAAAACGACCAAAATCAAATGGCTTTTGAATATTTAATGGCCTGGTATATGTTAAAAAGGCATTTAGGTAATTTTGTCCAGAACATCGAGCGTCTTAAAGATTTTGGCTATACCCAAATCCCACCCCACTACGAAGAGGCATCCCTGGTTTACGTGACAAGCACCGGCAAGCGTGTCCGCATTAGCGGTTACCGGGCGAGCGATACACTGAGGCAGCGAATCGGTGATTTCAGACGGATATTACATAGTTATGGTGTGAACAAACAAGCCGCATATAACGAGTTAGCAAGCAAATACAGGAATACATATTTCTTCTATTTTCTCTACGCACCCCGGGAACAAAAGAATGACTCAAGCGCAACAGTCCAATAAATTGAAAAAACATAAAATTAAAACGGCTAAATATATTTATGGAATTATAAGCTGTGCGCTCATAATTTTTGCATTGCTTTACGCACTTCGCGATAACAAAGTGACGATCACACAATACATCGATATTAATCGACCTGCAGAAATTCGACCTGATTATTCCGACACCGTCATCCCGCCCAATATTGCCCCACTGAACTTTGTTATACAACAAGATGGTTCAAAGTACTTTGTGAAAATATACTCTGAAACAGGAAAACCAATCGAGATATTCAGCAAGACTCCAAAGATTGTGATTCCGAAGAAAGCCTGGTATAATCTTCTTGATCTAAACCGAGGCCGGCAACTCAGTTTGGATATCTTTATCAAATCCCAGGCTATTACGCCAACTTCAGAAGCAGAAAATAAACAATGGTCCCGCTTTCAAACCCTCAACATCGAAATTGCCAATGAGGATATAGATGCTTTTCTCGTGTACAGAAAGCTTCGTCCGGGCCACCGCCTCTGGAGAAATATAGGCATCTATCAGCGCAATCTGAACAGCTTTGATGAATCCCTCATATTGGACAATGGATATTTTAAGCACGGCTGTCTGAACTGTCACACGTTTTGCCAAAACCAGACTGACAAGATGCTGATCGGCATCCGCAGTACGGTATATGGCAGCTCAACTTTGCTTATCGAAAACGGCGAAGTAAAAAAGATTGGAACAAAATTCGGATATAGCTCCTGGCACCCCAGCGGGCGTATTGCTTCATTCTCCGTGAATGATGTCAGACTTCTCCTACATTCGGCCGCAAGCGAGGTCCGAGATGTTATAGACTTCGATTCTCTGATGGCTTACTATCTAACTGACTTAAAAACTGTAAAAACCCCATCAGTTCTTACTAAAAGCGATCAGCTGGAAACATATCCAACATGGTCACCCGATGGGCGATACTTATACTTTTGCAGCGCACCGATAACCTGGACAGACCGCACCATAGTTCCCGAAGAGTATGACCAGATAAAGTATGACCTTGTCCGAGCAGACTATGACATTAACCGCGATCAGTGGGGCCCGCTTGAAACCGTGCTGTCGGCTGAGGATACAGGACTAAGTATTCTTCTGCCGCGGGTTAGTCCCGATGGACGTTGGCTGTTGTTCTGTATGTGCAATTACGGCTGTTTCCCGGTTTACCAAGCCAGTAGCGATCTGTACATGATGGATCTCGAAGCTGCTAAACAAACAGGCACATATACGTATCGCCGACTCGATATCAATAGCGACAAAAGCGAATCATGGCATAGTTTCTCAAGCAACAGCAGATGGATAGCATTTAGTAGTAAACGGAACTATGGGATATTCACCAGGATATATCTTGCCTACCTGAACGCCGATGGCACAGTGTGCAAACCTATACTTGTACCCCAGAAGGACCCGGCTTATTACGATTCGTGTCTTTGGACTTACAGTGTCCCTGAGCTTGTTACCGAGCCCGTTCGCATCTCCAGAGAAAAACTCGGAAGAGTGGTTCGAGGTCCCCAAAAAATATCTGTTGAGATGCCCATCACAATGGCCACACCCAAAGCTGGGGCACTTTCACCCTACAACGTACCCTGGCAGTCGGAACGCGAATAGTAATTGGAAGTAGTATCATTCCTTCGCCCCGTGCTTAAGCAGCAATTCTACGATGCGGAATTGGACCGGTAGAGAAGGTATCTTCCCTATTGTACTTTGCTTTGATATAATCTAAAATGCGGTTTTAAAGATACCTCGTATTTTTAAGCTGCTATTAGTGTTAAATGCAGGTAGAAACAAATGAGCAATCAAACACCTGAAACTAAAATGGGTAAGAAAATTGGTAATTGGCTCCGCCGCAATGTCGTAAAAGTCATTATCATCTTTACTGCGATAGCGATATTGTTCGTAATCAAGAAAATACCGTCGAAAAAACAAGAGGTATCTGCAACCGAAGCCCCGCCGGTGAATGTTACGATCATGACAGTTGTGGCCGAACCTCAGCTTGACGACACGTTCGATCTGCCGGCTGTTATCGAGCCGAACCGGGTCATTACAATCTCCGCCGAGGTCTCCGGCCGGATAGAGAGTATCCCACTGGAAAAAGGCAGTGCAGTGCAAGCCGGAGTCCTGTTGATACAGCTCAACGCGGACCTTATACAGCCTGAGTACGAGATCGCCAAAGCACAGGTTGAGCGTGACAAGATCGAGTTCGACCGCATGGCTAATCTGGTAAAAGATAATGCCACTGCCCAGATTGACCTTGATAACGCCACTACCCAGTTGGCCATAAGCAAGGCCCGCCTCGAGGAGGTTCGGGTCCGTCTTGACCGAACCCACATTCTCGCACCGACAGACGGAGTATTGAACGACCTTCTCGTCGAGGAAGGAGAATATGTTGATCCCGGTGTGCCCGTGGCCGAGGTAGTGGAAACAGATACGGTTAAGGTGGTCGTGGAAGTCCCCGAGCGCGATACTGCGTTCCTTGACATCGGCAGCAAAGCGGAGATTTTTACCGAAGCGAAAGGCCGTAAAATGTCACTGGAAGGCGAGCTCACCTTCATCAACGAGCTGGCCGATCCACAGACCCGGTCCACGCAAATGGAAATCGCACTTAATAACGACGAGCGCCTTCTGAGGTGCGGGCAAATTGTGCTTGTCCGCCTGAAACGCAGAACTCTTAAAGATGCGATTATGATTCCGCTGCTGGCAGTTATACCGATGGAGGACAGCAAGGCCGTCTATGTTGTCAATTCAACTCAGGCTCAGCGCCGCGAAGTAGAGCTTGGAATCATCAGGGGTGACCGTGTCCAGGTGACGAGCGGCTTGGAACCGGGGGACAAGCTCATTATCGCCGGCCATCGCTTCGTAGCGCCGGGACTGAAGGTGAACATCGTAGCGGAGAAGAAATAGCCTTATGCTGATAACCGATGTTGCCATTCGAAACCGCACAACAGTGGGCGTGTTGAGCCTGATAATCATTCTTGTCGGTGGCTCAGCCTATATGTCCCTGCCACGTGAGGCTTTTCCGGATATACCCATTCCCCACATCTTAGTGACCACGAACTATGAAGGTGTCTCTCCGGAGGACATGGAGACATCGGTCACGATGAAAATCGAGAAGGAGCTCAAAGGTATCCGCGGCATCGAGGAAATTCGCTCAAGCAGCGCCGAAGGACTGTCCATGATCGACGTGGAATTTACGCCGGACGTGCCTACGGAGGTGGCGCTTCAGCGAGTGCGCGATAAAGTGGACCTGGCTAAAGGTGAGCTGCCTCTGGATGCGGATGACCCAATCATCACAGAAATCAATCTCGCGGAACTGCCAATTATGTACATCAGTATCTCCGGCGATGTTTCACCCGTACAGCTCGAGGCCATTGCCGACGATATGCAGGATATTCTCGAGACCATCTCCGGGGTACTCAAGGTGGATGTGCTGGGTGCTCTTGAGCGGGAAATTCGACTGGAATTCGATCCTGACCGTCTGGCTTCCTATAACCTGACCCTGACGGAGATCATGGCGCTCATCCCGGGGGAAAACGTGAATATATCAGCCGGTGGTCTGGAGACACAGGGCACCAAATTTAACGTGCGAGTACCTGCGGAATTCGTCACTCCGGATGAAGTGGACCACCTGCTGCTGACGGTGCGGAACGGTAAACCCATCTATCTGGCTGACGTGGCCGAGGTCAGAGATGCGTTTAAGGATCGCACAAGCTACTCGCGCCTTGACGGTATGGAAAACGTCACTTTGAGCATCAAAAAACGCGTGGGCGCTAATGTGATCCAAATCTCCGATCAGATTAAGCTCATTCTCGAACAGGCGCGCCAACAAATCACCGGCGCAGTTCAATTCGATATCATTTATGACATGTCCAAGATGGTCCGCAATACGGTGGCCGACCTGGAGAACAATATCCTGACCGCACTGATCATGGTAACCAGTGTACTGTTGATTTTCCTGGGATTCCGCCCAAGTGCGATAGTGGCGATGATCATACCGCTAAGTATGCTTATCACCTTTTTCCTGATTCAGCAGTTAGGCTTCACTCTGAACATGATTGTCCTCTTCTCTCTGGTGCTTGTTCTGGGCATGTTGGTGGATAATGCTATTGTAATAGTTGAGAACATCTTTCGTCACCTCCAATTGGGATATAATCGTATAGAAGCTGCTATATTAGGTGCGCGCGAAGTCGCCTGGCCGGTGACAACGTCCACGTTTACTACGGTATGTGCCTTCCTGCCGTTGATGTTCTGGCCGGGCATAATGGGTGATTTCATGAAGTACCTGCCCATTACTCTTTCCCTGGGCCTGCTGGCGTCCCTTTTTGTCGGACTCATAATCAATCCGGTGATATGCTCGATCTGGGCCAAACCACCGCTGCAAAAACGCAAGACCGACCATTGGTTTTTACGTGGGTACCGACGGTTCCAACACATCGGACTGGAGAATCCGGGAACGACTTTATTTCTGGCTTTTTGCCTGCTCGTGGGATTGTTAACTCTATACGGCAAAATCGGCAAAGGTACAGAGTTCTTTCCTGAAGAAGATCCGGAACGGGCTATAATCAACGTGCGTGCTCCCCAGGGTACTAACATTCGGGAGACGGACCGCATCGTACGCATTATTGAGCAGCGTGTGCAGCCTTTCAAACCATGGATAGAGCATATAATTACTAACGTCGGCACTTCTTCCAGTTCGGACCTGATCGGAAGTACAGGCGGACCACACCTGGCCAATATCACACTTGTCTTCTATGACTATGTCGAGCGCGAGCGACCGTCAGTGGAAATCATTGCAGAGATGCGCAAGGTGGTTGCAGATATTTCGGGGGCTGAAATTGAGGTCAAAAGAGAAGAAGGCGGCCCCCCAACAGGCGCCCCGATAACCGCGCGAATCATCGGGGAAGACTTTAAGAAACTGGAACAACTAAGCGAACAGGCCCGGAGAATGATTGCAGCAGTTCCGAATGTTGTAAACCTGCGTAGTGACCATGAGGCCACCCGTCCCGAATTGTCATTTACGGTAAACCGACGTGTAGCTATGCTTTTGGGCATAAACACAGCCACCGCGGGCAACTTCCTTAAAACTGCAATCTTCGGATACAAGGTAGGCACATATCGTCAATTCAATGATGAATATGATATCACTGTAAGGTTACCCTTGTCACAGCGAGTGAATATCGACGATCTTTATCGTCTTCAAATCCCCAACGCGGCTGGCGAAGCCGTCCCGCTAAGCTCAATAGGCCAGTTCAGCTATAGCGGAGGCTTCGGTACGATTAACCGAATTGATCAAAAACGCGTAGTTACACTCACAGCCGACACCGAAGGACGTCTTAGTTCCGAGGTCTTACAGGAAGTCCAGGCCGGACTGGCCGATTTGGGGCTGCCCGTCGGCTACCAAATCGAATACGCCGGTGAGCAGGAGACCGAGCTGGAATCCCGTGCCTTTCTTGGTAAGGCTTTCGGAATTGCGATATTGTTGGTCACGTTGGTACTGGTGATTCAGTTCAATTCCCTGATGGTCCCGGTAATAATAATGACCACGGTAGTTCTCTCGCTCATCGGAGCACTTACAGGATTACTGATTTGCGATTTGCCTTTCGGCATCATCATGACAGGTATCGGCGTTATCAGCCTCGCCGGCGTTGTGGTCAATAACGCCATCGTTCTGCTCGCCTACACACGACAATTACAGCAGCGAGGTATGGATCTCATCACTGCCGCGGCAGAGGCTGGTGTCACACGTGTGCGTCCCGTACTCCTGACCGCAACTACAACGGTCATTGGCTTGATCCCAATGGCCATAGGTGTTTCCTTCGACTTTCACACCTTCACACTGGCAACCAAGAGCGAATCCAGCCAGTGGTGGCGCAACATGGCTGTCGTCGTTATCTTCGGCTTGGTTTTCGCTACGGTCCTGACACTGGTCGTAGTCCCCTCACTCTATGTTATGCTCAGCCGCCTCTCTCTCCGAGTTGGATTCAAACATCACGGCAGCAGTCATTCAGAGGAAATTCCTGGATAGTCATCTGCCGGCTTTAGGTCTGTATATCACGGTAACATTCCGCCGGGCCTACTGTTGATTTTTTTGTGCTTTTGCTGAATAAGAATTGTCGAATACTGGTGCAAAGATGACACTTACTCGCGTAGAATGCTGCTTTTTCGTATCCCAGTTTCTCTGCTTCAGACAGTAAACCATAAGGGCCCGTACTAAACAGGATTTTCACAAATTCTTTTTGAGAAGGATCAAACTGCTTCCAGATATTTTCAAGAGGAATTTGATTAATGTTGCCGACAATAATGCCGCTGCAGGTCCCGCTGAAAACAAAACCGAACGGATCGATATGTACACCTTTTGCAGCTAAAAAGCTTTTTTTACAATTCATCGAAACGAAGGTTTCAATTGGTTTTGCGGCGACCAGTTCAGCTAATTTTCCTGCGGCACGGCCGGTGAAGCGACAGGGAAAGTCATTCATGGCATTTATATATTGCTGCGAGCGATCGGTCTCTGAGAGCCTTTTCATTTGAATCGGATTATCTAAATATTTTTGCCAACGAACCAGGACTCGTTCGGATCCAAGGATTTCATAAGCCATATCAGCTAATCGACGCACCGGTTCCATATCAACGTATTCCTGATGAAACGGATCGGTACTGATTTTGAATCTATACATTCCAAGTTCATCGAGTCTTTTTAATCGCTGTCTTACAATCTTTTCACTTGTAGCCCAATAGCCATCCGTCTCTATCAAATCAACTTTGCCGAGATTGTTTTTCTTCGCTTCTTTTAGTATTTCCTGCAGATGCTCCCAGTAAAGAAATGGTTCGCCGCCGGTGATGTGGATTTTAGCACTGTCGCCGGCAAGGATTTTCAGCGACTGCCACGCACTTATGGCAGTATCTACGGGCATTAGTCCATTTTTTTCAGGACAACAATTGTAATAGCAGAATTCACAGGCACAGTTGCATTTGTATGTTAGCAGCAAACCCGCCGAACGCCAGAGCTTCAACTTTGGTTCGTCTCGTGCGACTTGACTATTGTAAATATTCTCAGACAGCTCGGTCATAGCTTTTTTTCAGATGGATTTGAATTACAGTAATATCGGCCGGCGTTATGCCGCTTATTCGTGAGGCTTGGGCAAGCGTGCTCGGCCCAAAAGCTGAAAGCTTTTCTCTGGCCTCCGTGCGCAAATGCTGGATGCTGTTGTAATCTAAATCCGCCGGTATCTTTTTGTTCTCCAGAGATCTAAAATTAGCCACGAGCCGCTCTTGTTTAGCCAAATAACCTTCATATTTGGCATCAATAATCACCGCCTGCAACACATCTTCGGTAAGATTCATATCCTTGAGGTCGGGATTCTCGGCTAGCGTCTGCGCAAGAGGATTATTTGGCTGGCGAAGCTGATCCCACAAACTAATTCCGACTTGGTTATTACTTTTTAGAAAACTTTTTAGCTTATTAATTTTCTCAAGTTTGTTTTGAAACTTAGCCCATCGTTCTTTTCCCACAAGCCCAACCGACTTGCCGATTTGCGTCAATCTTCTATCCGCATTATCCGCCCGCAGTGCCAGCCGATACTCTGCCCGCGACGTGAACATACGATAAGGCTCATCGATGCCTTTCGTCAGCAAATCATCTACCATCACCGCGATATACGCCTGGTCCCTTCCAAGAACAATCGGCTCTTTGTCTTGCAATTTTCCGGCAGCGTTAATACCTGCTATTATCCCCTGTCCCGCCGCCTCTTCGTATCCGCTGGTTCCGTTTATCTGTCCTGCGAGAAAAAGTCCCGATATTTTCTTTGTCTCCAGATTCGGCTTTAATTGAATAGGTGGACAATAATCATACTCAATCGCATAGGCGTAATGAATTATCTTGGCGTTTTCTGTGCCGGGTAAAAGCTTGAGCATCTGCTCCTGGACGTCCTTCGGCACCGAGGTGCTTATGCCGTTGCAATAGATTGTTGTTTGCTCTTCATCTTCCGGCTCCAGAAATACCTGATGGCGATTTTTGTCCGCGAAGCGCACAATTTTAGTCTCGATGCTAGGGCAGTATCGGGGGCCGGTGGAATTGATTTGCCCGGAATAAAGCGGCGCACGATGCAGATTGTCTCTGATTAGATTATGTATTTTTTCGTTCGTGTAGGTTATCCAGCAGGGAATCTGCGGTCGGTTAATTCTTTCGGTCATAAACGAAAAGGGCACCGGTTTTTCATCTCCGTGCTGGATTTCGAGTTTGTCCAGTTCCACCGTCGCGGCGTCCAGCCTGGCCGGTGTGCCGGTCTTGAGCCTTCTGAGCTCCAGTCCAATTTGTTGTAGACTATCCGAGAGTTCATTGGCAGCCGGTTCGCCAAGCCGTCCGCCGGGAAATTGTTCTGTGCCGATGTGCATTAAGCCGCGAAGAAATGTCCCTGAGGTCAAAATTATCGCCGGAGCATTATATATTCTACCATCACTACACTTAATCCCTCGCACGTTGTTTTTGTCAGTTATGATCTGCGATACTAATGCTTCGGCGATAGTCAGATTAGGTGTTTGTTCGAGCAGCATACGGATATGATTCTTGTACTTGTATTTGTCGGCTTGTGCTCTCGGGGCCTGCACGGCCGGTCCCTTCGAGCGATTCAACAGGCGAAATTGAATCCCCGTTGCATCAATCGCCAATCCCATCAATCCCCCCAGCGCATCGACCTCGCGCGCAATTTGTCCCTTCGCAAGTCCACCGATAGCCGGATTACAACTCATCTTGGCTATCGTATCACTGCTGATTGTGACCAGGCAGGTCTTGGCGCCTATTCTCGCGGCGGCATGAGCAGCCTCGATGCCGGCATGACCTCCTCCCACGACAACACAATCGAACTCATTCGCTTTCATTTGATTGTGTAAGCGCAACCGCCGACGCTATGGCGAAATTTGCGGTATGTGTGATACTAACGCTAATATGTTCAATTCCGAATTTGTCGGCAATCTTTCTAACCTCCCCACTAAGAGTGACCTCAGGCTGGCCCACATCGTTGTTTACTATCTCAATATCCGTCCAGGCAATCTTGCCTCGCCAGCCTGTTCCCATTAATTTAAGAATCGCCTCCTTTGCTGCAAAGCGTCCGGCCAGTTTTTCTATGTTATTCTTATTGGCCTCGGCATAGGCTTGTTCAGCAGTAGTAAAAACTCTATTAATGAAACGCTCGCCGTGCCGCTTCACCATCTCTTCTATTCGCGGGCAATCTACAAGGTCTATACCATGTGCTAAAATTTCCATCTTCTTATCCTGATTGGCGATTAGAAAAAAATCCGCAATAAACTACGGTGCTATACCTGTCTCGACCCGGCCCGAGACAGATTTAGCTCTCAGCCTCGCGGAAGGGTCTTTACTCATTCTATGAATTTCTTCCAGGCAGAAATCTATGAACTCATCCGTATCACCGAGTTCTGCCTGCTCTACGAGCTTGGCATTGATCCTATTAACAACCTCGTTCTGGCGGTCTAAAACAATGCTTTCCTGCACCTTGTCCTGCACCGTCTCAAACGGCTCATAACCGGCTGATTGCTTATCTTCCAGCTTCATTATAAAAACATGCCCCCTCGCTACAACAGGTCCTGTCACCTGATTCGGCTCAATCTTCTCCGCCTCAGCCACAAGAATGTTATACGGCGCCCTTAAAGACGCCGGCCGCACCGGCCTCCACAATCCTCCAAATGTTCTCCAGTCGCCGTGCGAATATTGCTTTGCCAACTCACCGAAATCCTCACCCGCTTCGATTCGTGTGAGTAATTCACCGGCCCGTTCCACAGCCAGTTGCTGGAGATCTTTATTAGGATCAGTCACCTGCAATCTAACCGGCTGAATATCAATCAGCCTAAAATGTATCATCGCAGGCTTGGCAAAAAATTCGTCTTTCATCTCATTATAGCGATCCAAAAGCTCTCGGTATGTGACGGGCTTATCACGAGGTAATTTCGATGTCACATACCATTGAATGAGAATCATCTTTTTTTGCTGTTCCTTAAAGCTGTTTCGATCCATTCCCATCTGCTCAAGTACCTCGTCAGCTTTGGCCTGGTTGCCTCCAAAATCGAGCATAAATTTTCTCAACTCACCCTCTGCCGCCTTCTCAAGACTTTCTTCAACATTCTTTCCGGCCTGCCTCCTGGCGTATTGATAAAGCAGAATGTTTGATATCTTACCCATAAGAATTTCTTTCAACTGGTCACGGGTCCGCTCTTTGAACTGTTCAAGAGTGCTCACCTGGGCAGTTTGACCAAAAAGTTCTATCGGTGAGATACGCTTAATTTTCAGATCTGCCGGACGCTCTATGAATTCGTTGCTGGTTATAGACTCACCACCTACTACCAGCACAAGCCCACCCGCAGCCTCTGTTAGCTCTATCTTCTGAGCAAAAGCAATACGCTCTAATTCAATATCGGTCAAAGCCTTCCTATTGCCACCACAGCCACAGACCAGCAAGAGCATTAATACTATTAAAAAAATACACTCACGCATATCCTTACCTCAAACTTGTCAACTACATACTCAAAGCCAAACGCTAAAACTATAAACTACAATCACCTTTCAAACCAATCTTATCAGCTACGCCGCGCATCCCCATAATGACGTCGTTGATAAGCTCATCCAGTTCGACACCTAACATCTCGGCACCTTTTTCGATTACGGATCGGTTTACGCCCGCGGCAAAAGCTTTGTCTTTCCATTTCTTTTTTACAGACTTTACTTTCATATCCATCAAACTCCTGCTTGGTCGCACAAGCGCCGTGGCCACGACAAGCCCAGTCAGCTCATCAACAGCATAAAGGACCTTCTCTAGTTCGCTTTGGGGTTCAATCTCGGTGCATATACCCCAGCCATGAGACATCACGGCACGTATGTACTCAGTCGGCCAGCCACAAGAGTTAAGAATCTCCTCGGTTTTCCGGCAGTGCTGTTCGGGAAATTGTTCGTAGTCCAGGTCGTGAACCAACCCGATAACACCCCATTTTTCTTCGTCTTCGCCCCGCTTTCCGGCACTATAGCGCATGACAGCTTCAACAGCCAATGCGTGCTTAATCAATCCTTCATTCTGGTTGTATTGCTTCAGCAGCGAAAAAGCTTCTTCTCGGCTCGGTTTAACCTCTGCCATAGCCTGCCCTTCAATACATAAAACGTCGTTTTCCGTGCCCCATAAAAGCAAAAGCTTATCTAAAGCGTTTATCTTAAGAGTAAGTACGAAAATTTTCAATTCTTATTTTCGAGCCACCGGATATATTCTTACAATGCCTGCGTTTGGAGTAATGCCTTCATAAGATTCAAACCGGCTTGACAAAAACTAATCCTGTGCCGACTTATATGCCGGATGTTTTTATTTACCGGCTAAATACAGGTTAGGAGCATAGTGAATGAGCAGAACGTTATGGATAACTGCGCTGTTGACGAGGATAATTTCGGCGGGTTGCAGCACCGATATAGTAAGTACCCCCAGCAAGCTCGAATGTCAATTAGGCAAGGCTTTGGCCGGCAGGTTCAAATAAATTATTTTCGAAGACTTGAGATTGGCTTGTTCGTTCGATACGACTTATTCTGAAGTTTAGAACCTAAAGAATAAGCCAGCAGAAATAACCGGATAATACTTAAAAGCGCCCAGTTCTTTTTCTATATCTCGTCTTTCCCTTGCCAAAGACGCTCGGAATGCCGGATCAGCGGAGAGCGTACCATTTGCAGTTAAATTAACATTGGGAGAACGTATATAAGCAACACCAATATCAAAGGTCAATCCGAATCTTTTGCTGCTGTCAAGCGCATCACCCCAGCCGATTCCAAAATAAGGAGCTATATCATCCCAGTCAACGCTGCCTTTTAAGACACCTGCCTCAGCAGGTGTGTACATAACACCACCAATCTCCACAGCAGTTGCAGATCTTGCATCCATATAAATCTCGTTCTTATTAACTAATGCTCCGACACTGACACGGAAAGAATCAAGAAATACATGCCAGTCGAGTAATGCTGAAAACGAACGTAAATCTACATCGACATCATAATCAACGTCCTCGATCTCTCTGTCGAAATCCAAATCTGATTGATTGAAACCAATCCTTGAGTTTACATTCAACAGCACTCTCGTTGTTATTTCTCCCCCTACTCCCAACGTTCCGACCTTTCCTGTTACTCCAAATCCTCCGGGGTCGGCACATCCGCCTGCATATAATGACAAAGTAAATAAACTCAAGAACAATATGATATTGTCTTTTTTAAACATTGTTTCGCCTTTCTGCCTGGACAATTTCATTATCTTATTATCCCTATTATATCGTCATTTTTATTGAGATTTCTTCATCTTCGAATGCATCTGTAAATCGAAAATCAAGATACCCCTTCCTACCCCGGCCCAGTCGCCTCTTTTGGCAAACTGAAACGCCATATATCTGCCGTCGTCGCTTACCACAGGATTCGTAGACTTGTAGCCGGGATAGTCCGCAAAGAATGTCATGCGTTCCATCTTTCCGGAACCGTCAAGAGCCAGCTTGTAAATATCATTGTAGTGTATTCCTTCGCCACTGTGCTTATCGCACTCGACAAGCGTGTATTTGCCATTGGGAAAAATGCCTTCCGGCTCATCATATTGCTCCGGCGCCTGTGAATAGTTAACCACATCGCCTGTCTCGATATCCAGGCCCATAACTTCCGTGCCCTGATATCCGTAAGCGCTGAATACTAGTTCCTTCTCATCCGGCGGCCGAAAGTTTTGAGTTTCCAAGTCGCACTTAAATGACAAATCATTCTTATCTAAAATCTTCTTCTTATTCGCCAGCTCCGGTTTGCCGTCTTTATAAACTATATCCGCCATGTAGAACGCTCCTCGCTGCGTCCAGGCAATCCGCAGGTGCTTGCGAGAAACGGCGGGTCCTTCAGAACACTTTTCTCCGAGCGGCACAGGAGCACCTGAAAGGTCCTTGTTTAATACCCACAATTCCGCGTTCTTTTCGCTTCGGCTCGCCTGCGGATTTTTTGCATCGAATTGCCGTGCTCCTGAGAGCAGAATATCGCCATTAGACAAATACAGAGCACGCGTGTAGCCTTCGTGATAGTAGTGGTGCGTCACCGACCGGATGGTCCCTGTCTTTAATTCCACTTCATATACATCGCCGAAGGTCTTCTCGATAAATAAAATGCGTTTTCCATCGTGCGAAAAATCCGCCCTCTGACCAAATTTCGTCACATGTTTGATATATGGCGGCAGTTCATCAAGCGGCGATTTACCTTCTTTATTCCCAGCCCCTCCGAAACAACTTGTTAACAAAACCATCAACAAAACTAAAACTGAAATCCTGCTTTTACCGTTCCACATAATTTTTCTCCTTCAATTTTATACTATTCCATTTCGTTCATTCTCTCTCATCCGCAAATATTTTTCGTAAAACGCTTATTAACGTTCTCGGCTCGAAGTAATTCTTTTCCAGTCTTAAATATGCTACCTTCGGGTCCGGAATTCGAATTTTCCCTGAAACGTTCGCAAAAAGAGCCTTAGCATTGTCACTGTAATCTTTCTCGAATGTAAATATCAAATCCTGCTCCGATGCAACGATGCTTTTTATATCGCACCCGCTTGCATTTATTCGCAGCTCAGCCAATTCCAGCAGCAGCTCGACCTCATCCGGCACAGGCCCATACAGATCCGTTAATTCGCCTCGTATCTGTCCCAAATCTTCCCGGCACTTTACAACAGCGATTTTACGATAGATATCCATCCTGTGCCTGTTAATCGGAATATAATTCTTTGGTATATATGTAGCAAATCCCAAATCGACAACAGCCGACGGTATCGCTTCGACAGGTTCGTCTTTTAATCTTCTTACGGCATCGGCCAACAACTCACAATACATCTGATAGCCAACTATTTGAATATGTCCCGACTGTTCGGGTCCAAGTATATTGCCCGCCCCGCGAATCTCCAAGTCCCGCAGAGCGATTCGAAAACCGGCCCCTAAATGTGAATATTCTTCGATAGCTTTCAAACGCTTGGCGGCCACAGGTGTAATCGGCCGTGACATTGGCAGCAGCATATAAGCATAGGCTCGATGTTTATACCTGCCGACTCTGCCGCGAAGCTGGTGCAGCTCCGCAAGGCCGAATCTGTCCGCATCGTTAATAAAAATCGTGTTTGCATTCGGAATATCCAGCCCCGATTCGATAATCGTCGTGCAGACAAGCACATCAGTCCGGCCGGCCACAAACTCTATCATCGCTGTCTCAAGCTCGCTCTTGGCCATCTGGCCGTGCGCGATGTTGATCTTTGCATCAGGAATAAGTTTTTGAATTCCCCAGGCCTTTTTCTCGATTGTCCTGACCCTGTTGTGCAGAAAAAACACCTGTCCCTGACGGTTCAATTCCCTATAGATTGCCTTTTTGATGAGCTGCTCGTTGTAGGCAGTTACAGTCGTCACTATGCTTCGTCTGTCCAGTGGCGGGGTCCCCAGCGAGCTTATATTTCGCAGCCCTAATAGTGACATATGCAGTGTCCGCGGAATTGGTGTGGCAGTCATCGTAAGAATATCAACGTTTACACGAAGCCTTTTGAGTTTCTCTTTATGTTCAACCCCAAACCGCTGCTCCTCATCTATTATTAAAAGCCCCAGGTCTTTGAATCCGACATCACCACTTACAAGCCGATGTGTACCGATGAGCACATCAACTTTGCCGGCTTTAGTCCGGGCGATTATGTCTCTTGCCTGGCTTGTTGTCCTGAACCGATTTAAAACCTCGATGCAAATCGGGAAATCCGCAAACCGCTCGGTAAAAGTCCTGCCGTGCTGCACACACAATACCGTTGTCGGTGTTAATACAGCAACCTGCTTTCCTTTCTCGATAGCCTTAAATGCAGCCCTCATTGCAAGCTCCGTCTTGCCATAACCCACATCGCCACATAAAAGTCTGTCCATTACCACAGCCTGCCGCATATCCGCTTTGATTTGCTCTGCGGCTGTGGTTTGGTCCGGCGTTTCCTGATAGGCGAACGACTCTTCGAATTCCACCTGCCAGTTCGAATCAGCACCGAACGCGATACCACCCACTGCCTGACGCTTCGCCTGAACTTCAAGCAGCTCTGCGGCAAGGTCCCGAACGGAACGCGCTACTTTTTCTTTCTGCTTTTGCCACCTTTTCGAGCCGACCTTGCTCAGCTTCGGACGTTTCGGACTGGTTCCGACGAATTTTTGAACCAGAGCAATATTACGAACCGAAACCTGTATTTTCACATGGTCTGCATACTCAATCGTAAGATACTCATTTGTCCCGCCCTTCTCCTGAATCGTTTGAATCCCTGAAAACTTACCGATGCCGTAGGAAGCATGAACAACATAGTCACCTTCCTGCAAATCGCTCAATGTATCCACCGGTGAAGTTGCTCTGGCCGGCCTGCGCCTTCTTCTGAGTGCATATTGCCCGAACAGCTCGTGATGGCTGATAACAATCGTATTTAACGAATTTATAACAAATCCCTGATGGATAAATCCTAACAGAAGTTTGAATCTTGCAGGAATTTCTTCGCTAATGTCTTTTGCAATCTCACTCACACGTTTGATTTCAGCCGAGCTCTCGCAGTAAAGCCGTATTTCTTTGCCCTGTTTTGCTTCGCCTAAAAGCTCCTCGAGCGTCGCCTTATGTCCCGCCCACACTGAAGTCGCTTTGTGCTGAAACTTCTGCACACTCTGAATATCCACCTTAAGAAAATCATCCTTTCCCGAAGTGGCAAATCTACAAATATTAAGCTGCGTAAAATTTCTCGCCGCCCTGTAAATATCCGTCCAGTTGTAAAGCCGACTTTTATCTTCGGCCCTGTCCAAAAATACTTTCGCAACTTCTTCAATCTCGCTCGGCTCTTCAAATACTATTACGGCATCTTTTGGCAGGATATTTACAAAAAGCTCTCTCTGTTGGGCTATTGCTCCGCACACAGCCGATACAATTCTGATGCTCTTTATCTGCCGGCTCGAGCGCTGCGTATCCAGATTGACTTCGCGGATACTTTCTACCGTGTCGCCAAAGAATTCGATCCTTACCGCCTCAGCATCCTGAGACGATTCATCCGGCCCTTCTTCCGAGAGCAGCTTATCGTCAAGTAAAGGGGCATAAATATCAAGAATCCCGCCGCGACGTGCAAACTGACCAGGCAAATCGATCCGTTCCACCCTCTCGAATCCATTATCAATCAGCCATTGAACCACCTCTTCCGGCGAGGCTTCTTTTTCAACCTGTAACCAAAGACTGCTTTGCTCTATAGCTTCCGGTTTCGGTACCGGCTGACAAAGCGATTGTATCGACGCCGGAATAATAAATGCTTCATCATCCGAACGAGGCGTCAGATGTGAAACACGAGATACGATTTTCAGCCTTTCAGCCCGAATCTCATCTGTGGCATCCGCTAAATCTTCCTCGCCCTCCCAGGCACCCAGAGCCTCAACTCTTTTACCACAGAAAGTGTACATATCGTCGGCAACCTTATCGGCATCATCAACATGAGGGCAAACGTACAGAATTGGGCGACCGAGCTTTTCTGATAAATGAGCAACCAACATCGGCCCGAACGACCCCCATGTTCCCTCGACTTTAACTACTCCTTTGCCATCAGTGGCATCGTCAAGACGAGAAAGTATCCGGCCAACGGTCTTGTCTCGGCCAAGCTCCATAAAGACATTGTACGTCAAAGCGGACACGGAAACAATCGTGTGTTATCTTAAAAGAAATGTAGCGTTTATATCTTTTCGAGAACTTCGGCGTGTATTTTCACAAAAGCAGGGCCCTGAAAGTATTTAGCCCTCGGCTTCATTCGGCATTTTGCGCTCACTTAACGCCTTAAGAATTTTCTGCTTACTACTTTCAAACGCCAGTTTATCCAGGCTCTCCAGAACTGCCTTCTCTCCAGAGCTGCAGAAGCCCGGATTCTTTATCAGTGCCAATAGTACCTCTTCCTTTGCATTTTCGAAGGTGAGCTTATCAAACACTGTCTTAACCAAATAAACCTGCGCATCCGGGCTTATACCGGCACGACCGGCTATTTTTTTGTACCCCTGCCGCTTGTCCCGATCAAACTTCAATTTATCGATTGCATCTATCTTGGTAATCGTCTTATCTCTCGGAGCACCCCCGGCCTTACCGCTGACTATACCATTACAACCGGTCAGGCATACTGCCGATAAAAACAATCCAACAACGAATAAGCTTTTTTTCATCGTCCATTCTTTCATATACAGCATTAGATTCTCACCTTAACAGCCGATAGGATACCAAAGCCGACAAACCTCGTCAAATGCCATTATACTCAGGACTTGATCCGGCATCGGTGATAGTTATGGAAGGATTAAGAAGCGTGGAAAAACAACCGAAGCAAAAAGAAGCCGAGGCCTGTACCGAATCAACACTATCCCAAAACGGGAATTCATTCGGCACAGGCCCCTGGCCATTTATTTCGTTTAATGCCTCCTCCGGTAATCAGTATCTTCTGCGCAGTAACGCCAGGCCTCCAAGACCCAGCAAGAGTACTGTTGCCGGTTCGGGTATCATTTGGCTGACTTGTTCTGAGCTGAATCCAACGCTGTAGATGCGAACATCATCAATCAGGCCGGTAAATTCATCCTGAATCCCGCCTAAGTCATCTCTCCAGGCACCGATAAGCCCCTCGCCAAGAATAACGTCGATAGGCACCTCGATTGTCCTGAACGCGTCCTGCTCGCCGTTAACATACAGAGCCATCTCCGTCGTAGACAATGTCACTGATATGTGAGTCCATTCGTTCGACTCAATAACAATCGAACCAACCAGATCGGCTCCGCCGCCATTAATACCCAAATTCAGCCTACCTTGGTCGAGTTCAAAGTGGATAGAGCCGTAGTCCCAGCCGTCATGGTTTATAATGCCGGTCAGGCTATCTTCAACGGTCAAATCCACCGTAGGAAAAATTGACATTGCGTACGTGAATTCATTAAGAAAGGTTTCGGCATCGTGTCCGATTCTCGGAATTTCAACAGCATCGCCGTCACCGTCCAGGGCCAGGTGGCCGCTCTGCGGCATAAAGCCCCAGCTTTCGATGTGTGCATTGCCTAAGAGCGTGCCTCCGTAGCCGTTGCCGGTAGTATCTTCACAACTGCCCTCGAACTCATAGCGGGCCTCGGGAAAAATCCCATCCGGCACTACCACAGCGGACGCACTGCTGACTAAAGCAAGCAATACCACAAGACAAAATAGTACGCAAAGTCTCCGCACAATACTCCTCACTTGAAAAAACAGCAAGGCAGAGTCTCAGCTTTCTTCTATAAACCAAAACTCCCGTTGCTCGCGACATACATGCAAACCATCACCCTGGCTGCACTCGTCTCGAACAACCTCCAAACAAGCAACAAAGAATCTTCACCAAACTCTGTGCTTAACGAGACATCTCTATGGACTCGGCTTTTTCCTTCCTCCATGTTGTAATCCATTTTGAGCTGTTATTTGAAATGCGACAATATCAATCCAGCTCAATCCCTCACCTGATACATCTCAGGCGATTTGCCCAGGAACTATGGATGTCTTGCACGTGATTAAGCCAAAATCCATAAATATTCACTGATTTAGCTTATCTACTTGTACCAAATTAACATATCTTCGTCAAGGAAATTGTTGCAGAACAGCCCCATTCTCCGTCGGACTTATGAACAAATACATAACTTACGTATTCAGAAGCTTTTGCAGAAGTGCTATGGAGACATGCCTGTCAAAAAACCCGGATTTAAGCTCTTTTTTTTGGTCTCAAAAAGCGCGTTTCTGTGCTGATAGAACATACTTGCCAAACATAAAATAATCCTCCAGCCAGCCTCCAATGCCGAAGGAGGGAGTCGAACCCTCACCCTGTTGCCAGGACGGGATTTTGAATCCCGCGCGTCTGCCTGTTCCGCCACTTCGGCTTAACCTGTTCGGGTGCTAATTATTAAAAATCAACACCCCTTTGTCAATCCCAAATTTGTTCCGGACACAGAATCCATAAAACCAATGACCTCTTTTAGGGGCAGCGTGATTCTATTTTGAAAAAATAAGCTTTTACATTGTCAATACCTAAGCCAGCTAATAAAAACCAACACACATTGATTACATTTAAGTTCATGCCGTCTACAAGCTAACACTTGCAACTTATGCCGCGCTATTAGATAATCAATATAAACAAAAATAACCGTGTCTCGTGACTACGATATTTCGGCCATATATCCAGAGCATAAGATTATGAGGATTATAAATCTCAGCAGAGATCAATTCTTAACAATAGCAGCGTTTACTTTTACACTATCAGCCTTTTCGTCATACTTGTACGCAGGTGTGGACAATACGGAACTTGCAGATACATATATCCCAAAGCTGGAAAAGATGCTGAATGAGAATATCGCGTCTTTCTGGCTCTCGAAATCGCCGGATAAAGAAAACGGTGGCTATACGATAAACTTCGGCCCCAAAGGCGAGCGAAAACCCGGCGGGACAAAAATGATCGTCACCCAGGCCCGTACGCTATGGTTTTTTTCGCATCTGATAAGGGCCGGCCATGGTGAACAGGAACACTTAAAAGCAGCCGACCTGGGATATAAATTCCTGACTGAAAAGATGTGGGACCACGAGAACGGCGGATTCTTCTGGGAGGTCAACGTCACCGGCGACAAAAAGCTCCAGCCTCACAAGCATTTGTACGGGCAGGCCTTTGCACTATATGGTATATCCGAATATTATCTGGCCACAAATAAACAAGAGGCGCTGGACTTCGCCAGAAAATTATTCAATCTTATCGAAGCAAAGGCCCACGACAACGAATACGGCGGATATCTCGAATCCTTCGACACAGACTGGAATTTGTTATCCCCGAATACTTCATCATATATGGGGCCACCGGCGGGCCTGAAACTGATGAATACCCATCTGCATCTTCTTGAGGCCTACACGAGCTTCTATCGTGCGAGCAAATTACCGCTCGCACGGGAGCGCCTGATAGAGTTGATTCTGATCCAGAGTAACACTGTTGTGAGAAAACCGTTGGGAGCTTGCACGGACAAATACAACCGCGACTGGACGCCAAGACTGGAGGCAGAGTACGCAAGGGTATCATACGGTCACGATATTGAAAATGTGTGGCTGTTAATGGATGCATGTAACGCTGTGGGTCTATCCAATTGGCCGTTGCTCGATCTTTATAAAACACTGTATGACTATTCATTGAAGTACGGATATGACGAAACTAACGGTGGATTCTTCGACAGCGGCCCGTTCAACAAGCCGGCGGACAGGCACACAAAAATCTGGTGGACTCAGGCGGAAGGGCTTGTCAGCTCTTTGTATATGTATCGCATGACAGAAGAGCCGAAGTACTTGTCGGTATTTAAGGATACATACGATTTTGTTGATAAATATATAGCAGACTGGGATAATGGCGAATGGCACGGCAGTGTCTCAGTCGAGGGTGTAGCTCGTCCCGGTGAAAAGGCCGGCCCCTGGAAATGCGGCTACCATAACGGCCGAGCGATGATTGAATGTATAGAAATCCTCAGGCACCTGAAAGAAAAAGCGAATTAAAAAAAGTAGCTATCCATTTTTAAAGCGATAAAATATTTATTAAGGAAGGAGTTAATACCATGAAATTCAGGAAAATCACTTGTTTGTTATTTACAGGAATATTGTGCATAGGTGTTTCATCGCTCTTTGGTTCCGAAAGCTCTGTTAAGCCGGTGACACCGAATGCTTCACGGGAAGCCAGGGCGCTGCTGCAACTGATGTACAGCATTTCAGGAAAGCACACGTTGACCGGCCAGCACAACTATCCGAATACGAAGGACACTTCCACCCTTGAAGCAGCCAAACATTCCGGCAAGACACCGGCCGTTTACAGCCAGGACTGGGGTTTTGCCAAAGATGGTGACAAGGATGCCGCATCCGCCAGACCGGATATTGTTAAAGAGTGCATACGGCAGCACAAATTGGGCTCTATCATCACAATATGCTGGCACGCGGTACCGCCGACGGCTGATGAACCGGTTACATTCCGACCGAGACGGGATGAGCCGAAACCGGAAAAGCTCGCAACCGTGCAGGGCCAGCTCACGGACGAACAATTCAAGGATGTGCTCACAGAAGGAACGGAGTTGTACAAGCGATGGTGTGCCCAGGTCGATGCCATTGCAGTTTACCTCAAGCAGCTTCAGGATGCGAATGTCCCCGTGCTGTGGCGGCCGTACCATGAGATGAACGGCGACTGGTTTTGGTGGGGCGGAAGGCGCGGAGAGCAAGGAACAATGACACTCTACCGCCAGATGTTCGACCGGCTCGTGAACCATCACAAACTCAACAACCTGATCTGGGTATGGAGCGTAGACAGGCCCGAACGCGAGGACCGACATTTCAAAGACTACTTCCCCGGCAGCGAATACTACGATATCGCATCGCTGGATTGTTACGGGGAATTCAAACAGTCGTATTACAACGACCTGCTCAAGATAGCGGATGGAAAGCCGCTTGTTCTCGGCGAAGTGGGAAAACCACCAACGCCGGAAGTCCTGGCCATGCAACCGAAGTGGGCGTTGTATGTAATCTGGGCCGAGATGGTTCGCAGGACCGAACAGCAGCAACTGCAAACCCTCGTTAACGATCCACGGATGCTCAGCCTTGACGATCCTGCTTATATCGAGGCAATAGCTCCATACCGCGCCGCGTGTGGATTACCGCCGCTAAAAACGACGGAGAAAAAATGACATAAAAAGCCTTTTCCAACATTTCAATATAGAGAATAGATAATATGAAAAAAACTAAAATACTTTTTATCCTGTTAATTACACAGTTGTCCTGCTGCGTAAGCCAGCAAAAAAAGTCCGAACTAATAAATTTTTACACACCGGACAATTTCAATATTCAATATACCGGTCGAATTGATTTTCAAAATCCGGACAAACCAAGGCTAAGCGGAGCAGGCGCATATATTCAGATAAACTTCAGGTCAAGCAGATGTGATATTTTGCTTGAGGACCAGAATTTCAATAACAATCACAACTACGTTTCTATCGTTATCGACGGGAAGTATCATAGAAGAATTAAAGTCAACAAAGACAAAACGCAGTATAAAATAGCAGAGAATCTAAAAGATACAAAACACACGCTCCTGGTATGCAAAGCCACGGAAGCACAAAACGGCTATATAGAATTTAAGGGATTATTATGTTCGAAGCTTCTGCTATTCAAAGATGAGCAGAAACGAAAAATCGAGTTTATCGGCGATTCGATTACATGCGGCATGGGGCTGGACGCATCGGAAATTCCCTGCGATTCGGCCCAATGGTACGACCAGCATAATGCCTATCTTGCTTACGGGCCGCTCATTGCTAAGGAATTGAATGCCGACTGGCTTTTAAGCTCCGTCTCCGGGATCGGCATGACGCGGAACTGGAACAGTCCCGGCCCGACAATGCCGGAAGTTTACAAGCATACTTATCTGAATACGGATTCGAACTCAATTTGGGACGCCGGAAACTTTGTTCCCGATTTGGTCTCTATCTGTCTCGGCACGAACGATTTCTCCGACGGCGACGGTAGTTATGAAAGAGGCGAGCTGGATTCCGCTAAATTTGTAGCTGACTATATCCGGTTTGTTAAACGAATCCGAAATCGATATCCAGATGCACAAATATGTTTATTATCGAGTCCTATGCTGTCGGGACAAAAAAGCGAACAGCTACAAAAAAATCTCTCCTCAGTGTTACAACACACGCAGGACGTGGAGAATGACAACAAGGTTCATATGTTTGTTTTCTCAAGTTTGAAAGCAGGCGGGTGCTCAGGTCATCCTAACAGACAAGAGCACCAAAGCATGGCCGAGGAACTCTTACCATTTTTCAAAAAAGTAATGGACTGGTAATATCATTATAGAAAAGTTCTAAATAAACCCTACCGGCATGCTCAGGTCGGATATATTGAAAGGGTCTTTTTCAGTTAGTATCGATTCGGAGGTTAAGGCATGAATACATCAAGAATCAATCGCCGCGACTTTATGAAGGTGGCGGGCGCCAGCGCTGCTGCTTTGGGATTCACAGGTCACATCGTCGATGCGGCAGAAAAACTGAAACCTGCTCAAACGACTATTCCACGCTGGAGAGGATTTAATCTTTTGGATTACTTCTCTCCGAGGTCGGGACGCGGGGGCGGTCGAAATAATACAACCGAGGATGATTTTCGCTGGATGTCCGACTGGGGCTTCGATTTTGTTCGTTTGCCGATGGCCTACCCCCGATGGATTGATTATGATCCGTCACAGGGCGATATCAAGCCGGACGATTTGTACAAGATCAAGGAAAGTGCGGTTGAATATATCGACGGCATCGTAGAGATGGCCGGCAAGTACAACCTGCATGTGAGTCTGAATTTTCATCGCGCACCGGGATACTGTGTTAACGCAGGATTTAACGAACCGTTCAATCTTTGGAAAGACAAGGAGGCCCTGGATGCGTTCTGTTTCCACTGGGGAATGTGGGCGAAACGTTACAAAGACCTGCCGCCATCCAAAATCAGCTTTGATCTCGTGAACGAACCGAGCATGCGCGAAGATATGAATGATCAACATTCCAGGCGCGGGCCTGTGCCGGGTGACATCTATCGTAAAGTTGCCGAGGCTGCTGCAAAGGCGATACGCCAAGCCAATCCCAACCACCTGATAATTGCGGATGGAAATAATGTGGGCAACGATGTGATACCGGAAATTATCGACCTGAAAATCGCTCAGAGCTGCCGGGGCTACAACCCCGGTTACATATCCCATTACAAAGCGCCCTGGGCATTTAAAGATGTCGATAATCTCCCCGAACCCGCCTGGCCCGGCAAGATGGCAGATGAGTACTGGGATCGTGCCAGGCTCGAAAAATACTACGAACCCTGGATCGAGCTTGCCCGAAAGGGCGTCGGCGTGCACTGTGGCGAATGCGGCTGCTGGATAAGAACACCACATAAAGTCTTTCTGGCATGGTTCGGTGACGTCCTGGATATATTAACGGATAATGGGATAGGCTATGCGCTATGGAATTTCCGCGGCCAATTCGGCATTCTCGATTCCGGCAGAAGCGATGTAGAATACGAAGACTGGCACGGTCATAAACTCGACCGCAAGATGCTGGAGCTGCTACTGAAACATTAGTGTCATAGGATGAGTAGCTTTAAATCATTTTTTATTTTTAAAGGCTACCAGCCTTGTATCCCAACCCACCCCAGACAGCACGTTGAACTTTGTGCAAATCTTCATTGCCCGGCTGGGGAACATTACGATCATCCCAGGTAGTCTCCGGAGTTCGTGGGTCGTTCCATTTCCAGTATTCGCTGTGTCCATCTGCGAAACCGAATGTCGTTCCCTTGCTGTGCAGCTTCGGCGGAGGATCATACCATGCCTCCTCCGAATATAAAACTCCCCATGTACCCGGAGTCACCGGGTCTTCGCCGAGAAAAACCATCCTTGCGGATGATCTTTTAATGTCGTTTATATTCGTAATTTTCAAATCCGGTGTATAGTTATCCCAGCCGCAATAACCGTTCATCGAATCAACTATGGTGTAAGTTAATCTCCTCTTGTGGCCACTGTTCGGACATTTGTAAAGTTTCAGAGTTTTACAATACGGCCACAACTGTCCAAGTCGAATAGCATCTTCCCATTCCACAATGGTACTATCATGGCCATCATCAGGCCAGTGCACCCACCAGGTATCTATCTGCAGAGTGCCGGGGAAATCTACATCACTGTTTACGATTTTGCCGTCATTATCCTGTGCATATAAAATCCACGCGAGCGTTAGCTGCTTTAGATTGCTCAGACACACCGTACGTTTGCCCTGCTCTCTGACCTTCTGTAGTGCCGGCATTAATATCCCCATCAGCAGTGCGATTATCGCTATTACCACCAGCAGCTCTATTAATGTAAAAGCTGTTACATGTTTCTTCCCCCTTGAGGGCAAGTTATCAAATGGATTAAATTTTCTTCGCTTATTCATGACAATACTTACGCTTTCTGCGATTATTTTGCTTCTATGTTATAAGATGCGTTAGAGAAAATAATTGTTCAGTAAATATTCCCCAATTTCATATTGCGTAACCAAATTTTCACTAAAATACATTATACCAAAAATATGCCCTATTTGCAAGGTCGCCGTGTAATTTAGCCCTGCAATTTATTTGCACGTTGAATACAGAAGGCATAGCCGCGAGAGTCTTTTTAGTCGATCCATCCGTGGGATTGGCAAAAAAATGACGAGATAATATGTACGGCTTAGAATTTTTTCATCCCCGGAGGTAGTTCTATTCCTACCCGCCCTTCGGATTCCTTGAAGTCGGTGATGATTTTAGCGGCTTCCTTTGGGTCGTCCAGCACCGTAAAGTCGTGTAAATCTTCAGGGGAAATATACTCGTGCTCTTTGAGCATCTTCTGCTTAATCCACTTAACCAGGCCGTCCCAGTATTCGCTGCCCATCAAAACTACGGGGAAAGATGCCTGCTTTAATGTCTGAATCAGCACGAGTGACTCGAAAAATTCATCCATAGTTCCATAGCCACCGGGAAAGACAATAAAGCCGTGAGCGTATTTAAGGAACATGACTTTACGAACGAAGAAGTACCTGAAGTTCAGTGACACATTCTGGAAATCGTTCGGAAGCTGTTCCAACGGCAACTCGATATTCAGGCCGATGCTCTTACCTCCCGCTGCAGCAGCGCCTTTATTCGCTGCCTCCATAACCCCGCTTCCGCCGCCGGTTATTATCGCAAAACCAGCCTTTGCAAGTTCCGAAGCAGTTTGTTCGGCAAGCTTGTAATATTTATCACTCGGCCCGGAACGAGCTGAGCCGAAAATAGAAACGGCGGGACCGACTGAGGCAAGTTCGTCAAATCCCTCCACAAACTCAGCCATTACTCTGAATATCCGCCACAGGTCTTTTACGGGACTGTCAAGCATCTCAATCATAAAAAAAATCCCCTTTAGATTTAGTTTAAAACCTGCGGTTAAACCGCAGGCTAAATATTCAACTTCTCACTGAGAATACGACTCGAATTTTACCATAAATCCGGATTATTTGCCGAAGGGCAGTGTTTCGCAATTGGGCAATTCTGACAATCCGGTTTACGAGCCTTACAAATATTTCGGCCATGATGAATCAATACATGGCTAAATAACGTCCAATTGGCCTTAGGAATTATTTCGGCCAAATCAAATTCCAACTTAACTGGATCTGCGTTTTCGGAAAGCCCTAATCGACGCGACAGACGAATTACGTGCGTATCACAGGTGATTCCGGGGATTCCAAAGGCATCACCCAGCACGCAGTTGGCCGTCTTTCGCCCCACGCCCGGCAATGTTAAAAGCTCTTCCATACTTCCGGGAACTTTGCCGTTGTACTGCTCGATAATCCTGGTGCAAGCCCCCTTAATATTGAGGGCCTTGTTACGGAAAAAACCTGTGCTTCGAATGTCCGATTCGATCTGTTTAATATCAGCTTTCGTCCAATCTTTGGCGGATTTGTATTTCCTGAATAAATCCTTAGTCACCATATTGACTCGCACATCCGTACACTGCGCCGACAGAATCGTTGCAATCAACAGTTCCAGTGGATTTACAAATCTAAGTGCTATTTTCGCATCAGGGTATGTCTTTTTCAGTATGGGCCACATCTTCCTGATTCGCTCCCGGGCCTGTTCTCTATCGACTTTTATCTTCTTTCGCTTCGCCAATTCTTTTAGGTCCCCATGAATCCAAAATGCCGGTCAATTCTTATCGGGTAACTTTTCCAGCAGCTCTCTCAATTCATCGTCAAAGAACAACTCACGCAGACGCACCGGTTCGGTTTCGCCGGGCAGAAACAGCATGGTGACCGGTACTCCGGGCTCTTTGTAAATGTTCCTCAAGTCGAGTGTGGCGGGCTGACTGGCCTTCGTGGTGTCCCCCTTGATTGCCAAAACGTCTTTCTTGTCGATGAGTCTGGCGATATCTTTACGCTGGTAAACGAACTTGTCCACGATCTCGCAGTTGGTGCACCAGTCCGCAGTGAATTTGATCAAGACCGGCTTCTGCTCCGATTTTGCAGATTTAATCAGGGCCGGGTCGTAGTCCTGCCAGTTTACAAGCTCGGGCTTGAAAAAGAACCAAAAGGCCAAGACCGCTAAAAGCACCGCGATGCCTCGAACCAACAATTTGCGGGAGAGTTTCGTGCCGAAAGGAACCCAGACGGCCCAAATCCAGATGCAGAAGCTCAGGATGATCGCAAAATATAACAGGTTGATTTTACCTGCATCAGGGACCGCCTTGATCAATTTGACGGCGATGATGAGCAACAAAAAGCCAAGTGCCTGCTTGAACAGCTCCATCCAGCGTCCCCCCCGGGGCAGGCGCTTTAACCATCCCGGCACAGAGGTCAGGATCGCATAGGGTGCAGCCATACCGAGTCCGATCATCATGATAGCCAGCGTACCCAGAAACAGGGACTGACCCTGTGCCCAGACGAACGCGACCGTCAGAATTCCGAAACTGCACGGCGTACTCAGGATTGCCGCCAAAAAGCCCATACCAACGGAGCCGGCATAGCCTTTGCCCGAGCCGGATTTACTCGCTATCGAAGCCGGGACGGTAATTGTGAAAATGCCAAACATAAAAAGAGCCATGACGATTATCAGCAGGGCCAGGGCTGTCACGATAGCAGGATTCCGCAAGTGGTCGCCCCAGCTTAAGGTTCTGTCGTAGAAGCTTTGCAGGATAATGTTGGCGCCGGCGAGGCATGCGAAGAACAGCAATACCCCAATGCAAAAGGTCAGGCCCATCATTACGGATTGCCTTTTGCCCGCCTTCGCCTGGTCGACGATGCGCATGATAATAAGAGGCAGGACCGGCCAAACACACGGCATAATGTTTAATGCCAAGCCCGCAACAAAGGCCAAAGTTAGAGCAAACCAGGTCGAGTAACTCGGTTCCTCTGCCACTTCAGGCATAACATCAAAATCACTACCGGATTCTATTTCTTCAACCGCCATGTTTGCATCGCTTACGGATTCAAGATCAATCTCATTCCACGAATCGCGCATGCTCCAATAAATTTTTGTTGGCAGTATTTTTTCGAATGGCGAAAGGCATATTTTGCTGGTACATGTAATGCCGGAGATTTTGACCTCGACATCGCTTTTATCGATTACATTAGTGAAGGTCGGAACTTTGACTGCTGTGATGGGTACAAAGACGGTAAAATCGCCGGCGAATACTTCGACTTTTTTTCCGACAGGATCGGTGAAAATCTCCCATTTCGGAAAGACCGCATTGTCAAAATAAAAATCATTGGATTTTGCTTCAACCCTCAGTTCAAGTCCGGGAGCGGGCGCTGTTTCTGCACGTGCGTAGTAGTGTAGGTCATGGGTTCCTGTGAATATGAACGCCACACCGACTTGCTGGCCCATGCGAGCAGGCTCGAAACGTACAGATGAGAATTCATCCTTGTACCTTACAAGCTCAACGCTGTCGGTAACATCGGCGGTAACTGTCGAACCTTGTCCATCCGGATTTTCACCCGAGGCACAACAGATAGCTGCGAAAACGCAGACCAGCCACAATGCACAGGCAACATGGGTATATTTCGATTTTGGAGTAGTTCTTTCCCACATAAAAGTCCGATGATAATTTGGAATAGAAATAATATCAGCCGGCCGATTGTTCCTGTTGCTTTTCAGGCTCAGGTTTATGCTCGTTGTTCTTGGCTTGCTCGGCGGCTAATAAATCAGCAACTGTGGGCTTGTTCAACTGACCGCCTTCTAAAATCAGTTCCACATCGTCGGCGTCGAGAGTTTCATATTTGAGCAGGGCTTTAGCTATTCGATCGAGTTTGTCTTTGTTTGCCTCTGCCAATTGTTTTGCCTTCTCATACGCCTCGTTTGTAATCTTTTTTACCTCGCTATCAATCGATTCCGCTGTTCTTTCCGAATACTCCTTCTCGCCTGGCATAATGTACATGGCTTCCTTGGTCGCAAGATCCGGCCCATAGCTGATAAGACCAAGCTCGTCGCTCATACCCCAGGTCAAAACCATCTGCTTTGCGATATTGGTTGCCTGTTGAATATCATTTTGTGCGCCACTGGAAATATCATCACAAAATATCTCTTCCGCAATGCGGCCGCTGAAACATACCTGCAAAAGCGCCATGCAATATCTTCTTGTGAATATGGTTCGGTCTTTTTCCGGCAGTGCAAACGTAGCCCCACCCATAGGCCCGCGAGGGATGATACTCACCTTGTGCAGAGGATCGGCATCTTTCAGCAGGGATTGCACGAGCGTGTGGCCGGCCTCGTGATAGGCGGTAATTTCCTTTTCCTTCTGGTCAATGACCCTGCTCTTTTTCGCTCTTCCCCACCGGACCTTGTCCCGCGCTTCTTCCAGGTCGGCCATTTCGATATAGTCTTTATTGGTCATCGTTGCCGCCAGGGCGGCTTCGTTAATAATCGCCGCCAGGTCTGCACCGCTGAACATTGGCGTGCCGCGCGCCAGTCTTTCAAGATTGGCATCGGGGCCTAATTTTACTTTCTTGGCGTGTACTTTCAGAATATCCACCCGACCTTTTAAATCAGGCAGCCCCACAAAAATTTGCCTGTCGAATCGCCCCGGGCGTGTGAGCGCATGGTCTAAAATATCGGCACGGTTTGTCGCAGCAATTACAATCACCTGGTCGTTGGTATCAAAACCGTCCATCTCGACCAGGATTGCATTTAGCGTTTGTTCGCGTTCGTCATGTCCGCCACCAACAAAACCGGCACCACGTTTTCGCCCGATTGCATCGACTTCGTCAAGGAAGATGATACAGGGTGAATTCTCTTTTGCCTGCTTGAACAAATCACGCACACGCGATGCGCCGACTCCGACGAACATCTCTACGAAATCGCTGCCGGATATACTAAAGAACGGTACATCGGCCTGGCCTGCTATGGCTTTCGCGAGCAAGGTCTTTCCACAGCCCGGCGGGCCTATAAGCAAAACACCGCGCGGGATACGGCCTCCCAGGCGTTGGAATTTTTTCGGATTTTTCAAGAACTCGATTATCTCAGCTACTTCTTCTTTTGCTTCCTCCACACCGGCCACGTCCTCAAATGTTACATTGGCGCGGTCTTTTCCCTGCAGCCGATGTTTGCTTCGACCGAACGACATCAGCATCCCGCCGGCCCCGCTGCGAAGATTTCTGGCAAAGAAAAAGTAAAAAAATCCAATTAATAAAAGTAACGGCAGAATCCACTGCATCAACATAATGAGCCAGATATGCTGCGGCGCAGACTCATGACTTATTTTATTTTCCTTTAACAACTGCCCAAGCCACTCACCATGCACGGACGGATTGAAATGAACTACAAAAGACTTCTTGTTATTGTCCTGCTGGCTGTCAAGATAATCCTGAGTGAACTGGCCTGTTACTTCTGTGTCCTTTACAGTAGCACTCTTGATCTGCCCTTTCTCGATACACCCGACAAATTCATCAAAACTGATTTTATCCACCTTCTGCGACTGTTGCCACATCATCATCGCTGTGAATACTACAATTGCAATTATGAGGTAACTAAAGGGCCCTCGCCTATAGCGGGGAAGCGGTGGCTTTTTGCCCGGCCTGTTTTGCGGTCCTTGACGTTGCATGTTCGGCTTTTTGTTTTGGTCGTCATCCATAATTAGTGTTCACTGTTCCGTGATTAAACTCACTATTCTACCATTTATTTTCCATCAATTCTACGATTTTTTGGGCCAGATTGTTTGCAGCGAGAGTTGACACATACTTGAATTCCTGCATCTGGAAGTCGGAATAGCTCGCTGAGGCACTAACGGATTGGTTATCTATCAGCAATTGACCCGTCTTGAGATTTTTCCAGTTAACCACTGCCTGCAGCTCCAATTGCCTTTCCATGACCATGCCGGTTTCACGCTCGGTACTAAGCGGCCGTTCACCCAAAGAGACTATTTGACCGCTTATCACAGTATCGGCACGGTCGGGATTGGAAACTATCTTGTAGGGAGTATGCGCCTCGATACGCTTGGCCAGAGCGTCGGAGAGCTCATACTCCACACCCCGCCGAAAGGTTTGGTTGTCGAACATTTTCAAACAGACACTTCTGACATCTTCCGGAAACAACGATTCGTTGGAATAGCCACGCATTGCGGCACATCCACACAGGCACATACAAAAAGCACAAGAGTATAAGAGGACAAGCGAATCCGGAAATTTGTGACTATAGTACCGATTTTTGAAGATTGCTTCTTTCATTCTTCAGAGGACACCTGATCACTATTCGTAAAATCTTCATTTTGTGTAAGCATTTCTTTTGCCAAATCCGCAGCTTTAGTGCCCGGCCAATCGCTTACTACCATGTTATAATAGAGGTTAGACGCCTGCTTGTTTCCGACTTTCAGGTAATAACGGCCAATGATATACTGTTTGTAGCCCAGTTGCTCATTTATCTCATTCAGTATTTCATCAACGCCTATTTCCTCGGCATCTTTTATATATAGCAATTTGAATTTTTCATAACAGCTTTTCGCGGTACTCAGGCATGAAGCATCATAGAAAGGTCTTTCAGGCTCGGGGTGCAGGTTATATACGGCCCGTTTGCACTGAGCCATACCAAGCAGTGCATCCCTGCCAATCTGGCCCGCCTGATATTGCAATGATACCTCCCACCATTTGAGGTAAGCATCGTTATACTTTTTTCTTGTCTGATAATTTTCCGCTACCGCCACGGCAGCATTTACTCCGATCGGGGTATCGATGCCGGCCCGTTCGGTAATCTTATCCATGATTTTGATGCCCTCGGCATATCTTTTCATTTTGATAAAAACAAGCACAAACTTCTTCTTGCCGCTTAAAAAAGCCGTCGCAATCGAAAACTGCCTTTCCAGAGCTGCCCTACGAAATCTGCTTTTAGGATGTTCTGTAAGCAGCTTATTGTGTGTTCTGATCGTTTTAGCAAGCTTACCCTTGCAGAAGTACATCTCCGCTTTGATAAAAAGATCCAAATCAGGCCCTGCAATCTCAGGAAAATCTTCCTTGAGCGCAGCGAATGCCTTGCGAGCGGCCTTGGTTTGACCGGTATTGACCAGCTCTTTTATCTCAGCCACTGCAAGCAGGAATTCATCTCCACCCTCAGCATAGAGAGCTTCCCAGTCCTTGCCCTCATCCAAACGCCACGTACCTGCCGGCACAATCGACTGAGTTAATAACACGACTGATATAATTAACACAACAAATCGTATTCTGTATCCCAGCATACTCTCAAACCCGATATTGGTTCTCTATTTCAACACATTCAACAAACCTGCCGAACATTATACCGGTTCTCAAGGCCAATGCAAACCAACACTTGAAAATAATCGTTCTAAGAATTGTAGGAGGGAAATTCGTTTTCTTGACGGAAAGGGGCTAATCGCTTATATTGTATAGCCTTTAGCGGATGGATAATGACGTTGTGTGTGTTGGAGTTTGCTGTAATGGCCAAAAAGAGTCAATGTGAAAAGTGCACCGGACTGTGCTGCAGGTATTTTGCCCTGCCTATCGAAACGCCGGAAGACAAAGGAGACTATGACGATATCAGGTGGTATCTGTGCCATGAAGATATAACGGTCTTCGTGGAGGAAGGCGACTGGTACATTAACATTAAAAACAAGTGTAAACATCTTTCTGAAAAAGACAACCGCTGCGGGATTTACGATAAAAGGCCGAAAATCTGCAGAGAATATCGACATTCAGACTGCGATTTCGTTGACGGTGAATACGACTATGAGCTGCACTTTATCGACGATAAACAAATGGAAGAGTATATAAAGATCAAATTCGATAACAACAAAATCGAAAAACGCAACGCAAAGAAAAAGAAAAAGAGAAAGAAATGAAGATACCGCCGGTAAAAGGGACGAGAGATTTTTATCCGCCGGAGATGGCCGTGCGAAACTGGATAATCGACGGCTGGAAGAAGGTATCTATCCGAAACGGCTTCGAAGAATACGATGGGCCGATTTTCGAGTACCTGAAAATGTTCCAGATAAAAAGCGGCGACGAAATCGTCGAGCAGCTTTTTTCGCTGCAGGACAGAGGCGGAAGGGAGCTGGCCCTGCGGCCCGAGATCACACCGACACTGGCCCGAATGGTCAACCAGAGAATCAATTCACTGCCAAAGCCCATCAAATGGTTTTCTGTTCCGAGATTATTCCGTGCCGAGCGCCCACAGAAAGGCCGGCTCCGCGAATTTTTCCAGTGGAACATCGACATAATCGGTGAAGACAGCGTTCTCGCCGATGCAGAAGTGATATTTACAACAGTGGACTACCTACAACAGATAGGTCTAACCAGTAACGATATCAAAGTTAAAATATCCAGTCGGAAGCTATTAACCGTGTTTCTCAAGAGTTTAGGAATTCCAGAAGAGAAATTAGACATCTTGTACACCTTGCTTGATAAAAAAGGGAAGCTTCCCTCTGAAACATTTGAGGAATTACTCCATGAAGGAGTTCCTGACCGTGCTATAGCAAGCAAAATCCTCGCATTCATGGCTGTTGATTCTCTTGATCATGCAAATCAAGTGGTTAACCTTGATGATACCACTCAGAATGCCATTGATGAGCTCAAACGCATTTTTGCATATCTTGATGTCATGAAGGTAAGTGATTTTTGCGTCTTTGATCCGAGTATTGTTAGAGGCTTGGCTTATTACACCGGTGTTGTATTTGAGGTACACGATGCTGTCGGTGAGCTTCGGGCCATTTGCGGCGGCGGAAGATACGATAACCTGCTTAAAGATTTTGGTGGCCCAAAAATTTCAGCGACCGGCATGGGGATGGGCGACTGCGTATTAGAGATTCTCCTGCGAGAAAAAGGATTGTTGGACAAATCACTACCAAAACAAAAGCTGGATTATTTCGTTGCATGCGTGGACGAAAGATATATAGATGCGGCTGTTCAAGTGACGATGAGACTACGTTCAAAAGGCTTCTCTGCGAATTTCAACTATAAGATTATCAAATTAAACAAACAGCTTAAACAAGCATCAGAGCAAAACGCCGCGAATTGCATTATCATCGGGGAAGAATTCAAAGAGAATAAACTTGTCGTTAAAGATATGGCAACCGGAGACCAGGAGCTTGTGGACTATGATGAGTTCCTATCCGGATTGGGAATTGTAAGGGAGAAAAAATGAGATTCTACAAATTGAATTACTACGTATTGTGTTTGTCGCTGCTGGTTGGTGTGAATTCACAGCTCCAGGCTCAGCTAAGCCCGAGTGTTGTATCGCCGGAGGTTCACCCGGACCGTATGGTGACATTCCGGCTGCTCGCACCACAGGCTGAAAGTGCCGGCGTGAACGTTCAGTTTGCCGAGGGACTCCAGCCGATGAAAAAAGACGGCTCCGGAGTATGGAGCGTGATCCTCGGGCCGGCCGAGCCGAATATATACGAATATTCATTAGTTGTGGACGGCCTGCAAATCGTCGATACATCAAACGACTGGACCAAAATCTGGCAGCGAAGAACAATAAACATGGTCCTGGTGCCTGGTGACAAGACGATGTTTTTCGAGGAGCAAAAAGTTCCTCACGGCACGGTTCATATACACAAGTACCCCTCGAAGTCACTCGGCGTCACACGGGGAATCTATGTTTACACACCGCCAGGTTACGAGAATAGCCAAAATATCAAATATCCCGTCCTCTACCTGCTGCACGGGCTGGGTGACACTGAGAGTACGTGGACAGAGATTGGGCGAGCTAACGTCATTATTGACAATCTCCTCGCCGCTAAGAAAGCCCGGCCGCTTGTTATCGTTATGCCGTACGGCCACACGCCTTCGGCCCCGCCGGACAGGAGTAGTATAGACAATTACGGTGATTTTGAAAAAAACCTGATTGAGGACCTCATCCCGTATATTCAGAAGCAATACAAAGTAAGTGACAATCAAAAAGACCGGGCTATCGCAGGCCTGTCGATGGGGGGCGGCCAGGCACTTACGATTGGCCTGGGCAATCTTAAACTTTTCGGATGGATTGGCGCTTTCAGCTCGGCAATTCCGCCGGAAGATAAACTCGATAAGCTGCTGGCCGAGCCGAATTCTGTAAACGATAAACTCGACTTGTTATGGATCGGCTGCGGCAACAAAGATTTCCTTTACCAGTTGAATCTGAAATTCCTGGAACGATTGAAAAATGATAATATCAGGCACGTCGCCTGCATAAGCGGTGGCACACACGAATACCGTGTATGGCGGTCTTACCTGAACAAGCTGCTTCCGCTTCTATTCGTACTAAAAAATGAAATATGAGATTGCACCTACAAGCGGGGGCATCGACAAGTAAGAGAATCTTTCTATGAAATCGACGATGAAAAGTCGAATCAAAAATGAAGGAAACTTTTCCAAATCATTACGAGCGGGCCTTCGAGAACTGGTTGATTGACAACCGCATCGAATATGTCGCGGTGGACGAGTACAAAACAGCCGAGTTCGGCCATCCCGAGATAAAGAGCTTCGATTTCCTGCTGCATCTGCGCAACGGGCAAATAATAATCGCCGAAGTAAAGGGCAGAAGATTCAAAGGGACAACCTTGGCCAAATTGTCGGGTTTCGAATGCTGGGTCACAGCCGAGGATGTCGATGGACTCGTGAGATGGCAGGAGATTTTCGGCTCAGGCCATGAGGCTATATTCGTTTTTGTCTATAAGATAGAAAACATAGATGTTGATTTCGACGGCAGGGACGTCTTTGATTTCGACGCGAACAGGTATCTGTTCTTCTGCGTCAAGCTGGAAGATTATCGCAAATATATGAAACGCCGCAG
>CAZQXE010000001.1:34699-54480 GCA_964597115.1 uncultured Pirellulales bacterium | reverse complement strand
TAAGATTTGCGCCAATATGGAAACAAAGACAGATAGGCGGGTCTGTAAAGCTTATCGTAGCTAAAGTCGTCATCATATTCGTTTGTTATTTCATATCTTGGACCTGCCTGCCGAAGAATCAGTTCAACACATTGAGTCGAAAGCGCCTTTGAGAACAGAGCGAAACAATTGCGCAAAGCTAACCAGTAAAAGTCCCTCTTTCGAATGAATTTGAACCGACCGTTTCCTGGCGAAGAATTGTAACCATGGAGATTCGCCTAAAACGGCGCTTAGCGCTATTTGTTACTTTTTGGCAGTCCCGTTAGGGACGCCTGACGGCGGAACTGCCACAATGCGAATTCGGTAATTAGTTGCACTTATTTTTATGAAGAGATTGAACAAATGTGCTCGAAACGGTCGGTTGGGCGAATCTCCGAAAAAGTGAAGGAGTAGAAAAATGGAACGCAAAGGTTTTACATTAGTCGAGCTGCTGGTCGTTATCGCGATCATAGCACTGCTCATGGGCATTCTGATGCCCGCACTGGCCAGGGTCAGGCAGATCGCCTTCCGAATGGTCTGTGGGACGAACCTGTCCGGCCTCGGCAAGGCGATGATGATCTACGCCAACGACTACGACGATGAATATCCGCGTGCCGGTGGCCCAACAAGCATATGGAGTCGGAGCGTGCAGCAATGGAATGCCAACAACAGGTTTGACGCCTACGGTATTAATGAGGATGGCTCTAGCGGCCGAGCAAGTATTACGTCCTGCTTCTATCTGCTGGTCAAGTACGCTGAAGTCACGCCGAAGTCATTCATCTGCAAAGGTGATTCGGGTGTCTCAGAATTTAGACCCGCTGACTATGAAGTAGGCGACAGAGATCCAATTGAGCTCTGGGATTTCGGTGGCAACGAACAGGGTCTCCCTCGCCCAGAAACACATGTCAGCTACTCTTATCATCATCCCTTTGGTTTATATGCTCTGACTTCGGCGAGTGGGCCGGGCTGTGCGGTAGCTGCAGATCGAAATCCATGGATAACTAATGATGCTGCGAATGCCAGAGACACATGGGATGATTACAATCCTGATGGTGGCAGAGAAGGAATACAGTATGGCAATACCGTGACCCATCAGGAAGGCGGGCAAAACGTACTGTTTTTGGATGGCTCGATGCGTTTTGAGGACAAGCCTTTCTGTGGCATCAACGAAGACAATATCTATACTTACCAAAACAACGGACCACGACAGCTTGGTGGTTATCCCGAACCCGGAGAGGGCAGTACCGTACCCTTGAACAGGGAAGATTCACTCATTGTGCACGAAGCTGAAGGAATGCCGGAACTACCCACAGGTAGACACTGATTAATGAGCTTCCTTGTTGATACGCTGATATAGATTATTGCGAGCGATTAGTAAAGTATCGTATTGATAGAACACTGTCGAGAGATAGCCGGATCGAATAGAGATTGAGCTTTCCATTATTCGTTTTTCTCATCGAGATATTAACAAAATGTACTCAAGACAGTCGGTCGGGCGAATCTCCGAAAAAGTGAAGGAGTAGAAAAATGAAACGCAAAGGTTTTACATTAGTCGAGTTGCTTGTCGTTATCGCGATCATAGCACTGCTCATGGGCATTCTGATGCCTGCACTAGCCAGGGTCAGGCAGCTCGCCTTCAGAATGGTCTGCGGGACGAACCTGTCCGGCCTCGGCAAGGCGATGATGATCTATGCCAACGATTACGACGATAAATTCCCACGTGCCGGCGGTCCTACCAGCGTGTGGAGTCGGAATTCAGTACTATGGGACGCCGACAACAGGTACGACGCCTTCGGTATTAACGAGGATGGCTCCGGCGGCCAGGTAACCATTTCGTCCTGTTTTTATCTGTTGGTCAAGCACGCTGAGGTCACATTGAAGTCGTTCCTCTGCAAGGGCGATTCGGGTGTTACGGAATTCAAGCCCTCAGATTATGAAGCAGGCGACAGAGACTTGATTGAGTTCTGGGATTTCGGTGGCGCACCACAAGGGCCAAGCGCAGAAACTCATGTCAGCTATTCTTACCATCATCCCTTTGGTTTATACGCTCTGAACTCAGCGAGTGAGCCGGGCTGTGCGGTAGCTGCTGATCGAAACCCATGGATTGAAAACGATGCTGCTGCCGGCAGAGCCACACAAAATACTTATAATCCTTACGGTGGTAAAGAAGGAATACAGTTGGGAAACAGCATCAGCCATCAGGAAGACGGGCAAAACGTATTGTTCATGGACGGCTCATTGCGCTTTGAGGATAAGTTTTTCTGTGGCATCGATGAGGACAATATCTACACTTATTGGAACGGCCTAGACCATATAAAAGGCAATTTTCCTAAACCCGGCCAGAGTGATACTGTACCTCAGAACAGGGAAGATTCACTCCTCGTGCATGATGGAGAAGCTGCGCGTGTATTGCCACCGGGTAGAAGTTATTGAGCTGCAGTTAAGTTGATATATGTAGTGCGAGATTGGCAAGTTGGCTTATTAAACAGCATCATCGAGAGACAACCGGATCGCTTAAAGGCAGTCCCTGCTTCTATTGTTTTAGGCGGTCTTGTGCAGCGGAGAGCAAGGCCGCCTTTAAAACAAATCGTATAGTGTTGTTTGACAAGTAAAGAAACGAAGTAAATAGCCGAAACCACCGTATTTCTTATGCGCGATTGAGCCAGGCTAAATACATATACGTAATGAGGAGTATGGAAAATGGAAACTAAGAATCTGAACATAATGATCGCTAAAGATATAACTGAAGGGCATACTAATCCCTCCGATGCAGACCAGATTCCTGAAAGTGAATCCATATTGGACAATGAAGCTGTCGCCCTACGAGCGAACGTTAATTGGCTGATGATGATATATTTTGCTTCCGGGGCATGCTCACTGATGGACGAGGTTATATGGGTGAGATTATTAAAGCTGACGCTCGGCAATACTGTTTATGCATCGAGCATTGTCGTATCGACGTTCATGGGGGGGCTGGCGATTGGCGCTTTGATCATGTCTCGATACTCAGACCGTATCATCAAACGATTACAGCTATATGCTTTTCTGGAGACTCTGATAACAATATCCGCTTTATTGCTGCCGTGGGGCCTTAAAGTCGCGGATAAATTATATATTTGGTTCTATCGTACTTATAATCCTACACATAAAGAGCTCCTAATTGTCCAGATAATAGTGTCGGGATTGATTGTGCTTGTGCCGTCGATGCTAATGGGAAGCACCTTGCCTCTTTTGGGCAGATATGTCACCTCGCTCGAAAACCAAACCGGCCGTTTGGTAGGCAGGCTTTATGCTCTTAACACTTTTGGAGCGGCTGTTGGTTGTTTCCTGGCGGGTTTTGTTCTGATCCGGAGCATCGGTGTTATGGGCACATTGTACGCCGCGGCAATCCTCAATTCTTTCGTGGCTTCCGCCGGATGGTTTTTATCTCGGTTTTCCGAAGTCAACGTCGAAGAAGACGCTGAAGATATTCCGATCGAGATTACCGAGGTTGATACAACCAAATTAGACAGTGGCAAAGTTTATATGTTACTTCTCGGATTTTTTCTGAGCGGTTTAATAAGCATAGGCTACGAGTTGCTTTGGATGCGGAGTATCGTACATCTGCTTAGCGGATACACTTACGTGTTCTCGTCTGTGCTTACCATTTATTTGCTGGGAAATGTAATCGGTGCAGGCATAGGCAGCGGACTGGTTAGGACACTAAAGGTCCCCGCTGCCGGATTTGCAGTAACACTGTTCTTATTGGGACTGTGTGGAGTCTTCTACCTGCCATTATTAATATATTGGTCCTCGAATCTGTTGCCGGACATTGATCGAGAGGTGGAGTTGGCGAGAACATTCGTTCCGTTTTCAACATATATGATTAAACCTCTCGCACAAAGTGCATTTTTATTCCTGTTGCCGTCCATCATTATGGGGGCGGGCTTTCCCATCGCGTTACAAGCCTGGGCCAACCACGTGCATAAAGTAGGGCGCTCCACGGGAACAGCATACGGGGCAAATACGATAGGGGCGGTTGCAGGTGGAATTGTGACCGGTTTTATCCTTATTCCACTGCTGGGATTGCAGTTTACGATGTCCATACTTGCTCTTGCGGGGATTTGGATTGCCGCGATTATGTGGATGTTATTTGCTTGTAGCCCTAAAGCTGTGGGCAGGTTTGGTTTTTTAGCGGTGGCAACCGTATTGACTCTGGTCGTTGTGAGAATGCCACCCGATTTGTTCGAGTCGGTGGTAAAAAGCAATCCGAGGCTTCCTGAGCAGCTTGAGCTTGTAGCGGTCCGGGAAGGTGTTGCCACAACAGTGTCATTGTACAGGGATCCCCAGGAAGATACTTTATACCTTTATACTTCGGGCCAGAGAGTAGCAGGTGACACTTATTTTTGGCGAAGCGATCAGAAGATGCTCGGGCATTTTGGAGTTTTGCTCAACAGCAGAGCGAGAAAGGTTTTGTCCGTCGGATTTGGCTCAGGTGAAAGTACGGCCTGTATGGCTCTTCATATGCTCGAAAGAGCCGATTGTGTGGAGATTGCTCCGGAGATAGTGGATCTTTCTTCGAGGTTTTTCAGGCACATTAATCTTGGTGAAAAATTGAACGAAGAAATCGGCATGATATATATGGATGCAAAAAATTATATCCACCTGACGGACAATAAGTATGATGCAATCGTCAATGACTCTATTCACCCGAAGCATTTTGCGGAGAATTCTTCTCTTTATGCTAAAGAATATTTTGAGGATGCCAAGGAGCATCTTAATGAGAATGGCCTGTTTATTTCCTGGATACCCACGCACAACGTTGAGCCGGCCCTGGTGATAAACAGCATAATAGGCACGATGATGGAGGTGTTTCCTCACGTGACGATATGGTATATGACTCCCGATCCGGCTCAATATTTTCTCGTGATTGGTTCGGAAAAACAGCAGTATTTTTCGCCGGTACACATGGAAATAGAATTATCGAAAGAAGGTGTGCGAGATAGTCTTTCCGAGATAAACATCAATAACAGCATGGACGTAATGAGCTGTTACATTGGCGACGAAAACGACCTAAGGCGTTTTGTCAAGTCATATTCAGTAAACAGTGACTTCCAACCATTTATTGAATTTACTACAGCTAATCGAGCATCCGGCAATTCAACTTTCCGGAAATTTTTTAATTACGTCAGAAGCGATTCTGTTTACGAACATATCGACTGGCAGGGATTCAGCGAAGAACGGAAGAGCGAGTGGCATTCGACATACGCGCGGCTTCACAGGGCTTCGAAATATCTGCTTATGTCGAATAGCGCCGAGAGTTACTCGGACAGTTTAAAATGCTGCATGGAAGGGCTTAATATCATGCCGGACAATCCCGCCCTACTCAACCTCAGGAGAAGGATTGAGAAAGACATATTTGATTATTGTGCGAAGATGATAACATCCGACAGAACGGACAGGGCTTTATCCGAGGCCGGACGCTTATTAAAGGTATATCCCCAGTCGGCGGTGGCCTGGATGATCAGGTCACTGGCTATGCAGAAGAAGGACAAAGCCGAAGAAGGGCTTAGAGCGGCGGCAATGGCAGTACGCCTGGCACCTGATATGGCTGATGCACACTTTATCCTTGGTTCTATAATGTTCGATGTCGGCCAATTGAGTGCCGCCATTACGGAATACGCAGATGCATTGCGGCTTTACAAAAAATCCCGAAAGTTTGCCATCTACAGCCATGATAGAATAGCGGAGACCGTGACAGAAGCCTATGCAGTTTGTATGGGACATGAGGAAGCTAAAGCTGCTTCTGAGGGAGGATTTCTCGGATTAACCGGCGGTTTCACAGAAATGGTTGAAGATATATCGAGAGGTCAGCATATCACGCATTGATAATCCTTTATTTTGTCGTTCGCGGGCGGTCTTGCGCGGCGGAGAACAAGGCCGCCTTTTGATATGCCAGTGCTGTTTCGCAACATATCGTTGCCTTTGGACAAGCATATCAATATTGAACTTTCCGTCATTCGCTTTTATCATAGAAGATGTAAGCGAAATATGCTAAAAGGTGGATTGGGAACACAAATCTTGAAAGAGCAAAGGAATAGAAAAATGGAACGCAAAGGTTTTACATTAATCGAGCTGTTTGTCATAATCTCGTTATTGGCGTTGCTGGCTTTTTTTCTGTTCATATTTCCAGATGAACACAGGCAGATAGATTCCCGCATGATTTGTGGGACGAATCTGTCCGGTCTCGGCAAAGCGATGATGGTTTACGCCAACGACTACGACGATGAATATCCGCGTGCGGGAGGGCCTACCAGCGTATGGGCCCGGAGTGTTAGAAAATGGGACGCCGATAACAGGTTTGACGCTTACAGTATTAACCAGGACGGCTCCGGCGGTCAGGCAACCATTTCATCCTGCTTGTATCTGTTAGTCAAGTACGCTGAAGTCAAACCGAAGTCCTTCATCTGCAAAGGTGATTCGGGTGTCAAAAAATTCAGGCCCGCTAAATATGGAGCTCGCGACAGAGACCTGATTGAGCTCTGGGATTTTGGACCCCCTCTGAAAACAGAAAGACATGTAAGTTACTCGTATCATACACCATTCAATCAATATGCTTTAACGGCAGCGAGCGAGCCAGGCATAGCTGTAGCTGCCGACCGAAATCCGTGGATAACTAACAAGGCTGCCAAACGCAGAAATACCTGGGATGATTACAATCCCGATGGCGGTTATGAAGGGATTATGTTCGGCAACTCCATATCGCATAAGGGGGAAGGGCAGAATGTTTTATTTATGGATGGCTCAATGCGTTTTGTGGATAGACCGTTCTGCGGCATTAATGACGATAATATCTACACTTACCAAGATGGTGGAGATATAAGAAGAGGTGTCATGCCGGAACCCGCAGTGAATACTACTGTGCCTGCAGATGGGCAAGATTCGCTCGTTGTACACGACGGAGAAAAATCGAAACCATGATGTTGCTACCGTACAAACATGCCATTTGATTTTTATGAATAATCAGGGGTCCTAATTTGTTTTCAGTCGGTATTTGTGTTAGACTATTGTCTTAATTTTTTTAAGGGATGCAAAATTGGGACAAACGCTTGTTTATAAAATACTTGGCAGTCATCTGGCTGATGGTAAGCTCACGGCGGGTGATCAGATCGGGATTCGTATCGACCAGACACTTACGCAGGACGCCACGGGAACAACGGCATTTTTACTGTATGAGTCGATGGGATTAGGCAGAGTTAGGACCGATTTATCCGTCAGTTACGTTGACCATAATATGGCTGGTTTTGGGCCGGAGAACCATAACGACCATTTGTATCTACAGACAATAGCAGCAAAATCCGGCGTCTATCACTCGCGGGCCGGCAACGGCATTTGTCACCAGGTCCATTTAGAGCGATTCGGCAAGCCCGGCGCGACGCTGTTGGGCAGCGATTCGCATACTCCCACCGGCGGCGGTATCGGCATGTTGGCTATCGGGGCCGGAGGGCTGGACGTTGCGGTCGCCATGGCGGGTGGATCCTTCTATTTGAGATGTCCAAAGGTCCTGGGAGTGAAACTTACCGGCGAACTGAGCGAGTGGGTCGCAGCCAAAGACGTAATTCTAAAGCTGCTTAGCATACTGACAACGAAAGGTAATGTCGGCTGGGTAGTCGAATATTTCGGCGAAGGTGCAGAATTGCTTACCGTGCCACAGCGAGCTACGATAACAAATATGGGAGCCGAGTTAGGCGTAACGACGAGTATTTTCGCCAGCGATGAACAAACGAGGAAATTCTTAGCTGCACAGAAACGAGAGCAGGACTATCAACCATTGGCTGCCGATCCGGATGCTGAGTATGACCGCGTCATTGAGATAAATCTTGCTGAGCTTGAGCCGATGGCTGCCTGTCCGTCTTCGCCGGATAACGTAAAGTCTGTCCGCGACATAGCCGGTATCAAAATCGGCCAGGTGGTAATAGGTAGTTGCACAAATTCGAGCTTTGCCGATTTGATGATGGTAGCGAAGGCCTTAAAAGGTCGGCACATAGACAACATGGTCGAATGTGCAATAGCTCCGGGAAGCAAAGAAGTATTGAATATGCTGGCTCAAAACGGAGCGTTGGCGGACATGATTTCAGCAGGGGCGAGGATATTGGAATCGGGTTGCGGGCCGTGTATCGGCCAGGGATTTTCGCCGGCGGATGGTGTAGTTAGCCTGCGCACGTTTAACAGGAACTTCGCAGGTCGCAGCGGGACAAAAGGCGACCAAGTCTATCTTGTCAGTCCGGAGACGGCGGTTGCTTCAGCGCTTACCGGCCGAATTACCGACCCGCGAGAATTGCCGGAACTGTTCGGGCTGAAGTACCCGAAGATAGAGCTGCCGGGCGAATTTGCTGTCGACGATAATATGATAGAGAAACCTTTAAGCGAAAAGGAAGCAGTACAGGTTGAGGTTTTGCGCGGGCCTACGATTGTGGTGCCTCAGCCGGCAACGCCGTTACCGAAAACACTAACAGGCAGGGTATTAATTAAGTGTGGCGATAAGATAACCACCGACCACATTATGCCCGCGGGGACTTTTCTGAAACTTCGCTCGAATGTGCCCGAATATGCCAAGGTAGTTTTCAGTTGCTTCAACGAAGAAGGTAAGCCAACGTTTGCCGAACGAGCGCTTGCGTTGAAGAAAAAATCAATAGCCGGTGTTATTGTTGCAGGTGAAAGTTATGGCCAAGGCTCATCAAGAGAGCACGCTGCACTTTGTCCGATGTATCTCGGCGTTCGGGCTGTGATTGCCAAAAGTATCGAGCGAATCCACAAGGCGAACTTGATTAACTTCTGCATTGTGCCAATCGAATTTGCAGAACCGGCGGACTACGACAAAATAGAAATAGACGATGAGCTCCAGATAGATGGTCTTCTCGAAGCGATAAAGGACAGTGACAAGGTCAAGATTGTTAAGCCGGACGGTTCGTTAGAATTTGTTGGTAAGCTGGAGCTTTCCGACAGAGACAGGGAAATTTTACTTTCAACAGGGCTTTTGAATTACACGCTCAGGAAAGCCGATGGATGAGAAGATAGTAACGATTTTCGGAACGGGCAGGGCCAGGCCTGACGACTCCGCCTATACATTGGCGTACGATGTCGGCAAGCTGCTGGCCGAGGCGGATTTTACTGTCGCCAACGGCGGATACGGCGGAACAATGTTAGCTGCGGCAAAAGGTGCAGCCGATGCCGGCGGAAAAGTTATCGGCGTTACATGCTCGGCCTTTGGGTCCGGCAAAGCGAACGAATATGTGACCCGCGAAATAGCAACCGAATCACTCGACGAACGACTCGATACGCTTATAAAGTTAGGACAGGCGTATATAGTGCTGCCCGGCGGAACGGGTACTCTGCTGGAATTGTCAAAGGTCTGGGAATTAAAAAACAAGGGCTTTCTCGAATTGGCCAAACCTATTATACTTGTTGGCGGATTCTGGAAGCCGCTGGTTGATCTGGTCGCAGTTGACGACCCTGAAAGCAGCCGGCATGTTAAGCAGGCAGACGAACCGAAGCAGGCTGTTCAAATGATTATTTAGGATTCAAAACTCCTGGTATGTATAAGAGACCGGCAATTTTGATTTTAGTATTTATTCTGGGCATGGTAGTGCCTGATGCAGAGGCAGCCCGCGAAAACCTGCTGCAGGACGGCTTTGTTCTAAGGGGTATCGATGGTCAATTGATCGGCCCCGATAGTAACGATGTGTGGTTCTTTGAATTGAGTTCGGACGTAAACGATTACGAAGCCGTTGTCAAGGCGGGGACAAGATTGGAATTGCTGCCGTCTTCGGGTTTGGAAAAAGTGACCGCTGACGTGAAAATGCGTTCTGCGGTGACTTATCGGCTTCTGGACGGGAGAATCACAAAATACAGGGGCAGGAACTTTATATTCCCGAAGTACTTTCTGCCGCTTAGTAAAACCAAAGAGCCGGAACCTCAGGTGTCCCGGGAATCAGAGCAGGAAGGGGATAAGTCACCTGAGACTCCTTCCGAAAAAGATCGCGAGCCTGCTATTGCTATTAGTGAGCCGAACGATATATTGACCTTGCCGCCGGAGGTTATAGAAAAGCTTAAAGTTAGCAAGACAGAAATAGCAAACAGCGGACACCGAAGGGCCGACAGCAATGAGGTTGCAATCGAAAGAACACGATACATGGATTCTGTACTGGTGGACAGGACTGCATTTTTAGTTAATGAAAATGACGGCCGGCCGGTCTTTGTTCTGGATGCTTTGGGTCGAAATCTTCAGCATGTATCATTAAGATTGTTGCCGTGTGAGGTTCTGGAGCTGACCGAGCGCAGGCAATCCATGATGACCGGATCAATCTGGTTTAAGATAGCAGGGATTAGAACCGAATACAGAGGCGAAAGCTATCTTCTGCTGCACAAGGCAACGCGAATCTACAACCACGGTAATTTCGGCAGATAAAGGACAAACCAATGCCCCACGAACTCGACAAGATTTTAATTTCGTATGACCAGCCAAATTTTTGGGAAAGATTAGTTAATGTTCTTCTTTCTAAGGGAGGTATGTCACATTTTGGTTTTGGTCCGAGGCATGTCGAGAACAGGCGAAAAGTTGAGGCAATCTTGAGTGACGTTGTCGAAAGCAAGGACGAAGCGATTGTAAAGTATACGGAGAAATTTGACGGTGTTAAACTGACGCCGGAGCAATTTAGAGTCGACCAAAAGGATTTGGAAAAGGCACATGAAAATATTGCCCCAGAACTTTTAGGTTCGATTCGAAAAGCAATCGAGAATGTAAAAAAGTATCAAAAAGAAATTTTCACAGGAAACGATAAGAAATGCTCCGGCGGCACCGGGATAAAGTATACACCGATAAAGAGGATTGGCGTTTGTGTTCCGGGAGCTTCGGCACCTCTGCCCTCCACCGTGATAATGACCGTGGTCCCGGCGATGGTAGCGGGCGTAGAGGAAATAGCGGTTGTTTCACCGCCGAGGTATGAGGGAGATATTCATCCGGTGACACTGGCAGTTTGCTATGAACTGTCTGTAGATAAAGATTATCAGAATTGCCGGATTGAAGTCTACCGAATTGGCGGTGCCCAGGCCGTGGCAGCTTTGAACTTTGAGACTGAAACGATTAAACGAGTTGATAAAATCGTCGGTCCGGGCAATCAATGGGTTCAAACAGCTAAACAATTGGTTTTTGGTGACGTTGCGATTGACTCAATAGCCGGCCCAAGTGAGGTTTTGATTATTGCAAACGAACAAGCCAATCCGGCATGGGTTGCGGCTGATATGCTCAGCCAGGCTGAGCACGCCCCCGGGTGTGCGTATTTATTTACAATTTCGCGAGAATTCGCAGAGGAAGTCATCAAAGAACTTGAAAAACAGGTTGGAAAATTGAATCGAAAGGACGAGACATTTGCATGTCTTAAAGAATCGAGCGGAGTTGTTGTTTTTGAAGAAACATACGATTTGATTCAGCGAGCCAATGAATTTGCAGCAGAGCATTTGCAGATACAGTGTGGAGACGACAGCAGGAATATTGCCGACCAGATTAAAAATGCCGGGGCGATTTTTATCGGCGATTACTCACCTGTAGCCGTGGGTGACTATTGGGCAGGACCAAGTCACACATTACCTACGGGATTAAGTGCCAATTTCTTTAGCGCTTTAAGTGTCAATGATTTTATCAAGTCGACGAGTATTATCGAATACGACAAGAAAAAGTTGGCTGCAAGTGCTGAAGATATTATTCGCCTGGCTGAAGTTGAAGGGCTCGATGCCCACGCAATGAGCGTGAGGATAAGGCAGGAAAAATAGCAGCATAAGCCGTAGTCACAGGCCCCAATCAATTTTGTCCTTATGCCACCAGTAGAACCAGCCCAGTCGATGTGCCAGCACAAAGATAAGATAAATTTCAATAACTTTTTTGGGGAAATTCCAAACCGGCAGTCTCGGCAGGGCTGCTTCGATAAAACCACCGACAATTATAAAAAACAACACCAGCCCGCAGTACGATACAAATGTACGGCTTATCGACCGGATTATTTCTATCGGATTCAGGGCGTCAAAGGTATCGAACATAGTTCCTCTCAGCAGCGACATCGGCAAAAAGAATGTCCCGTAAGCCGACAATACCCAAAACCACAAATCGGTCCGCTTAATCAAGACAGAATATAATAATACAGGCGACACACAAATAGCTACACAGCCAATAATAACAAAAGCCTGAGAAATAAAATCGCCTATGCTAATTGTATCCGGCATCGTCGCATCCGAGGCTCGCCGATGACCCTTGGCGCTGTTAATCACACAGTCCGCGACGTAGTAACACACATAGCTATAGAAAATAACATAAAGAATAAGAGCAACGGGCTCGGTGATCTCGGCTACTGCGTTCCCAAGACTCGGCCTTAGAAAATACACTATTAATCTTATGAACAGGGAGAACAACAGAGGCACAATTACAAAGAGCGCAAGGTGTATCATGCCGGAGGCGCTGATAGGATAAAGAAAGGCGTCGATAAGCCAGGGCAGCTTACATTCATCCGCCAACGGAGGGTCTTCTTCCAGTATCTTCATGCCGTCGTATCCCTTACCATCTGTCCGATTTTATATTCCAAATCAATCATTAAACTTCCCAGTAAAGTTTGTCTTCGTAACGACAGAAGAAGCGGCCCAGTAGGTGGCCCGATATTAATAGAAGATAAATGAAAATAATATTAGAGAAGATATAAACCAAGAAGAGCCATGAGAAAAGACTACTATGGATCGACACTGATCTCATTCTAACAAGCAAACCAACAAACAGAACGCCGAGACCATAGAACAATATAACCAGACCGCAATAATGAAAGAAAGTACTTGCTATCGAACGAATAAGTAAAGTGGGCTTGAGTCCGTTGACCGAATCGAACATAACAACAGCCAATATCCCCATTGGGAAAAAGAACATCCCATAGGTCAGCAATGCGAAAAGAATAACGATGTTCGTTTCGATGCCGGTATAGTATGTATAGCCGCGATAAAAGGTTACCGGCCCAAGGGTAAAGGCATAGCATGAAAATATCCTAAGAAAATGCCAGATCATAGCTCCCAACCCCGGCATGCTGGCGAGTATCATCGGTGCTCGTAATCCACCGCTAGCGCTGTCACGCACGCACTCGGTAAAGTACCAATACATGTACGAGTAGTAAATGACAATCTTAATAATGAAACCTAAAATTCCTCCCACACAACCACAACATATAAGCAATCCTGTTGCTGTAAAGTCGGTTAGTAACCGGAAAAAAAGAAGAATCCCAATAGTGCTAAGACCTCCTGCGCTTATTGGGTAAAGGAATATGTCCACTATCCAGGGCAGTTTGCGTTGGCCAACGGATTCGGTCTCTTCCGTCGCCAAATCTTCTTCGGAGACGTTGGATTGACTGACAGGCTCATCTTTTAGCTTATATTCTTCTGGGAAATCCAGAAGAGTTGAATCAAGGGGGGAATCAATTGTGCTTGCTATCAGACCTCCAGAATAATCCTGCATTGCATCAGGGTACGGGGACTGAACTGCCGGGATTATAAAGGTATTGTTGCATTGTGGGCATATAACTTTTTTGCCTGCTTGGCTTTTGGTAACGCTTATTCTACGATCACAATATTCGCAGTGAAACTCAATGATGGTCGATTCGGCCGGTATAGTGATAACATTGCCGCATTTTGGACATTTACCCCGCTTACCCGCGTGTTTGTCCGACACACCGAGCTTATGACCGCAGTGTTCGCAGCGGAACTGAATCATAAAACCTTCTCCCTCCCGGACGATCTGAGCTTCAGTTCTTTTTTATTATATTGGAGTCGGGATCGGACATTTTCCTTGGGACACCTATCTTTAGGTTGACGAGTTTATCGCCCACGAGCGAAAACTGGGCATTAAGCTTTTCATAGTGCAGCGTTGTCAAAGGACCGTTCGAGCTTGTTTTGTCCGGCTGGCCGTAAGCTGTGACGATTTCGGCACGACTGGCATTCATCCCAACGCCCTCTTTCGTTTTGCCGCTAAAATTTCTTGCTTTGCCCAAAGGGTACTCATCCGACCAGCAATCTATAATCATGACGCCCTGCTTGGAAGTAACAAACAGAGAGATACCTTTCGATTCGACATAATTCAGCGACTGCTCTTTCCCGTCGATTTTGTCGGGTTTTCCTAAAAATTTTATGACCTCTTCTTTTTGCATACCGAGCTTAATCGGTCCTACACCACCGCCCAGCTCAATTGCAAACGTTAATCCCTCACTTTCAGTTGTCGTTGTTTCTTTCCTGCAGCCACACGGCATGAAAATAATAAAAGCGACGCATAAAATTATGGTTGTTTTTTTTAATTGTTCTTTTACGGTCATAATAACCTCCGTTGAATCGACGGCATATACAAGTTTTCTGTTTTTATTCTTTTCGTTTTGGCTTTCAGCCTTAACTATTTCCGGCTGAGTTCTCCGTCAGAAAACAACTCGTTTCTCGATTAATCAAGCCCCCAGCTTTTCCTTGATTATTTCGACAGATTTGGCGATGGCATCGTTTATCTTTTTAGGTTTTTTTCCACCTGCCTGTGCCATTTGAGGCCGGCCTCCACCGCCACCGCCAATTATTGGTGCGATTGCCTTAATTATCTCGCCAGCTTTTAATCCTTTCTTAATCAGGTCGTCGGTCACACCTGCAAGAAGCGTTGCTTTATCATCATCCTCAAAGCCCAAAACGACAGCGGCGGATTTTGCCTTCTTCTTGAGCATATCGACAGCCTCGCGAGCCTGCTCGACAGAAAAGGTTGAAAGCCGGCCGACAATAATATGAGTTTCACCGACTTTCTCACAATTATCAAGGAATCGTTTCGCTTCGGCCATTGCGTCTGAGCCGGTTGCCCTGGAGGCTGACTTGAGCTTTTTGGAGAGCTGCTTATTGTCTTTTATTAACTGGTTGACTCTGTCGACCAGCACCTCGGAAGGAACCTTCAGCATGACGGACAGCTCATCGACGATACCACTTGCTTTTTCGAGATAGTCGTTAAGCCCGAAGCCGGTAAGAGCAGTAATCCTGCGTACTCCTGCCGATATGCTTTCTTCTTTTATGATTTTGAAGCCGCCAATAGAGCCAAGCCTGTCAACGTGCGTGCCACCGCAAAACTCTCGACTGAAGGCGTCACCGATTTGGCCCTGGTCCTCGGCACCGATAGCCACCACCCGAACCTCGCTTCCATACTTTTCTCCGAACAGTGCCATCGCACCGAGCTGCTGCGCCTGCTCTTTTGGCATTACCTTCCACGTTACTGGCATATCAGCGGCGATTTTTTCTCTGACTAAATTTTCCACTTCTTTCAACTGCTCTTTGGTTGGTGCTTTGGGACAGGTAAAGTCGAACCTCAAATAATCCGGGCCAACAAAGCTGCCTTGCTGTGCCACTGATTTGCCGAGCACATTTTGCAGCGCCCATTGCAGAAGATGAGTAGCGGTGTGGTTTTTCTTTGTCGCATTCCTGTCTTTGCTTACCGTTGCCTTTAAGTTTTGACCGACATCGAACGATCCTTCGGCTACCTTACCCCGGTGCACTGTGCAATTAGCAATTTTTATAGTGGTTTCGACGATAAATTGAGCACCGTCCGATGTGATAAAGCCGCAGTCGCCGATTTGACCGCCTGCCTCGGCATAGAAGCAGGTTCTGTCAAGAACGAGCCCAACTTGGGCGCCGGTTTCAATTCGGCCCTGGTCTTTGAAGCCTTCGTTGTCTATCCAGCCAATTAGCCTGCCGTCACAACTGTCACCGTGGTATCTATGCGTATCTTCAGTTACCGGTAGCTCGACGTTAGTCAAAGATGCTATTAGAGACTCGCTTTTTTGTGCCGCCCTTGCCCTCTGCCGCTGGGCTTCCATAAGCTCGTCGAATTTTGCTGTGTCAACCTTCAGGTCACGCTCAGTAGCCATAAGCTCGGTCAAATCGAGCGGGAAGCCGTAGGTATCGTAAAGCTGGAAGGCGTCTTCGCCATTGATAATCTTGGCTTCTGATTTTTGCGCCCGCTTAGCAGCATCGCCGAATATTTCGATACCTCTATCAAGCGTTCTGCCAAAGCTTGCTTCTTCTGTTTCGATTACCATTGATACATAATCTGCCCGCTCAGCTATCTCACCAAAAGCATTGCCCAGACAATCAACCACGACAGGCACAAGCTTGCAAATAAATGGCTCGTGCATCCCTAATTCTCTGCCGAACCGAGAAGCCCTGCGAAGAATTCGGCGAATGACATATCCCCTGCCCTCATTTGAGGGCGTCGCGCCGTCGGTTATGGCAAAAGTCAGGGCACGAATATGGTCTGCTATTACCCTGAAGGCGTTGTCGGTTTTATTGCCCAGCCGTGCTGTGTACTCGTGTCCGCTTATCTCGGCGGTGCGATTAATAATCGGCATGAACAGGTCGGTGTCGTAGTTGCTGGGTTTGCTTTGCAGCACAGCTACGACTCTTTCAAGCCCTGCACCGGTGTCGACGTGCCTGGCGGATAGGGGCACAAGCTTACCGCCGAGTTGACGATTGTATTGTATGAAAACAAGATTCCACAACTCAATGTATCTTGCGCAGCCGCCATTGACTTGACACTTGTGGTCCGGAATATTTTTCATATCACACATATCCGGACCGAGATCGATGTGTATCTCGCTGCAGGGCCCGCAGGGGCCGGTCTCACCCATCTCCCAGAAATTATCTTTTTTGCCGAACGCCAAAACCCTGTCGGCAGGTATTGATGTCACTTTGGGCCAGAGTTTTGCAGCCTCTTCATCTTTAGGCAGGCCGTCTTTTTGGTCGCCTCCAAAAACTGTCACCCAAAGAATATCGGGATTAATACTCCAAACATTCGTAAGAAGTTCCCAGGCCCATTCAATTGCTTCTGCCTTGAAATAATCGCCAAACGACCAGTTGCCGAGCATCTCGAAAAAAGTGTGGTGATACGTGTCTTTGCCGACTTCTTCGAGGTCGTTGTGTTTTCCGCTGACACGCAGGCATTTCTGGCTGTTGGCTACACGGGGATATTGGGCCGGTGACAATCCCATGAAGATATCCTTGAATTGATTCATTCCCGCATTGGCAAAGAGCAGCGTTTCGTCGCCGATGGGCACTATGGGCGAGCTGGGGACAAATTCATGGTCTTTGCTTTTGAAGAAATCAATAAACTCGTTTCTAATTTGCTTTGCGTTTTTCATCTGGTATATCTTATACCGCTTCACATGATACACTTTGCGAAATCATGCAAGATCTTTGGCGGCGAGGACTTTATCCTTAATCTCTGTACACAAGTCTTTGTTCTCAATCATATATTTCTTGGCGTTTTCTCTGCCCTGGCCGAGCCGGACGCTGCCGTAGTTGAGCCAGGCGCCGCTTTTTTCGACGACCTCACAGCCAAGAGCCAGATCAAGTAAGTCGCCCTCGTAGCTGATTCCACTGTCAAACATAATGTCGAACTCAGAGTCACGAAAAGGCGGCGCGATTTTATTCTTGACCACTCTGGCCCTGACTCTGGAGCCGACGGCACCGCTTGCGTCCTTTATCGTTGTTATTCTCCTCAGGTCGATTCGCACGGAGCTGTAAAACTTTAAGGCCCTTCCGCCGGTAGTGGTTTCCGGGTTGCCGAACATAACGCCGATTTTCATACGGATTTGATTTATGAAGACAAGGGCGGTTTTGCTCTTGCTAATGATGCTTGTAAGCTTTCGCATCGCCTGACTCATCAGCCTTGCCTGGAGCCCCATGTGGCTGGCACCCATCTCGCCTTCGATCTCCGCTTTCGGTGTTAGTGCAGCAACGGAATCGACGACAATAATATCCACGGAGTTGGAACTTATCAGCATCTCCACAATGTCAAGTGCCTGCTCGCCGGTGTCGGGCTGACTAACCAGCAAGCCGCTGACGTCGACGCCCAGCCTTTTTGCCCAGGTTGTATCAAGAGCATGTTCGGCATCGATGAAGGCAGCCACGCCGCCCGCCTTCTGGGCATTGGCGATGACGTGCAGTGCCAGCGTAGTTTTACCTGACGACTCCGGCCCAAACAATTCAGTCACTCTGCCGCGCGGAATGCCTGCTCTCCCAAGGGCAATATCCAGCGACAATGAGCCGGTGCTGATGCCCTCAATCTTAGCATACAGGTGTTCGTCCATCTGCATAATAGCACCCTGGCCGTACTGCTTTTCGATCTGTGCGATTACACGCTGCAGAGCGTCTGCTTTGCTTGTCGTTTTCGAAGTCGCGTCAACTTTTTTTGTCTTTGCCATTCTTGCTTGCCTCCAATTTCTTATCTCGCTTTATGGTTCACATTTTTTAAGCTTTATTGCAGCTCATAATTTCCTAACGTAGTATAGATCGAGCCTTCCGGCGTTAACTGGCTCTGATAAACCGAAACCGAATCAGCCGGCATAGTCCCGAGCGTAAAATCTGTATATTCCTGAGTTATTTGCGCCAGCTCAAAGCCGACCTTTGAATTTCTTATCCGGCACAGAGTCAGATGTGCCGAGAATTTCCTGGTTTCCTTGGGCCAGCCAGCCAGCTCCAACTGCTTCTCAAGGTCTTCTTGTAATTGTACCAGATTGTCGCAATCCTGTCCCGTCCCAACCCATAAAACTCTGGCACTTCTGCCGCCGAAATGGCCGACCGATTCCACGTCAAGTTCAAAGCTCTTGTGTCGAGACGCAACGTCTTTGGTTATATTGCAGACCTCAACAACCTGCTCATCCTTAATCTCGCCAAGAAATTTCAGCGTTAGATGTATATTCTCGGGATTTACCCACTTGGCATCGCCTTTTCGAATATCGACCTTGCTTCGCAGCTCGTTCAGCAAGCTGCCCAGGGCTTTTCTTATTTGTTCGTCGAGGTTTATCGCTATAAAAACTCGCATTTTTTTTCGGCTAAAAGGTTGTTAACTTCCGCAGGGTTTCTAATCTGCTGTCAATGTCGGATTTTCTTATATTAGCTAATCCGTTCAGTGAAAAATCAGCCACGGCAAATGAGGCAACGACAGTGCCGTAAGCAATGGCTGTTCTTAACGTTTCAAAATCTGTTTTGCCGCTTTGTGCCAGGTATCCCATTAAACCGCCCGCGTAACTATCACCGGCGCCCGTGGGGTCTTTGACTACAGTAGCTGGGTAGGCCGGCAGAATAAATTTATCGCCGTCGGCATTGCACATTATTGAACCGGACTCGCCCTTTTTTGTAATTACAACACTCGGGCCCATGTTCAAAATTATATCTGCCGCTTTTATCAGGTTGTTATCTGCAGCCAACATTCTTACCTCATCCTCATTGATTATAAGGCAGTCTATTTTTTTCAGCAGCTTTTTCAAATCATCGAGGTGGTCCTGAATCCATAAGTTCATAGTATCAACGGCTACAAAATCAGGGCTATTGATTTGTTCGAGCAGTTGCTGCTGAAGGGCGGGTGTTGTATTTGCCAGAAAGACGAATTTACTATCCTTAAACACATCAGGCACTCCCGGCGGTGCTTCGGCCAGGACATTCAATTCAACGTTATCTGTAGTTCTGTCGTCCATGTTATCATGATAGGTTCCCGCCCAGCGAAAGGTTTTGCTTTTTGGGCGAATCTCCAGGCCAGACAAGTCGACGTTTCTATCGGCGAATACCTGCGCCAGATTGAATGGACAATCCGAACCGATAACGCCCACAAATCTGACCGGCGTAAAGAAACTCGCAGCCATGCTAAAATAAACAGACGAACCGCCAAGACAGTTTTCACTAACGCCGTA
>CAZQXE010000001.1:0-34599 GCA_964597115.1 uncultured Pirellulales bacterium | reverse complement strand
AACATCCGGACCGAATCGAAGATTGACAGGCTGACAGTGGTTCCGCATAGTGCAACACGCAACGGCTGGGCGATTTTACCCAGGCCGACTTGTTTCTCCTCGGCTAAGCCGCGAAGCATATCTTCGATAGCCCGCTCGGTCAGCTCGTCCATCGCGGCAAGTTTATCGCGAACGATTGCCAAATTTTCCAGCCCGTTACTTTTCAGCAGGACCTTCTTGACCGCCTTGTCGTCATATTCAATTTTATCGTTGTCCAGGAATAGAAATCTGCACTTACGTTCGATATCAGCCAACGTTCGCGCCCCTTCGCAGAGTTTTATTATTTTCGAAAGAAGCTCGTCTTCCGCAGAAAGTACCGGAGATGCGATAGCTTTTAAATAATCCCTCAAATGCTGAAGGAGCTTTTCGTCAGAGAGCATTTTTATGTGCTCCATATTGAAGGCGAGAAGCTTCTGCCGGTCGAACAGGCTGTTCGATTTCGTCAGGCGTGAAAGGTCGAAGGACTCAATTAATTCATCAACCTTCATAATCTCGCGATTATCGCCGGGATTCCAGCCTAAAAGCGCAAGGAAATTTATCATAGTTTCGGGCAGATAGCCGCTCTTGAAGAAATCGACAATGTTAATCTCCGGAAGGGAAAAACCAAGATATTGAGCCACCGCATCGATACTTGGCATGTCGGGTGTGGTCTTGCCCCTGATAAAAGAATCAAGCTGCTCAACGCTGATGTTGCCTGCCCTGGCGAGCTTTTCGTGGTCTATTTTCTGTGTAGCCTTGATTGCCTTGCGAAGAGCCTGTGGACGTTCGCGTTTGGAGAGCTTGCCGCCGGTGTCACTGACGGTTACGGACATATGAGCATATTTCGGCGACTCGCCAAATCCCAAAGCTTTCCAAAGGGCTTGCTGGCCCGGTGTATTCATCAAATGTTCCTGGCCGCGAATAATGTGTGTAACCTTCATCAAATAGTCATCCACAACGCAGGCGAAGTTGTACGTCGGGAAGCCGTCGCTTTTCTGGATGATAAAATCACCAATCTCGCCGGCAGCAAAGGTGATTTCGCCGCGTACCATATCCTGCACCACCATAGGTTCATCCTGCGGGACGGCAAAACGGACTGTCACCGGCCTGCCTTCAACGCGGGCCTTTTCGGCATCTTCAGGATCAGGGAAATTTTCAGGGCGTTGATAAATGAAACCCATTTTCTGCGCTTCTGCTTGCTTGCGTTGAGCATCAAGCTCTTCGGACGTCTCGAAACAGTAGTAAGCACTGTGCTCGTCGAGCAGTTTCTTAATGTATTTATCGTAGATATCTTTTCTCTGAGATTGCAAATAAGGTCCATTGTGTCCTCCGGCTTCAGGACCTTCGTCCCAGTTGACTCCAAGCCATCTCAAATCGTCCATGACCTGCTGAGTGGCGGTTGGTGTATTTCGCTTCTGGTCGGTGTCTTCGATGCGGAGAATGAATGTCCCGCCCGTTCGCCTGGCCCAGAACCAGTTGAACAGGGCGGTCCTGGCGCCACCTACGTGCAGATAACCCGTCGGCGACGGTGCAAAACGCGTTACGATTTTCTCCATCATAGCCTGCAATTCCTCATTCCCGGCTCGCCGGGATGCGAAAACATATAGATTAAACGGCTATACCCCCATTGTCAAGAATCGGATGTTGAGTTTAACGAGTTGAAGTCTGGATTGTATGGCCCATTGATTTGAGTGCGCGGGTGGATATAATATACAAAATCAGCTATATTGCTGTAAGGCTCAATAGAAAAACTGTTTGTAAAGGAGAAAACCAGATGGCCAGAAAGTTATGTTTGATACTTATGTGCGCGTGCATTCTCTCAGGGGGATGTAAATCAGAAGAAAAGAAGGCATATCAGGCAACAGACTGGCAAAGCCTCTTTGACGGAGAGACTCTCGATGGTTGGAGGGCCAGTGAGAATAAAGATACATTCACCGTCCGCGATGGTATGATAGTTGCGAACGGGCCTCGCAGTCATCTTTTCTACGTCGGGTCGATTGAGAATGCCGACTTTAAGAACTTCGAGCTCAAGGCTGATGTTATGACCGAGCCGGGCTCTAATTCCGGAATATATTTTCATACCGAATATCAGGAAACCGACTGGCCGAACAAGGGTTACGAAGTACAGGTCAATAACACTCACAGCGACTGGAGAAAAACCGGAGGCCTATACGGCGTAGAAGATGTACGCCAATCACCTGCCAAGGACAATCAGTGGTTTACAGAACACATCATTGTGCAGGATAAGCGAATTACTGTCAAAGTGGACGGAGAAACAACAGTCGATTACACTGAGCCGGAAGACGTCGACTACCCGGATTTTCCAGGGCGAAAAATAGCACGAGGAACCTTCGCATTGCAGGGGCACGACCCGAAAAGCATCGTCCATTACAAAAACATAATAGTCAAACCACTGCCTTAAAAGCACAAAAATCAGGTTCTGCAGGTTCTTTACGTAATTAACGAGAATGACCTGAAGATGGTTTTATCTCGTTCCCGCAGTGGGAAAGGAGGAAATGTATCTTTATCCAACTTGACAACGCAGCAGAAATAGAATACGATACATTTCTGTTGGTTGTAAGAAATTGTAGAATTTTGAGGTTATAGTTAGATGATTAAGAAAGATTTTGATTCAATCGTGAGGGTAATGATTTGTGTATTTTTAGCAATGTCTTTATGCTTCATTCCATCGTGTAAAAAATCGCCGCAGGAACCTGGCGACAAGACTGCTACTCCCACACCAACTCCAACAAAGCCGGATGTTTCGCAAGCTCCTGCAGACAATAATTCATCTCTGGTGCCAATCCAGATCGAGCTGCCCAAGCCGATGTTCGTAGGTACTCCCCAGGATACACGGGTGCCGAACCTTGAAAAACCGACGGGTAAGATGCGTCCGCCGTTCCTGGCTCCGGTTGGGACAAAAAATGTCGCCATGGGCAAGTCGGTTGCCAGCAGCGACGAAGAACCCATCATAGGCGAGATCAGCTATATAACTGACGGAGACAAGGAAGCTGCCGACGGCAGTTACGTTGAGTTGGGGCCGTTCATTCAGCACGTTACGATTGACCTCGAGGCTGTGCACGAGATTTACGCTGTTGTAGTATGGCATTACCATATGCAGGCCCATGTTTATTTTGATGTTGTAGTACAGGTTGCCGATGACCCTGATTTTATTGAGAATGTTAGAACGTTATTCAACAACGACATTGATAACTCCGCAGGCCTTGGTGTCGGCGAAGATATGCACTATACGGAAACCAACGAGGGCAAACTAATCGACACCAAGGGTGTTAAAGCTCGTTATGTCCGCCTCTACAGCCAGGGCAATACCAGCGATGATTTGAATCGCTATATTGAGGTTGAAGTTTACGGCAGGCCGGTAGAATAAGATGACCAAAATCCTCTCGGGGATCCCTATCGGGAAATGTTGCGTGCTCATTTTAGCCGCAACAATTGTTGCGCTTGCTCTGCGTCTGCCGCGACTTCGACAGCGTCCTATGCACGGCGACGAGGCCGTTCATGCCATCAAGTTCGGAGATTTACTCGAAAAAGGTGTTTATACATACGACCCGAATGAATACCATGGGCCGACACTTAGCTACCTGACTCTAATCCCGGCCAAGCTGGCCTCTGCTGAGAGGCTAACAGATCTCGACGAGTTCACTTTGCGTATTGTGCCGGTTTTTTTCGGAATTTTTCTGGTGCTGCTGCTTTTGTTGATGGTCGATGGCTTAGGGCCGAGTGCCGCCATTTTTGCCGCCGTATTGACTGCTGTCTCACCCGCTATGGTTTTCTATAGCCGTTATTACATTCAGGAAACGCTCCTTGTCTGCTTCACTTTTGGTGCGATTGTCTGCGGTTACCGATATACTCAGAACAAAAAAATCGCCTGGATTATATTGACGGGAATATTCGTCGGGCTTATGCACGCCACTAAGGAGACGTGCATCATTGCGTTCGGCTCGATGCTGCTGGCTCTTTCGCTTGTACTTTTAATGTGGCAGAGGAAGAATTCTCTCACAGATGCCTTCAAAACGATAAAGCCATTACATATTATCAGTGGCCTTGTAGCGACAGTTATTATCTCTGCACTTTTTTATTCATCATTCCTGTCCAATCCCGGTGGGATTTTAGATTCGTTTCGTGCTTATACGACTTACTTCGACCGTGCAGGCGGTAACACTCTGCACATCCATCCGTGGTATTACTATCTTAAAATGCTCGCCTTTTTTAGATATGGCGATGGGCCGATATGGACAGAAGCTGTTATTGTGCTGTTAGCCGTAATTGGTTTCATTGCTGTGGTGAAAGGAACATGCCCGTCTTCCGCTAACATTGGTCTGCTTAGATTCATCGCATTTTTCACGCTCATTATGACGGTAGCGTATTCCGCTGTTCCCTATAAAACTCCCTGGTGTTTGCTGGGCTTTCTGCATGGCATGATTCTCATGGCTGGCGTCGGAGGCGTGGTGTTAGTGAAACTGATGCCAAATGTTTTGCCGCGCTTGATTGTTCTTCTGTTGCTGTTCGATGCTTCCGCTTACTTGCTCTGGCAGGCATACCAGAGCAATTACAGGTATTATGCAGATAGCCGCAATCCTTATGTTTATGCCCACCCAACCACAGAAGTATTCACAGTAGTTGAGAAAATCGAGCAGTATGCCCGCATTCATAAAGACGGTAACGATATACATATTCAGGTAATATGTCCCAACAATGATTTTTGGCCATTCCCATGGTTCTTACGTTCCTTTTCGAGAGTCGAATGGCGAGATAAGGTCGACGACAATATTCCTCTCGCACCGCTTATTATCGCTTCCGATAAGGTTGAACAGGCGCTAACTGATAAGCTTTATTCCCAGACACCTTTGGAGAAGCGTCAAATGTACATGTTTTTGTTTGATGAGCCGTATTATGTGTGGTTGCGTCCACAGATTAAATTGCTTGGCTTCGTGAGAAAGGATTTGTGGGAAAGCTTGCGGCAAGGTCGGACAAATGCAGTTCCTGTGCAGACAGAAGGAAAACAATGACCGAGTCGCAACAGGAAACACATTTCGTTCAGAGCGATTGCAGTTCTCTTCAGGGAATGAAGCGTTTTTCGCACGAAGCGATGGCGACGACTTTCGAGGTTCTTATCGTGCACGAGGATGAGCGCTATGCCCGGCAGGCAGCCTTGGCGGCTTTTAATGAGGCGGATCGGCTCGAAAGTGAACTTAGCCGATTCATCGAAAACAGTGACGTCTCCCGTATCAACAACCTTCCAGCAAACCAACCTTTGACGCTTGGTCTGGATGCTTTCGAGTGCTTAAAGCTCAGCTCTGAAATTTATGCTCAAACCAACGGCGCTTTCGACATTACCATCGGTTCTCTGCTTAGCTGCTGGCATAACGAACAAGGCGTCGAGCGTACACCTTCATCGGAGCAGTTGAATCCTGCTCGTCAGCATACCGGCACAGGCCTTTTTCAATTGGACGAAGAAGAGCATACGATCCGACTATTAGCAAGTCCGATGAGAATCGACCTCGGCGGCATCGGCAAAGGCTATGCCGTTGACAGGATGGCTGAGTTGTTGCGCGAGTGGAGTATCGATACCGCTTTGATTTCCGGCGGCTATAGCTCGGTGTTGGCACTGGAAGCTCCGCCCGGGACAAAAGGCTGGTCTCTAACGTTAAGCAATCCAGTCGACCGCAAACAAATCCTGGCTCGACCTTATTTACGGAACCGGGCTTTGGGCGGCTCAGGGCTACAGAAGGGCTGGCATATCATTGATCCCCGCACGGCACAGCCGGTTGATGGCAAACTTGCAGCCTGGTCCTCTGCTTCTGATGCCGCAACCGCCGATGCTCTCTCCACTGCTTTTATGATTATGAGCCCGGATGAAATTAAGGAATATTGTTCGCACCATCCGGGCACAATGGCTATGACAATACTGCAGGAACAGGATAAAAAGATACAGAAAGAAAAAGTTATGCGTTTCGGTTCCTGGCCGGAGGATTGGTTGCGCATCTGATGGCGTAATCAGCTTCAGATGATATTTATTCCTCCGACATAATCCGCCTGATGGTTCGCAACTCGTTTAGCACGCGCCGGAAGCTCCGGGTTGGTGACAACCTGCTGTCGGTGTCGCATGTCCAGTCGATAGGAAATTCTTTTATACGGTAACCTTCTTTTTGTGCCCGCATTATAATTTCTATGTCGAAAGCGAAGCCATCCGTAACGCACTCGCTATACAAATGTCGTGCAACGTCGCCTCGGTATATTTTGAACCCGCATTGGGTATCAGTTAGCTCGGCTGGTATTTTCATACTGTGAATCACGTACCAGTGGAACATCTTGGAGCAAATACGCCGATACAGGTTTTGATCCGTATTGATGTGGCATCCCTGAATTTTTCTTGAGCCGTGCGCTATATCACACTCGCCGCTTTTCAGCAGGTCCAGCCCCCACAATGTATTTTGGTACGGTACACAACAACCGCTATCCGCAAACATGGCATATTCGCCAGTTGTCTGTTCCATGCCTTTGCGAACAGCGTAGCCTTTGCCTCGGTGTTGTTCGTAGCGAATGACTTCGAGTTTTATACTCTGAGAGATTTCAACGCTTCCTGCAGCTTCGGCCGTGTTATCTTTGCCGCCGTCGTCAACTATTATAATCTGGCCTGTAAAATGATTGTTATCAAGGAACACAGCCGCCGCTTCAACATCACGGGCGATCTTGTGACTTTCGTTATATGCCGGTATAACAATTGACAAATCCATCAATGAATTACATCTCTTAATGCCGTGTCTTTATAGTTCCTACCCGTAGATGTTCTTGTTTTGAATTCATTCTTGTTATGTTTTGACGATATCGCTGTCACTTTTAGCCTTGAAGATGCGATTGGCAGTGACAAATTTCGTTTTCGTCAATAGACCGGAAGCATGTGTTTTGACAGCCGCTTCCATACTCGTTTTGTTCCTCAGTGCGGCGCACGCCTTCTCGAATATCTTATGTTTCAGTGGACAGGATAAATCAGCATCGGTGACGATACTCAGGAACCGCTTTTTATGCTTGTCGGTGAAATCATTCCCCTGCTTGAGTATAAAATAGACCTCGTACAACGCAATAAGATAAACCACGGCCAATTCAACTGCCAGCCGGTAATATTTAATATAGTCTACATCTTTTATGTATTCGATATACATACCGGATTCCTGTCCATTCTTGTCATAATCATCAGCGGCTTTCTTATAGGGTCCGACTTGCTTACATGCTCGCAATGTCAGCAGCAGATTATCTACGGAGTCCTCGATTTCTTCTTCCGATGGGCAAGCGCCATAGGTCTCCACGAATCCACGCTGCAGAAAATAACGGAACCAGTCCTCGGCATTTCTGGTCGTTACTCCCCGCACACAGTCGGCCCATTTGCGAAAATCCTGCTTAAAGAAGTTGTATTTCGCTCCCCGCTTTGCTTCCAGACGATAAACCTCCTCGTATAGAAAGTAGTCCTGGAAGACCTCGCACTCGCGGTGCTTTTTCCGATTTTTGCCTCTGCGATAATAAGGGCCGGCGACGCTGTTCACCACGGGATGGATGATTTGGTCGGCGGCAATATGTGTCAGGTGTCCCGCAATATAGGCGAGTTTTCTTATATCGTCGTCATCGAGCTTGATATTACCGTTTTCTCTTATCGCATCGCTGAAAATAATCTCGATCAGCTTCAAGGGAAACTCATTCGGCCTGTAAGAATGCAAATGGTACGCCCAGGGCGTTACTCCTTTGGCCTGAACGAAACCTTCTTTGAGCATGTCTTTGATAGAACTGGATAGTTTGGCATAGTAATACAGATCCGGCCCCACGCTGCCAAGATTCATGTATGCTTTGTAGTTTTTGCTCCTGGAAGTATCATCAAGCATCGTGGCGAATTCCGCGAATTCATCAATCCCTTTCGCTTTCAATGTCTGAAGCGCCTTGTGGGCGATGAGCATATGTGTCACATTAGCTGGCATGTCGATTCCCCTTTCTTTTGTTACTCTGAGTTTTGCAGAGTCTACGAAAGCATTTCGGAAAATACAAGCACCAAGCTGTAAATTCTAAGCCACAAGGCCGGGCTGTGCGACTATGGTCAGACAGACCCTTTTTCTACCTTGCCGAATATGAATACCTCAGGCTCCCCGATTATCCCCGATTCCGACTGGAGTTTGCGCAGTGTATCGGATTGCATGAATTCACTCAGTTTTCCCATATCTTCCCATTCATTGAGAAGCGCAAATTTATTCGGATCAAAAGCCGTTTGCATAAGCATATATGACTTTTCACCGGCGGCTTTTCGAGCGGCGACAGACTCGTCGCTATCGTAATCAGATTTCCATGTGGCAAAGTCTGTGGCTTTAAGTATTGCTAACGTGTGCGGCATAACGTATCGTCTCCTTTCGCAATTGTGCTTGATAACCATTTTTGCAAAACCACGATGAGATTCTAAGATTGATTGCTAAGAGTGTCAAGTGCGGTGGTATTTTCCGGAGATGTTCCGGGAATGACCGGGAAATTGCCTCTCCCGAAAGTCCACCAAGGGACGCCTTGCGGCGGGATGGCCAGGCCCATAATATTCTTGCAAAATGGGCTTATCGAGTGTATAGGTAAAGGGTGTCAGGATTGGAAAAATGCAGAAATTGCATTTACAGCCCGGCTACCATGGAGAGGTGTCGGAGTGGCTGATCGAGCCGGTTTCGAAAACCGGTGTGCCCTTTTAGGGTACCGCGGGTTCGAATCCCGCCCTCTCCGTTTTTATGGTTTGGAATTATCAGTTTTAAACGAAACAAACTATGCGAGTGGCACTGGGACAACTAAACACTGTTGTGGGTGATTTGGCCGGCAACGCCCGGAGGATGCGCGAAATCTATACTCAGGCGGTCCGATCCGACGTGGATTTACTGGTCTTTCCGGAGTTGGCTGTCTGCGGCTATCCGCCCGAAGACTTGCTGCACAAGAAGTATTTTTTAACGGATAACCGGCGAATCCTGGACAAACTTGCCGCTGATTGCCCTGACAAGACCTTGATAGTCGGCTTCGCCGAAAGCTGCGGTGATAACAATTATAATTCTGCCGCTGTATTGCAGGGCGGCCGGGTAAGTAAAATCTATCGAAAGGGTCGACTGCCAAATTATGGTGTATTCGACGAGCGAAGGTATTTCACGCCCGGCAACGATCCGGTAGTAATCGAAATTGGTGATCTTAAAATAGCCGTAACCATCTGTGCCGATATATGGGAACGTGAATGGCTGGCCGGCTTTCTCAGGGACGTTGGCCAAATCCAGATGATCGTCAATATTTCAGCTTCACCGTTTCATACCGGCAAGCTCAGAATGAGGGAAAAAGTAGTCAACCAATGTGCGAAAAGATTCAACTGCGCCGTTGCATATTGCAATCTTATTGGCGGCCAGGACGAATTGATTTTCGACGGCCGGAGTCTGTTTGCCGATTCGACGGGCAAGACAAAAACCAAGGCCCGGGCGTTCGAAGAAGATTTGTTAATAGCTGACGTTGTTCCTTCAATTGACGGAGCTGTGCAGATTGAACCGTTGCAACCTGCCGCTCCGCAACCGACCGGCCTGCACGATGAAATCTATCGGGCACTTGTGCTTGGCACGAGAGATTACGCGCGTAAAAATGGTTTTACGAAAGTACTGCTAGGCCTCAGCGGAGGCATCGACTCTTCGGTCACCGCAGCCGTCGCTGTTGCAGCTTTATGTCCTGAGAATGTTGTCGGCGTTACAATGCCCTCAAGATTCAACAGTCCCGATACCATATCAGATGCCCGGAAGCTAGCGGATAATCTGGGTATAAAGTTCTTAACCATTCCGATCGAACCGATACTCAAACAGTTCGATGGGGCTTTAACCAAATCGCCGGGCTGGAAAAGCGAAGGAATCGCTTACGAGAATTTACAGGCAAGAATACGCGGGAGCATCCTGATGTCACTGAGTAACAGTACCGGCTCTCTGGTATTGACGACCGGCAACAAGAGCGAAACCGCGGTCGGCTATACAACTCTTTATGGCGACACTGCCGGTGGCTTTGCTGTAATAAAGGACGTGCCGAAAACCGTGGTATTTAAGCTTGCCGAGCATATAAACAAGGCGTTCGCAAAACCGGTTATACCCGCCGATGTGTTAAGCAGACCTCCAAGCGCCGAACTGAAACCCGACCAAAAAGACACCGATTCACTGCCGGACTATGATGTGCTTGACGAAATCCTGAAAGGTTATGTTGAGCAGGATAAATCTGTTCAGCAGCTTGTCGAATCGGGCTTGCCGCAGGAGATGGTCTACCGCATCGTTCATATGGTCGACCGAAATGAATATAAAAGGAGACTATCGCCGCCGGGTGTGAAAATCACACCGAAGGCATTTGGAAAGGACCGGCGATTACCCATTACAAATCACTACAATCCCTGCACGGAGACGACCTGAGGGTTTTGGTACATCCTTCCGTTGCGATTATGCAAAGCTAATATTGTGGAGTGATGGCATCTGCAATAGCTCTACCGAACATTATGGCGGCAGGAGGTCCCGTGGCTGTTATTATGAGTCTGTCCTGTTCAACAGGAGCACCAGTGTACATGGCGCCGGCTTGTACGAGTATTTCTCTCTCGGACAAGAAGCTGGTAGCTCTGAGGCCGGCGAGAACATTGGCATTGGCCAGAATTGTAGGAGCTGTGCCGATTGCCGCAAGAATCTTTCCCTTGCGCACCGTTTCACGAGCGATATTCAGCGTTGTTGGATTGTTTACATACTCGACAATACCCGTACCGCCAACAAAAATTATCGCATCATAGTCGTCTATTTTCAATTGGTTAACCAAGACCCTCGCTTCTGTTATGTTTCCGAGCGTTCCTCTTACGATTCCTATTCTTGTGCTGACTATAACCGTCTCAATCTGGGCCGCATCGAGCACACGCTTTGTCTCAAAAAGCTCCTCGTCGCGGAAGTTTTGACTGGGTATAATCAACGCCGCCCTTTTTCCTTCCGCGCCAGCTTGTCCCTGCGCTGTTACCTGTACCGACGGGTAGCCTACAAAAACTATACAGAGCGGCTCCATAGTTCGAGCTAATCCACACAATCTACTGGTGTCCCTCGTATTAGAAACACCGGCTGTCGCAGATCCCAAATCCAGACAGACGGCCTGTAGCTGAATGTTCTGAGTGATATGCCCGGCTTCCATTGCCAAGTATGTTCTTGCCCTGTTGCCGAATCTAGGTGTGAGCTTTCTTACATCACCCGCAATAACGATGCAACAGCCAGCCCCGGACACCGGCTCTTGCGCCGATGCTGCTGCTTCCAGCATGCTGCGGATATCCTGATCAGACGTTTGCTCCAGACTGTGCTCGTCCGGGCGATAAGCGAAAATTCCTTCTTCTGTTGCCAAGAGCAACTCTAAAGGATAAATCGACCCTGCTGACGGTGCTGTTCGCAGGCTTCTTTGCGTGTCGATTATGCCCTGACCCGCCCAGGCCAATTGGCCGATCTGTGTACGCGTGAGCGATTTGCTGTTGAACTGGCGCACGCTTCGTCGCTTGGTCAATGCCTGTTCGAATGTGAGCGTCCCGGTCAGCTCCGGCTCCGTGAGCTGAATTATCTTACGTTGCGCCATTCGGGTTCTGCGCTGTCCGAAACAGAGAACCGCAAAGCAAGTTAATACTATTACGAGAATTGTTAAGCGTTTCATTCTTTAAATCCTCCAAATGGGCCTTTGAAGCGATAGATTAAACTCCCTAAAATATGTCTAATAATGTTTCTATATTATACGATTTATTTTGTTGTTTCCCAGATTAAACTTTATTTTTCGTCAGGGTCTTGTATATTTTTCCGAACGTTATTTATTATTATGAAGGTTCATTGCTCAAAAAACCTCAAAATGGCTTTATCACGCAGACAGAAGGTAATAATAATATCATTAGTTTTTTATTGGCCTGTACTGTTTGTTCTCGGGCATATACCCATCCCGCAACTGGTTCGTGAAGCCGGCGTGTCTGATAAGAGCCTTCACTTTCTTGCGTATCTGATTTTAGTCTTTTTTCTCTGGTTTGCAATCAGCCCTGATAAAAAAGTGAATTGGCGCAAGGCCGGTGTATGGTGGATACTATTGGTTGCCGTTTTGTATGGAATCGTTGATGAAATTTCTCAGAGTTATGTGGGACGCAATTGTGATGTTATGGATTTTTTCGCGAATTTAGCAGGAGCGTTTACAGGTTCGGTTTTGTTTTCGGTATTTACATTTTGGCCTGCTGCCGTGTTAGTGATGGGCACAGTCATCTTCGGCATAACAAATATTGCGCGGGCGAATCTGGCTGATTTGCTGCCGATTACAAACGCTATGTTTCATCTATCCGCCTACGCTGTTTTTACTGTGCTGTGGATTCAATACCTACATGTTTTTGGGTCGATAAAAATTCCGAAAGTCAAATGGCTGATATCGGCGTTAGTGGGGCCGGTAGCTTTTCTAATTACTGTAAAGTTATTTTCCATGATTCTTGGCAGAGCTTTAGTGACGTTGGATATAATAATCTCCGTCGGGGCAATCGCAGCAGTCGCCGGCGCGTTCTATCTGATGGCTTCGTATCACAAGAGGTCAGATGCAGGACGCGAGAACGGATTCGAACGCACTAAAGAGTACAAAAACAAAGCCTAAGTAAAGCCCTTGCTTTTTAGTCACCATCCTTTTTAAAAGGCCTGTACAACGGATCGCCTATCAGAAGCAATTGCCATGAATTGAACGGCTTTGTCCGGTAGTATGATTCAACGAGACAGTCACCTTTGTATAGCTGGTCGAAGAATGCGCTCGGTCGCGGGAATGAATGAAGGTATGGCTCGGACACCGCTCCCAATGTTGCAGTTATACCATCCTTAAGCATTGCCGGGCACCACTGGCTGCTGTTCGGGTCACGAAGACTGACCGCTTCAAGGCTTGCAATATGAAAGCCTACCGCGCCATCAACGAAGTCAAAGGCGTCGATATATCTCCTCAGGCTGTACCAGCCGCAATATACAGCAGTCCGGGGACAGGAGCCGGGTGCGAAGAGTTCTTCCGTTTGTTCTTCTTTGACGGTCATTCCTGTTCGCAATCGTGTAAGTATCGCCAAATCCCGCAAAGACTGGTCATAACTACCATACATGTCTTTTTGTTCCGGAATGCCCCGCGAATCGATGTAGGCGATACCATTTAAACCCGTTCGTTCTGCTGATATTGCTTTGTCAATCAATCCAATTATGATGCCCTCGCCCGGTCCGTCCAGACGGCAGACCATGAGCGAGTTGATATCCAAATACGCGGTTCCATCCATCAGCCTGTTCGGTTGCCAGCGATACAGCTCATAGTTACTGGACAACACCATTGATAATTCACTGTCTACCGACGCAAGTGTTTCTCTGCCGACAATGCAGTCAATACGAGATTGCAGTTGATTGACTTTTAAGTTGCTTAAATTATTGTTCTCGGCAGAGTCGCCCTGCTCTGACTGCTCAATCTTTTTCTTTTCCTGCTCAAGAAGTTCCTCGAGGCGTTTCAGTTCACTCTCCCGGCCCTCCAACTGCCCACGTCGTCCTACGATAATTGGCACACCATAAATTGTCAGGAGACATTTGATTTTACCGGCGAATTGATGGCCTGTCAGTCTGCTGCGAAGAGGCTCGGCTAGCTTTCTCTCATAATCGTTTCTGCTGATTACTTTTCTCGGGCGTGTCCCCAACGGCCATGCGATGAAGTTTTCGTCCGGCACCTCCCGCTTATTGCAATAGTAACGGGCAATTGATATAGAGGCTGGGATCTCGCTGTTTGCTATTATCAGTATCTCGTTAGGCTCCAGTGCAAAGCCTGTCCCCCAGAACATTAAGCTCAGCAGAGCAATCAACTTGGTTCTAATTGGCATTCCCAATAAGCCTTTTTACCTGCTCCGTTTTTTACTCCGGCCCGTATGACCTGTATGGAAATTCGGCCGGGTAATTTTCGATCACTTCAGCATAATCGTCGAGCCAGTAAGCGTCCGGATTACTGGCCAAAACCAGAAAACGCCCGCTATCGGCGTCATCGGCTGCTCTGAGATACTTAAAATAAACGACATCTTCAGTCTTGCCGACGATCTCTATCTTGCCGGTTGAATGTGACATTACGAACCGGGCGCGTTTTGCCAAACCGGATACGAGTGCTTTTGCATCCTCCACAATCTCATACCCCTGTTCGATCGGCACTGTGTAGGCTTTGTTTCCAAGCGCCGGGCGACACTGGAATATATAATATGGGGCCACTCCGATGTATGACAGCTCGGCAAGCAAATCCGCTAAAATTTCAGGATTGTCATTAACACCTCTGACTAGTGGCATCTGATTGGCTACGATTGCGCCTGCTTTCTGTAACAGGTCAACTGCCTTGACCGCCGCGTCCGTTAATTCACGTGGATGTATAAAGTGAGTCATAACATATATTTTCTTTTGCTCATTGCTGTACCTGCCTATTGTTTCGAGCAAAGCAGGCTCTTCGATAATTTGATACGGATTGAACGCCGGTACTTTCGTCCCGATACGAATTATCCGGATATGGTCAATCTCTCTTAGTTGCCGGATAATATTCTCAAGTTTTGACGGCTTAAGTACCAGAGGGTCCCCTCCGGTCAGCAATACGTTGGTTATCTCATAATGCTGCCTAATGTATTGCAGCGCTGCCGGTAGATCCCGAAGGTATTCAATTTGTGAATTTATGAATACACGTTTACGGAAACAGTAGCGGCATATTCCCTCACAAACGTTGCTTACCAACAGCAGTGCAGTCGAATGATATTTGTGCTCAAGTCCCGGTATGACCGTGTAGGTTTCTTCGTCCGAAGGATCAAGTCGACCCCATTCGTCAAGCTCATGCGCACAAGGAATGATAACTTTACGTAAGGGATCATCAGGATCATCCCAGTCAATGAGTGACAAATAATAGTCGTTGCTGCGAAAGGCAAACTTTTCAGTGACCCATCTCAGTTCGGCACGCTCGTCCTCGCTCAACTCTTTCTTCACAGCGGAGCTTCTGCGAATGAATTGCTCTAATTGTTCGATTTTTGTCAAATATTCCATCTGTAATTCGTCCCTCGAGATACGGGCAACAAGTCACGATTTTGTGCCTCGTGTATATTCAGTCTGCGAATATCTTTTTTCGTAGATGCTTTTTCGTCTAAATATGTGTATAAAAGTTGCCAGTATGGTCTTTGTATCGACCAGAAAACAGGCCGTTTCCACGTATTTAACATCGAGTTCCAGTTTTTCTTCGCGAGTTATTCCTCCTCTGCCCGATATTTGCGCTAAACCCGTTAAACCAGGCCTGACCAGCAGCCGCTTTTTATGCCGCTCGCTCCATTCAGGTATCTGGGAAAGATACAGCGGCCGTGGACCAACAACGCTCATATCTCCTTTTAATACGTTACAAAATTGTGGGAGTTCGTCAAGTGAAAATTCGCGTAAAATCTTTCCGATTTTCGTTAAACGCGTGTCTTTGTCGGATTTTGGGCTCGAACCAAAAGGATCTGCGTCTATCTCCATCGTGCGAAACTTGTATAAAACGAACGGTTCGCCGCGCTTACCGGCCCTTTTTTGTTTGAAAATAGCAGGCCCTTTGCTGCTGAGTCTTATAAGTATTATGATGACAACTAAAGTCGGCCAGAGTATGACCAGTGAAGACAGGGAAAATAAAATATCAAATCCGCGTTTTAATATGTTAAAAGAATTCATTTGGGCGAGTTTACTTGGATAGAATCCTGGCGTCAACGCTACAGTGATTAATCTGGACAGGCTCAACTACATCCGATAGATTAAAGAAGTGTCGCATGTACATCTTTGCTCACGAATTCCTTTGATAAAGGATAAAAATATGCTGGACAATCTCATAGGTCCTGAGAGACCCATAAGCTGGATCTTGCAGTTTTGGCCTGTGCTTGTGTTTTCATTTATCTCGGCTTTAGTCGCCACGTTGCTATGCAAAAGCGTCGCGCTGAAATTCGGAATCGTTGACAAGCCTGATAATCTGGTAAAAACTCACAAAGGATCCATCGCCTACCTTGGCGGTATCGGCATTCTTGTGGGGCTGACAGTCGGCATACTCACCGGCATTTACTATCTGCGCGATCACGAGTCTTTTCCACGAGCGTTTACCTGGTTGCTCGCCATACTGGCCGGCGGAACGATAGCTTGCCTTATTGGGCTTGTCGATGACGTATTCGATATAAAACCGTGGCAGAAAATATTAGGACAAATAATAGCTGCTTGCGTTTTGATATCGGTCGGCATCAGACCAACCCTGCATTATTTCTTTAGCCCGTTCGGCTGGCAAATGTCCCAAAATACTGAAATCATTTTAGGAATTCCGGTTGTAATCTTCTTCGTATTAGGTGCGACTAATTCACTAAATCTTCTGGACGGCCTAGATGGTTTGTGCGCTGGTGTCACCGGGATAATCACTTTGTCCATGCTGTTGATTGCGATACACCTGGGAACCTGGGGCTACAGTGAAACCGGCGATCCAGTACGCGTAATAATCTGTTTAGGACTCCTCGGCGGAGTATGTGGTTTCCTGCCTTTCAATCGCTACCCGGCAAAGATTTTTATGGGCGATGCCGGAAGTATGCTACTCGGATTTATAATAGCGGCTCTTATGATCCTGTTCGCTGAAAAGGTGCCAAGATGGTGGATGGCTTCCATAGTAGCTTTCGGCCTGCCAATCCTCGATACTGCAGTTGCGGTTCTGAGGCGACTTATTAACAGACGCCCGTTGTTCGTTTCCGACCGAGGCCATATATACGACCAGATGGTTGACAGAGGCATAACGCTTAAAAAAACAGTAGCGATTTGCTACGCTCTGGCCGGGATGTATGCCTTGATTGGCATTATTATGAGTCAGATAAGAACCAGATATGCCCTGGTTGTATACATCGCTGTGTTTGTCGTTTCGGCGATAGTTGTCGTAAAGCAGGGCTACCTGAAAATGGAAGGCCTTCGCGGCGCAATCCGAAAATGAGCGGATGTATAAATGGATTCGCTCATCTGCATATCAACTCATTTTTTAAGAGTAAACTTGAATGGTATTGTTATGATCGACCACAACGTGCCGAGACCGTATGCTATGTGCAACGTTACGAATGACCATAGAACTAAAAGGGCGGACACGTTTATTTGCCGGGCGCTTTGCATGGAAAAGTAACAAGCGACCGCCAGATAAAACAAAATGTAGCCCAGTAACATCCATTTAACAGGCCATAAGAAAAATGTTCCGCCGATAAGAGCAATAAGACCCAAAATGAAAATCAGTGGGATAAAGTGCCTTATCGACGGTCCCCCACCTGCCAGCAAGAACGTGTAAGGATTCCAGAGGGCATTATTAAACGACTGTTGCCATAAGCCACGGAAAGTGGCACGATTGTAGTAGCCGAGTTTAATTTCAGGAGAAATAATAATGCGACCACCTGCTTTGCGAATTCTTGCATTGAGCTCAATGTCCTGATTGCGTACCAGTCTCAGGTCGTATAAGCCGATCTTATCGAAAAGGTTTCGCCTAAATGTTCCGAAAGGTACAGTGTCGACTTCCCGTTCGGATCCGCTCAATCTAAACATAGAATTGCCGATCCCGAATCTATTGCTCGTCGCTTTGGCGATTGCCCTGGCAACGGCAGTGTCGTCGCCCGGCAGAGTCTCGATATAACCGCCGACATTGTCAGCGCCAGTCTTTTGCGAAACCTCTATACATTTGGACACGTAGTCGGGCGCAAATGTTGAGTGACAATCAATCCTTATAATATACTCTCCGCGAGAAGCCTTTATGCCGATGTTCATCGCTGCCGGAACGATTCTTTGAGGATTATCAAGCAGCTTGATACGATTGTCCTGTTCAGCCATTTTCTGGATGATGTCTCTTGTGCCGTCGGTGCTCAGCCCATCGACAACCAGCAGCTCAATCAATTCCGCGGGATAATCGCTATGCAGAATCGTCTTTATAGCTTTCTCTATAAAAGCTGCTTCATTGCGACAAGGCGCAATTACACTAACCATTGGAAGAGTTGCTTGAGTCATAAAGAAGAATAATCGATAAAAGGATCAATCCGAAGTAGCTTGCGACACTGATAGTTTCTGAACCGGCCTGTCGTTTTCTACCTGGGTATTTTTGACGGTGTCCAGCAGGACGTTTTCGATACGCTCAGCTAATTTATCTCGTGCAAATTCACGCTCAGCCAATGCGCGGGCATTCTTACCCATTTCCCGGCATAATTCCGGATTAGCTGCCAGCTCCTCAAGAGCGTCCGCCAGTGCCTGTGGACGATGCGAATCGATGCATCTGCCGCAATTGTTGTTCTCGATCGTCTCGCCCAGCCAGCCCGGTACATTAATTAACACCGGCTTGCCAGCAGCTAAAGCGTCGAACATTTTATTGGGAGACCAAGTATGCTCTTTGGCAGCCCGATAGATAATCATACACGCCTGGCACCCGGCGACAATACGAGCGACTTCGGCCTTGTCAGGCACCAAATCACTGAAGACTACGTTCGTCAGTTTATATTGACGTGACATCTTTTGAAGTTCGGCTCGTTTTCCACCGCTGCCATGCAGCACCAATACAATGTGGTCTTTGCCACGTTCAGCCAGGATTTTCGCCGCTTCGATGGCATACTCGAGACCGTTTGCCATTCCCATTGCCCCAAAGTAGATCGTCGCGAATTTATCTGCCAATCCAAGCCGTGTACGTGCAGCCGAACCATCGACATCCGGATGAAAAAGGTCTATGTCACTGGCGTTCGGTATTACGGTTACCTTCTCGGCCGACACACCTGCTCGAATGATTCCATCTTTCATACCCGGCGAAAGAGCTACGATATGTTTTGCCTCGGCGTATATCTTCTTTGCCATCCGTCGCAACCACCATATTCCCAGAAAATTTTTCAAAGCTCCCACGTTGACCAGCGCCTCCGGCCAGAGATCGCGAACCTCAAAGACAAATGGAACGTTAAAATATCGGCCCAAATCAGCACCGGCCAAGCCAATAGTCAACGGCGTATGTGTGGCAAAGACAAGGTCCGGCTTGCTAAGTTTTCTGCCGATACGTTTGGCTAATCGTGCAAAATGATAGAACTTCAACATACGTCGCCAGCCGCTCATGCCGGTGCCGACATATGGATCATTATAAGCTGCGGCGATGGAAACAACGCTAATCCCTTCGGTCTCGAACTCGGTATATTGTTTACCTTTCGGCACCGCGAACTCCGGATTCGCCAGCCCCGAAGTTATCATTGTAACGTGGTGACCTTTTCCCACCAGGTAACGGGCAAATTCGTAGGACCGTGTCCCTGTCATCCCTTTACGCGTCGCGAAATATTGATGTAGGTAGAGAATGCGCACGTTTAAGCCTCACCAATAGATGCCTTCGTAACCATCGGTATGTCGATCTACACCCACAATACCAACAACATCCAGCACGCGGATTCCGGAATTGAGCCAGCTATTAACACAATCGGCGTCTACCACCGGATGGTTCACAATAACCAAGTCGGCTGCGGAGAGTTCTTTTATAGAGCCGACAAGCAGTTCCTCCAGATGCCGCAGTGCCTTTTGAACCTGTTCCTTGTTACTTCCAATAAGTTTTTCCGGCTGTACAACCGGATCGTAGATTTTTAATTTTATTCCCTCGCCGATGAGTGCTTTGGCCACTTTAACATAGGGACTTTCTCGCATATCATCCGTATTTGGTTTGAAAGCCAAGCCGACTATTCCTACTGTGTTCGGTCTATATTCCAATACTCGCTGGAGAAGGTCTTGAATCTGAATCTCATTGCTCTGGAGCAAACTTTGCAGCATCTCAAGTCGCAGAGATTTGAGCGAAGCGAACCGCAGAATTGCCCGAAGGTCTTTCGGCAGACAGGAGCCACCAAAGGCAAAGCCCGGGCGCAGGTAACGCGGGCTGATATTAAGCTTGGTATCTGCGCAGTAAACCTCGGCTACACGACGGGCATCGACTCCTGCGGACTTTGAAATTGCCGCGATTTCGTTTGCAAATGTAATCTTTAGGGCGTGCAAAAGGTTATCACAGTACTTGACCATTTCAGCTTCGGTCAGCCCCAGACGAAAACGAGGAGCATCGTATTTTTCATATAACTTTAAGAGCATATCGCCCGCTCCCGGATGCTCTTCACCAACGACAATTTTCGGTGGCTTGTCGAAATCCTCTATCGCTGTCCCTTCCCTCATAAATTCAGGGTGGAACACAACATGCACATCTTTGCCAACCGTCAAACCGGATTCCTTTTCCAAAAGAGGAATAACACGATTGGCCGTGGTCCCAGGCAGACATGTACTTCGAAGCACGACAAGCGGGTGGTCCTTCGAGCACGAAAGAGCTTTTCCAATCTGGCCGACAACAGTCTCCACGGCTGAAAGGTTTATCTCGCCGTCCGGCTCCGACGGAGTCCCCACACAAATCCAGGCCATATCACAGTCTGTCAGGGCTTCGCGAGCTTCGGTTGTCGCTGTCAGTCGACCGGCCTTGTAACCTTCTTCGAGCATCTCGGCTACACCGGATTCCTGGATGGGAGACCGTCCCTGTGCCAAATCTGTCACTTTGGAAGCGACCGTGTCCACTCCGACAACCTCGTGGCCGTCTCGAAGAAGGCACGCTCCACTGACGACTCCCACGTAACCCATTCCGAATATGGCTATTTTCATTTACGTCTCCGTTGCTTAGCTCGAACAGGATAACTTGTATCTGCCCGCATCATTTATGAACAGTTATTTATATTTGTAGCCGGTGTCTGAGCTGTCCGATTTAGGCAGCTTCCACAAGTCCGGCATGGCGTTGTTTTTGCCCTTGTAGAGGAAGGGCCACTTATAATACCAATCCTTCCGAGCCTGAGACGACAGCAGGGAAGATTCGTAAGGAAAACACCCCATATCCGGGGCCTTGTCCTTTGGCAGCGTCCGATCGAAGAAATCCCTTATGGGAGCATACTCTTGAGAACCCATTCCAACAGCGGGACTGCCGTTCGTCAGATAGAATGTGCCTTTCGATGCATCCAGGAACCGCGGGTCCGCGAATATCCCATGCGGACCAGCTCTTTTATATGACGGGAAGCAAAGATTGTAGTCAACCACAACGTTGCTGTCGCGAAAGTTACCGCCGCTTAGATTCTGAATCGGTTCGCTTTTCTCGAACTTCCACATAGTATTGTTGACGATAATGTTATTGGCAATGATTTCGTCTTGACCGTTTTTCACAGCTATGCCGCCGCCATTGAGAACGATCGTGTTGTTAACGATTGTATTAGAGCCGATTCCGGGCTTCGAATATAAACAAACGCCCCACCTGTTATTTCCGTAAACAAGATTGTTTTCGATTCTACTGTCAGCAATTTCCGGATACAAGTGTATACCCCAACCTGAGTTGAATCTGACGATGTTGTTACGAATAGTCAAATTTTCGCCGTTGACATACATTCCATGGTCGAACTGCAGATGCTCACCATTGTATTCGATAATATTGTTCTCGATTACCGTCCCGTAAACATTGTGTGCCTCGATTCCCTGAAGGGCATTATTATGGATGCGACAGTTTCTTATCACGGTATAATCTGCATTCGATTTGATACCCGTATATCTGGCTCCGCTGCTTTCAAAACCGTCTATTATTACCCATTTACAGCCTTCTTTGACATAAATGTTATGAAACGGTGAGCCATGCAGAACCGCTTCATACTTACGTTGTGATTGAAGAACGGTGGGATTTTGTGATGTACCCGAATGTTCGGGAGAAAGCGTTATCTGAATCCCAATATATTCTCCGGGCTTGAATATGAAAGTATTACCCCCGCCGGCTCGTGCAAGAGCGTCTTCAATGCATGAGAAGGGATCAAATTCCGAACCTTTCCCTGACAATCTGCCTTCGGGAGCGATCCAGTAGGTTGCCGCAAACGAATCACAGCACCAAAAAAGCAAAATGGCAATTATCGTTATTTTTCTTAACATGTTCTACCTCCGTTTTTTAATCAGTTCTACGTAAACTCTTTCCAGATGTTTCATATTAGTATTCCTGTCCCCTGATTCAATGACTCTTTTTCGATTACCTTCTGCGGCATCTGTTAGAAGCTGTGGGTGGTCACGAAGATGCAGGATATTGTTTGCCAGGTCTTCTGCATCACCAACTTTATGCAGCAAGCCGTCAACATTGTGTTTTAGCCAGGCTGAATTTGCCTTTATATCCGAAACAACCGGAAATAAGCCCGTTGCCATAGCCTCCAACAAAGACAGGCTCGCTCCATCCCACAGCGAAGCAGAAAGGTAAACGTCATGCCGGCCAAACACCTCCGGCAGATTGTCATTATGCACTCTGCCTAAAAAATTCACACTATCGTCCAGCCCGGCATCTTTAACCTGTTGTGTTAATTCATCGAGCAAAGAACCATCTCCAATAAAAGTCATCTGAAACTCGAGTCCGTTTTTTTTAAGTAATGCGAGTGCCCGGATTATAGTACGATGGTCGAACACCGGCTCTAAACGTCTGGTACATATTAATTTTAACACTCCGGACCGAGAGATTTCCGGTCGGGTGACAAATGCAAACTTATCGGTGTCGATACCGAGTGTAAATGTTTCAATTTTATCCGGGTTGATACCCAGGCTCAAAACCATGCTTTGAAGATCTTTTGAAACAGTATTGATACAATCGGAAAACTCGAATATCCTTTTTAATAATAGTCTCCATATCCTTGATTTAATTCTGGTCGTCAGGTCGCTTCCGTGTACTGTTACAATCGCAGGGTGAAAACCGCAGACCATTGCCGTCAGCCCGGCGCTGGTGACATAGTGTGCGTGCACAATGTCCGGTTTTAATTTCTTAATCAATCTTCTTGCCCTTATCATGCTTATCGGATATTTCCACTTTCCCTCGCTGACGGAATAATTTTTGCCTAATCCTACGTTGTGGGTCGGTACCGCTCGCTCCGGACTCGGTGACAATGAAACAAAGTGTACATCGTGCCCGGCCTCCTTGAAATAGTCGAGGTACGGTCCTATGTGTGTGAAGGTGCCGAGAGAGATAAAGCATATTCGCATATTCTATACCACCTGTTTATAAGGGCTCCTTCAGTACTTCACGGTATACCTGCAAGGTTTTATAAGCGACAACCGAGGCCGCAAATCTTTTCCTGGCGACCTCCCTTGCGTTATGCCCCATAGAGCGAGTAAGAGACTCGTCCGACAGAATTCTCGAAACAGCTTCGCAGATGTTCTTTGTGTCGTAAGGATCGATTAAAAGTCCGGTCTTTTCGTGTTTGACCATCTCTGGAATGCCACCCACTTTCGCTGCGACGACGGGCACACCAGCGGCCATCGCCTCGGCAATGGTGAGCGGCGCGTTTTCCTGAAACGACGGTATAGCCAGGCAATTTGCTTTCGACAACTCAGATTGCACGTCTTTAATGCTGATGTTTCCGAGCAGGTGCACGTTGTTTTCCAGGTTGTCAGTTTTTATTTCTTTCTTGCACGCTTGAAAATAAGCGGCGGAATCAGCAGCACCGGCGATCCTAAGACTCGCATTGGGAAAATCCTGAGCGATAAGAGTGAACGCCTTTATCATCCCAAGGATATTCTTCAACGGCCTGAGCCTGCTGCAGCAAAATATCCTACCCGGCTCCATTTGACGCCTGACATCAAAATAGGAATCCGCAACAGGGTTGTCAATAAACCATGTTCTCTGATTCCTGTTCTTTTCGGGTAGAAACTTTTTTGTGTATTCGCTTATTAAGATAATGTTAGGGACCCGGTGACGCCCGTGCTCTTCGGTCAATTTTAAAAGCAGCCACTTGAGCCATCGCAGGATACCCCATCGACTGTCCCAGATCGCATCTTGCTCTGCAATGCCGTGTATCGTAAGAATGTTCGGCTGCTTACAATTCGCGGCAAAAAACGTAACGCCCTGAAAATGCACAATATCAGGATTCAATTGTTCCAAAATAGACCTTATCTGTCGTCTGCCCGCGAAAATGTCGTAGACCGTGCCGGGTAGAAAACTCCAAAATCCCCGTTTGCCGACCTTGTGGACGTTGAAATTTTCCCATTTTTCGCAGACGGTTTCTCCGATATTGCCTTTGGGAACCACGACGGTAAGTTTAACGTCCGGCTGTTTCTGAAGCTCTTCAACGAGATATCTCGATACGCCGGCCACACCTCCATCGATGCTGTGCGGGCTTTCGGGAAAAGCTGTCACCATCGCTATGTGCATTTGCAAACGCCGATCCTTTCTTTTCCTGCCGGTAGATGTGAAATTGTCGGCACTTTATTGAATTCCTTTTGTTCAGGTCATTTGATGCTGCAGCAGTAAATCTTCTTCGTATTCCATATAAGGAGTCAGGTCACTCGTTTCAGTGGCAAAGAATTCGGCGGTCCGTTCGCTTGCCATTACGAAACCAAGGAATACCCAGAAATGTTTTTGATATAGCTGTCCCACGTTCAGTCCCATTACTAACAGGAACGTTAAAACCGCTCTTGCGTATAATTTTTCCAATCCGAGCGGAATACGCTTAACGGTTAACATTATCAGAATTATGAAAAAAGCAAAGAGGAAACCGGCGGGTATTCCATAAAGTCCCAGAGCCAAAAAGAAGTCACTGTGCGGCAGGTGCCGTAGGCCCGTCCTCGCAAACCAACCGTAATAGGTCGTCCCCATCGGATTCACCGTTGCAGATTTGACCGCCTGCATTGAAACTGTCATTCTATAATCAAGAGCATCTTTGGCACGATGGACATCTGTCAGTCGTGCCGTGACTCCTGCTTCCAACCCCCTGTTTCTGACTATTAGCCCGACCGAGGCCGAAGCTATCAGAATAGCAACAAGCAACAGCGCCGCCAAAGCCGGCTTGCGCATGACTTGCCTGACGAACAACAACGGAGAGAGCATTGTAAACGCCAGTGCGACCAAAGCGCCGCGGGACCCAATTTTCAACAGCATGACAGGCAAAAACAGCATCGCAACCATGTACAGTATGCGCCAGAATATGTTTTTGTCACGAGCAAACAGATAGATTGCAGCCAAAAACGCTATCGCCGTCAGCGCGGCCAGCATATTCGCATCGGTTGTTTCACCGAGCGTGGCGGCGTATCTTTGTTCAGGCGCTGCTTCCACCGCTCTCATTGCTGCACCGGTCATAAATGCCAGTGTGATCGAACCTAACGTCCCGACTACGTATGACCGCAATGCCCAGCGAAAAGTGTTTTCGCCGTTTGTTTCGAGTATCCAATATACGATAAAAATAAGCATAAGGAGCTGGAACTGGGTGAAGGCACGAATTAATTCAAGGCGCAGATAAGAGCCTGTCAGCGAGACAAGAGATATCCAGATCGTGTATATGAAAATCACCCATAAAGCCTTGTTGCCAATACGCAGCCTCGGACGGGTTATCATCAGGTTCATGACAAAAGTGACCGCAAGTGCGATGCCAATTCCCCTGTTGAGGCTGAAGGCTTCTCTGAAACCCACACCGGCTCCCGTCGGCAGCACAAGCATCAAAATACAAAGGGCAAATGTCGGTTTTATTACCATGCCGATGCACGTCGGCACGGCTATGATTACTGCACCAGCAACCGCATTTTTACCAAGAAATATTACACCGAATCCGATCAGGGCAATCACGATCCAGGTCGCAAAAAGCAGGATGTTTATCACCGGCGGCAGTTGAATATCGGAAGTTCGCTCATATTGCTCGTAAAGAAATTCCTCTTCTTCCATTTGGTCTTCATATTCATCATACATATACATAATGAAGATCAACCTCCAACCAGGAGCAATTAAAGGTGTCGAATCTATCACTCAACATAATGGCTAACCGTCTTGATATTTATGGAAAGCCATGCTGATGTATTTTTCGGCCTACACAATAATATCGGCACTATATCACAGGAATAAAAGCAGATAAGAGAAAACAAAACGTATTATTTTATTGCATTTTGTAACTGGAAATATCGGACGCGGAATATCTTCGTTAGAGTTCATACTTACGCAGGAATGAGCATAACCGTGGATACATAATCAATTGAGAGAAAATGTACGCAGCGGTCCCCAAAGGCGAACTATGTCGTCCCGCAAGATACCGAATGTTCTTTTTCTGCAATTGGCATATCTTCGGCAGGTAATCCTGCAGCTCGTTTAGCTTCTCCACGGAAGCCTCTCCTGCGTATCCTTTCAGGAATGCGTCGGCCATCCCCTCCGCATCCCAGCTAAATATTCTTTTATAAGGCACACCGCCGAACATGCAGTTCGTAAACCAAAGAATATCGAAGTACCGGCTGCCAAAAGTCGGAATTCTTCCAATCAGCGGAGCGGCCGACCAGTCCAGTATGACGAGCGAGTCCGACGGTTCATGGAAACACACATTTATAGTCGCAAAATCGCCGTGAATAAAAACATTCTCGCCAGATGGATCCATCCATTCCGGCATCAACTCATGTCTCATTTCGCCAGGTAAAGTTAATTGCCTGTGAATGATTGCTAATACCTGTCCGGTTTTTCTTAAAAGCCCAAATAATCGCTGATCTTTTCGGATTGCCAAATCGAGTAATGTGGCCAAGTCACTTATTTTTTCGAAATCAAGCACTCCGGCATCGGCATCGAAGTTGAGTACTTTAGGGACATAAAAAAGGCCGCTGTCTCTGCCAATCTCGAATGCCCGGGATGCTTTGGCCGCTTCCACAACCAACACGTCCGGCTCCCCGGTTTTTCGGATAATGTCACCAATTAGCTCCATTAATCACTCTTTCGAAGCAGAGATGTTACTGTTTTGATTCTTACTTCGCCGGCACACAGCGATTGGGCTTTCTGAAAACCTGCTCAGGAATTTAAACCTGCAGGCCACATTATCTATTGCACGATTCAGCCGATACGAGACCGGAATCTTCGGCGGGTGGAAAAATCCTATCGGATAAATCTCGACTATCTCCAGTCCCACTGCTTCGGCAAGTTTTTTCATCTGGTATATACTCATAACATTGAATATGCCATTTGTATTCCGGTGTCGATGACACACATCCAGAAGTTTAATCCAGGGTGAACCGAGATTATGGTGATTGTTAAATACAAAATAACCATCATCTGCTAACAATTCTGTAAGGGCCTCAATTGCTGCAAGGCGCAGATGTGGTTCGGCGTTGAGAAAAAAACGAAACGCGGTTATCAGGTTGAATTTCCTTGGCTTTAAAACATTTTCAGAAGTTATATCCGCCTCGATTATTTCCGTACGTTTGAGCTTTTCTCTGGCGATTGCCAGCATGGAACCGGATACGTCAACGCCCGTAGAGCTTTTCACGCGATTCTCTAAAAGACTTGTTATCCGTCCTGTCCCGCACGCGAAGTCAAGCAGATGGACGTCCCTGTCCGCTAAGTGTTTGTCCAGAATCCTCAGGGTAATTTCCTGCTCACGCGACCAAAGAAATCTCTCCCACGCCTGCGTCTGATAGTACTGCTCGTACTCAGCGCCTTTGCCTGCATATTTGTGAGAGTCTCTGTAACTAATCCTGGCCACTGGTTTACTTTCGCAGAGCAATACGGATAAAACGTTTCCGCTCAACATCCTTGAGACTTAAGAACCAGCCGCAAATAATCGTCATGGCTATTGCAGCAACTATTGCACCAACAATCTCAAGCCAGGAATCCGGCGGAGCCAAGTATTTCCATACGCTTATCATAAGGACAACCGGTAATGAACCTAACAAGGCGGGCTGCCATACATTGCGGATTGTTTCCTGCATGGAAATATTCATTTTTCGATTGAAGTATATTGGTAGAATCGTGCCGGATATTAACGCTATCGGCAGGAAGTTCGTCCAGGCTATGCCGAGCAATCCCCAATTAAATACTGTAACCGAGACAACCGAGCCCGAGATACAAAGTAGGGCTGTTAACGCTGTCAAGACACCAAAAATCTTATGTTGTCCCCGGCCTACAAGCACGATAAAATTGCTGTGCTGCGCCAACCTCAAGCAGTGCCCGACAACCAGGATGCTCAAAATAGTCCCCATAGTATTAATTACAGCAGGGTCCTGAAAAATGTCACCGACCCACATCTGCAGGAACTCTCTGCCCATCGCAACAAAGAAACACCCAGCGGGAATAATCAGTAAAAGGCTGTATTTTTGTGTAAGAAATGCTAATTTCTTGACGGCTGCTGAATCGTCTCTGGCATCGAGATCACTGACAGCCGGCTTTATTGCCGCCGTGAAAGCGTGCAGCAGTTGTGACAACAATAAAACTCCGGCGCTTGCGGTCGCGAATTGGCTTATCTCTTCAACTCCTATGAAAATACCAATGATTATATTGCTCGCGTGGTAAATCAGCACGGCTCCCATAGCATATAGGAAAGTGTTTATTCCATAAGCCAGCATCTGTCGCAGGAGCCCAAAATCTATGTGCGCCAGAGATAATGACATTTGCGGCAATAGTTTTTTCGCATAGTAAAAGTGCAATATCCTCACGGTTATCTCGCTTAGGCCGAATGCCAGTCCCATTGTCAGCAGACCGTAACCATGTGACAGTAGCACGACCAGTATTATCGTTCGCAGCAGCAAAGCGAAAATCATAGCCAAACTGATGATGTCGTATCGTTGCAACCCGCTTAGTGCCGCAGTGCATAGCTGCAGAGGCATTGCCAGTGCAAAACAGAATCCCACTATTAGAACGAGCGTCTCGGCAACAGGAACCAGATCAGCATTGATAGCAAACCATGAGCCGACATTGTAGTATATCGCCAAGGACGCCGCGGCAAGCATTAACGCCAGAATCGAGAAAGTGAAAAATGACGTGCTGATTACACGCCGGATCCCCTGCCTGTTCTTTTCCACAAGGTACGTCGGAATGTACCAGTTTATAGAGCTGTTCAGGCCCATATTCAGCAGAGGAGCATAGCGAAACATAGAGCCGCCAATTAGCAGCCATATTCCAAACCGGGCCTCGCCGAGCCAGCCTAGAAAGAAACGTATCAGAAAGAATCCGACAATGGCATTACTTACCAACAAAGCTACGTTGAAAAATGTGTTATAAACCAACCTTTTCGGTGTTGTGATAGGCTGTTCGCTCATTGCGTTTTTTCTATTGCCCTTGGGTCAAATGTAGCAGAATAATCTATTTACCGTTCTTTTGACGATTCACTAATCGCCACAGAACACCGGCTCGCTCCAGTTCATAATTATCAAGCACAAACGCTGGACAGTATTCATCCATCCGCGAAACAACATATACAGACCTGTCCTGCATTAGCTTCCCGATAGTTTGCTCGTCAAACCCCGGTGAATCTTTACTGTTAACGGTACCGGAGACAATCTTCACGTCCGGGCGTTTCCCTTTAACTTCCTGCGCGTGTAAAAGGGGAACAACGGTGGTTATGTCGGCGTAAATAATGGCATTATTATCCACGACACTCAATGCCTCATCGGCGAATTGTTCCGCCCCTTTGTATCCGGTCTTCCAAGGCTTCAGAAAGTATGTGTAATCGTCTCGGTAAGGTATTTCGTCTCTTGTGCCAATGTTGAGCTGTGCCTTTTTGGCCAGCGTCGGAGCAATCGCGTACACACCAACAGGCAACAGGCTGAAGAACAAAACCAAAGGCACAAAAAGTTTATGATTTATCCGCTCCTGCGAAAGATACGTTCCAAGACCAATAAGGATCGAAACCATAAAATAGAACGGAATGAAGAAGGCATATCTGTCGGACACCGTATAACGGAAAGCGAAAACAAAGAACAATACGATCAGACCCAGTATAACATTTCTAAAACCTCGTCTTATTGGAATCTTGAACAGTCCGAAGCAGCCGGCAAAAAATAACAGGATGTTTGGTGTCGGGAAATTAAGTAAAATATACAGAAAGTTTTCTTTCACGATTTGCATTGACAAAGAAGTATTCAGTACTGCTCCCTGCCAGCGATTTCCAAAGGCTGCGGAGGCCAGAGTGCCTGTGACATCGCCGGTTTGTACGATGTTTGTAATAATCAAATACTCGTAGGGTAATGCTCCGAAAATCCAAAGTAAAACGATAATCGCCAGGTTTCTGATACGAATATTTTTTTTGGCAAACAGAACAACAACAAATACGGCATAGCACAGGAGCGGTATCAAGGCGAGCATGTGAACAGCAATTGCAAGTCCGTTAAGTAATCCGAGCCAGTACAAATAGCCCACCCTATTGGTTCTGATGTATTGAAGCAATACTATCAGTTCAGCAAGAAACAGAGCTGTCCACAGTGTATATGTTTCGATAATGCTTGCGTGACGCCAGAACGTATGGGAAACGGCGAAAGTGATAGCCGCGATCACTGCTGGAAAGTTCCTGCCAAGCCACAGACGCACGAGCAAAAACATATTTGCGACCGCAATCGCCCCCGCAATCGCCGAGACCAGATTGACCCTGTGAGCAAATTCACCCAGCGGTATATACTTTACACCGATAGCCAATATGTAAAACAGTGGATGAGCAATAGCAAGGCCAAGGAAACCTTCGATGTCACTATGCCAGATACGGTACTGAATCAGTCCGCTGTCCTGCCACAAGGCACCCGGAGCACAACTTACAGCATAAAGGACGAGAGCACCGCAAAGAACCGCAACATACCACCGAGTTAATTTTTGTCCAGCTTTTATCACGAATGTACTGTCAAGTACCTCTGCCCGCCCTACTTCCAAAACACCAACGTCGATTTGGCCATAGAGCTTACAGGCTTTTACGATTTGCTACATACCACTCGATTGTTGCCCTGAGTCCTTCATCGAAATCAGTCTTGGCCTCAAAGCCAAAATATTCCTTCGCTCTTGAGACATCCAGACATCGCCTCGGCTGACCGTCCGGCTTAGAACTGTCCCAGCGAATTTCACCCGTAAAGCCGGTAAGCTTTACAATCTTCTCGGTAAGCCCCTTTATTGTTATTTCAAATCCGGCCCCGATATTGACCGGTTCGGAGCTGTTGTAGTGTTCCGTCGCCAATAAAATCCCTTCGGCAGCATCGGCTGCGTAAATAAACTCGCGGGAGACATTACCTGTCCCCCAGCAGTCGATATGGTCGGCGCCGCTGTCAATGGCATCGACGCATTTTTTTATCAATGCCGGTATAACGTGACTGCTGTCCGGATTAAAATTATCGCTCGGACCATAAAGATTTACCAGGAGCATAAAAATCGAATTAAAGCCATATTCCGCTCTGTAAGACTGCGACTGAACAAGCTGCATCTTCTTGGCCAAACCGTATGGAGCATTGGTTTCTTCCGGATACCCATCCCAAATGTCCTTTTCCTTAAACGGCACCGGCGTAAATTTCGGATACGCACATACAGTCCCAATCGCAACGAACTTCTCGATGTTTCGTAGTCTGCCCTGCTCGATGAGCTGTACACCCATCATCAAATTTTTATAGAAGAACTCACCCGGATGAGCGCGGTTGGCACCGATGCCTCCCACAACCGCTGCCAGGTGTATAACAATATCCGGCATCATATCCTCGTACATCCGATTGATGTCATCCATTTTGACCAAGTCGTAGTTTTCTCTCTTCGGCACAAGAACATTTTTACATCCGTGTCCTTTAAGCCCCTCTATTATGTAGCTGCCTAAAAAACCGGCCCCGCCCGTAACAACAATTCGTTTGTTCTTAAAAAAAGTACTCATTGTTATATTTTCTGATGATCTTCTATAATTTTCTCACGTTCAGCGATTTTCATGTCAGCATCGGTCATCATTCTTGCAAGCTCCTGAAATGTCACTTTTGGTTTCCACTTGAGGAGCTTCCTCGCTTTGCTCGCATCGCCCTCCAGATAGTCCACTTCGCTCGGTCTGAAATACCGTGGATCGATTTCGACATACTTTTGCCAATCAAGGTCAAGATAATTAAAAACCTCCGCTACAAATTCTCTGACCGAATGGCTTTCTCCCGTGGCCACAACATAATCATCCGGTTTGTCCTGCTGGAGCATAAGCCACATTGCCTCGACATAATCGCCCGCAAAACCCCAGTCTCGTTTAGCATCCATATTGCCAAGATAAAGTTTGTCCTGTAAGCCCAGTTTGATTCGCGCAGCTGCTCGTGTAATTTTTCTCGTAACAAATGTTTCGCCTCGCCTGGGCGATTCGTGATTAAACAAAATCCCATTACATGCGAACAAGTCATAAGCTTCTCGATAATTCACCGTCTGCCAGAAGCTGTAAACCTTCGCACAGCCATACGGACTTCTTGGATAAAACGGCGTTTCTTCTGTTTGCGGTGCTTCGAGTACCTTACCGTACATTTCACTGCTGGAGGCCTGATAGAACTTTGCCGGCTTTTTGCTCGAGCGTATTGCCTCAAGCAGCCGAAGGGTCCCAAGCGCGTCCGTGTCGACCGTGTATACAGGCGTATCGAAACTTACCCGTACGTGGCTTTGTGCTCCCAGGTTATAAACCTCATCGGGCTTAATATCGTTTATGATTGTTGACAGATTGTTGCCGTCGGTTAAATCTCCGTAAATCAGTCTAAGTCGTGGCTGTTCGTGCGGGTCTTTGTACAGATGGTCGATCCTGCCGGTATGAAACGACGAACTTCGCCGCATAATACCCCAGAGCTGATAACCTTTTTCCAATAACAGTTCTGCAAGGTATGATCCGTCCTGTCCTGTAATGCCGGTGATTAGTGCCTTCTTCATAATGTCCCGACTTTTTTCATGGATGGGCAGGGCAATCTTTTTGCTGCCGCAATGTCACGTTATGCCGATCTACAAATAAGATATTAATTCTAAATTATTGTTTTAGCTTTTCGCTTTCGATAATTGCCTGTAACGTTTCGTCCAGGCTGGTCCTGGATTTCCAGCCGATTGTTTTTTCTATTCGCTCCAGCGACGGCACCCGCCGCATCATATCCTCAATAGGCCTTCCGTAAGCAACTTCATAGGGCACAAATTGCTTGCTACTTTTACTGCCTGTCATCTCAATAATTTTATCAGCAAGCTCTTCGATCGCAATCTCTTCTCTCGAACCAATGTTGTACACTTTACCTGCCGCCTGCTCACAATTCATCAAATTGATAATCGCCTCGACTAGGTCGAACACACAGCAAAAGCATCGTGTCTGTTTACCCGTTCCGTATATCAGAACCGGCTCATTCCTTAAGGCTCTCTGGACGAATCGAGGTACCACCATCCCGTACTGGCCTGTTTGCCTTGGTCCGATAGTATTAAAGAACCTGCCTATTACCACGCCCAATCCATATTGTCGATTAAAGGCCAGCCCCAAAAACTCATCTATCGCCTTGCTGCAAGCATAAGACCATCGTGATAAACTTGTGCTGCCGAGAACGATATCGTCTTCTTCACGAAACGGGATCGCTTCGCTCTTGCCGTAAACCTCACTGGTTGAAGCAATCAGGATTTTCTTGCCGAATTTGTTGACTATGTCCAGCACAGTTTCCGTGCCGCCAATATTGGTCTTTATCGTATGCACCGGGTCCTCGGCTATCAGCCTGACTCCAACTGCCGCAGCCAGATGAAAGATAACATCGCTTTGTTCCACCAAAGGCTCTATCAATTCAGCGTTGCGTATGTCACCGGCGACAAAGTCAAGTCGGCGATGATCTTTGAAGCTTTCGATATTATTAAGACTGCCGGTGCTGAGATTATCGATGATGACTACTTTATCACCATTTTCGAGCAGTTGTTCCGCCAAGTGAGACCCGATAAAACCTGCACCACCTGTAACTAATACTCTCATATAAACTCCACGGGAGAACCATATATTCGCACAGAGTAACAATCATCAATAAGTTGTCAATGGCGAATTTGCCTGGACTCCGTCCCCGTCGGCAGCGCAGGAAAAACATGCACGACCTAATTTCTATACGCAACCTTTTTTGCAGAAACTTTTATGAACGGCCATTTTCGCACCAGTTGAACCGATACTCAAATTTGTTCGGTACGAATCGACCGACAGTCTCCTTAAATCATAAGTATCGGCTAATAAAGAACATAGCTTTAAGAAAGGTACATATTCAAAATTAATCGCTGGTTTTATAGGACGAAACTCGGACCCATTCTCAACGACCTGTTCATATCACGAGACTATAAATCAAAACGACCGATAAGTTCGCGATGCAAGGCCGCTGAGGACTCCTTTTCCAAGATATGTTCTTAAAATCTGTTCATATAAAGATAAGATAAATGTTAAAGAAAACTGTGAATCAAAGGTTCGTCGCTTTCACTTTTTAAAAAAGGCGTTCTTTCTGTGCATTATGCTTACGCCACCAGTGAAAAAAATCAAAAAAAAGCATTTTTTTGTTTGATTCACATATCATAACTAACGTATTTTAGTCAGTGGAAGTGATAAAAGCAGGGTTTAAATATATGCGTCACGGAAGAACCAGTCGTAAATGTCTTAATGTAAAGTACGCCCAAAAAAGCTTTGGTGCTAAAAAATCGTGATTAGGACTGCGTACTTTTTTAAGGGAGTGAATCACGCAAAAAAGATTGCCATTGTTTGTTATTATTATGATTGCAGTATACTTGTGCACCCCGGCTGCTCTGGCGCTGGACAATATTAGA